>NZ_JARMMC010000009.1:0-49674 GCF_036216745.1 Fictibacillus sp. B-59209 | reverse complement strand
AAACAAAGGGGCTGTCCAAGAAGTCTGGTAGCTGTTGATCTCCGCTCCAGGCTGCTCGCTTTCCGCGGGGCGTGCGGTGAGCCTCTTGGCGCAAGCGCCTGCGGGAGTCTCACCTGTCACGCTAGTCCCGCAGGAGTCTCGCACCTTGCACTCCAATCAACTTTTCATTGAAGATTTTTCACGTCAAAGGAGCTGCCTGAAGGTCAATTTTCGACTTTCAGGACAGCCCCTTCTTTTTTGCTCTATTCTTTAATGATCTGTCCGCCTGCCGATTTCTCAAGCCTGTTCATAATGGCTGCACCTACGCCCTTTTTCGGGAACACTTCTCCATAAATGATATCCACATCACTCTCGTTAAACGCCCGCAAAGCGTCGTACAGATGATGTGCGACACTTTCCAGCTTTTCACGTGACCCGCACGGAATAATCGTATCAGCCTGATAAAAGGATGCATTTTCTTCTGAAGTGAGAACACCGATTTTTCGCCCTGCTTCTTTTTGCTTGTCCACAAGCTCCTGCAAAAACGCAGGAGAGCCATCCACAAGATAAAGTGGAGCATCCGGCGCATAATGCGTGTATTTCATGCCCGGAGATTTGGGTGCTTCCTTCTCATTGAGGAGTCCAGGATCCATGGATGTTTCACCCGCCACCTCTTCAAGCTGCTCTTTCGTGACTCCTCCCGGGCGAAGGATGACAAGTGTTTCGGCCGTGCAGTCGACCACTGTGGATTCCACACCGACCCCTGTTGCCCCTCCGTCCAGAATACCAGGGATTCTACCTTTTAAATCCTCATAAACATGCTGGGCAGTCGTTGGAGAAGGCCTTCCAGAGACATTGGCGCTGGGAGCCGCCAGCGGAAGACCGCATTCCTTGATCAGTTTCATGGCAACGGGATGATCAGGCATACGAACAGCTACTGTGGATAACCCCGCTGTCACCCGGCCGGCCACATCCTCTCCCTTGGGCAGAACCAGTGTCAGGGGACCCGGCCAGAACGCATCCATCAGTTTTTTTGCACGTTCCGGGATGGAAGCAACAATCCCCTCAAGCTGTTCAGTACTTGCGATATGAACGATCAGCGGATTATCACTCGGTCTTCCCTTTGCCCGGAAAATTTTCTCGATGGCTTCATCACTGAGCGCGTTTCCTCCAAGTCCATAAACTGTTTCTGTAGGGAACGCCACCACTTCATTTTTCTTTATCCACAAGGAAGCTTGCGTAATTTGTGGATATTCTTTTTCTTCATCCATTTTTTTATCCACAGACCATACTTCGGTTTTATACTCTATCATGTGAAAAATCCTTTCAAATCGCCCAATCTGTGTTCTGACGCTCATTTCGCACATCATCCACAAGTTATACACAAACGCTCCAGAAATGTGCATAACTTGTGGATAATTATTTGTCATTCAAGGTGCAGTACAGGAGTACAACATCTTTTCCAGCTGTTTTCTTGTAATGGGCGGTATTCTCAATATGGGGAGGAGTCCCTTTTTCAGGTACCGGCTGAAACGATAAAGGCTCAAAAAGGTGAACAGCTTTCGTAAGCAGATACAGGGTTTTCACTCCTTTTTCCTTACAGTATAGCAAAATTCTTTGAATCAATCGCAGAAATAGTTGTTCACTCGAATATTCTTTCTTGATGACGAAGGAACGCAGCAGCCCGTCCTGGCAAACTCTTTCCAGGCCCACTGTTCCGATCGTATCTCCTTTATCATTTTCCACAACCAGATAGTTCTCGATTCCCTCTCTGATCCCGTCAGTTCCGAGACCTGCCTGCTTTACCAGGTCACCGAGACTTCCTGCTTCATGCGGCATAGCCGCCCGTAAACGAATTGTCATGGTGTTCACCCCTCTAGCATTTTTTATAAAAGTCTATGAAACAACCATGAAAGTTATGCAGGGCTTTTAAGAGAAAAGACTCCCGATCTTATCTGCGATGGAGGTAAATAAGTCTGCCAGAAAGAATTTAACTTCTATTTTTTCTTCCTCAGGCTTTTGAACAACAGGTGCGTCCTGAGCTGGTCCTGAGGCCACTTCCTTTACACCCTTCTGATCCGCTTTAACGGCGTCTCCGTTTTCAAAATCAAGGAAACATAGAGGCGGAAACAATACACACCACCAATTGGCTCCTTTCCCTTTACCAAGTGTAATGAGGACCGCTTCATACTTTCCAGCAGGGTAGATATTATTTCCGTACATTTTTGTCGGGAAGGCGACATGATTGTTGAATTGAACTTTGTAGGGAATGTTGAGCCCGGCATCTTTCAAGTAGGACTTTACCACGTTTTCAACTTCAGGCAAATGTTTTCGGATCACTTTTTCGGCCTGATCATGTGAATCCAGGCCACCCACCCAGGTTGTGATCTGTTCGTTCACTTTATCCCGGATTCTTCTTTTCAGTGCCTGATCTTTTTCCGCATCACTGTTTGCCAGAATCCGTAGCCTGATGGCATCACTTGGAATTTTAGCAGAGGCATTCATAGTGGCATCGGCCACCTTCGTTTGGGTTTCAAAAAACAGCAGCATCGCGATCAGCGATAGGAATAGTATAGTCATTAGCGATTTTTTTGATCTTTTCATGTTTAAAACTCCCCTTTCCTTTTCTATCCTCATTGTGGCCACGGAAAGGAGAAATCATACTATGAATCTAGTAAACAAATACCGAAAAAATATGACAGAAACCGGCTGTGAAATAACGGACTTTGTCACAAATTTATTAAACATATCAAAAAGGTCACATAATTCCTCTGTAGTGTAGGAGGTCTGCTATAGTAAGGACATCCCTATCACCCCCTTTTTCATGTAGATAATGAAAAAACAAAGAGCCTCCCGCTACTGGCGGGAGGCTCTTTTTGTCTATTGCGCGGTTGCTGCATTCAATGAATCAAGCTGCAGCTGCAAAAATTCCGCAAGCTCCAGCATGCCATATTTTCCGGCAGCCGCTTCAGCATCAGAGTTGTAATTGGTGTTCGTATTGATATCATACGTATAGATCGTGCCGTCTTTTCCAGCCAGGCAATGACACCGGCAGCAAGTTCCGGTGCATAACGGTGTCCTCTTGTATGTGAGGAAGCACTCATGCGGCTGTAAAAAATGCCCTCGGGCGGGGCTTCTGCCAGATTAACCGTTCCCTGATCGAGATGCCATGCCTCATAAGGCACTTGCAGCTCATCCAGTCTCTTTGTGAGATGATCTGTCCATTCATCGTTCTCATGTATGATATATACTTTTTTCATGGTCATCCTCCTTATTTCGCATGTTCTTTCCGATAGCTCTCCACCAAAGGCATCACCTGTTTTGAGAAACGTTCCATCTCTTCTAACTGAGGGGAGAATTGCAGTAAAAGGAGTCCGAGGCCGGCTTCTTCATATGCTGCAATCCGCTCCGCAATCTGTTCAGGTGTGCCGATCAGATTCGGCCTCAGCCCCCGGTTGGAAACAGAGTAGTCGTACAGCTGAATCTGCTGTTCAAGCTGCGACTTGCTCGTAAAATCTTTAAACCCAGCATATGCGCTGGACTCTTTTACATCTGTAATCCTCTGCAGTTCCGCTTGGGCTTCTTCTTCAGTATCCCGGCAGATCACATAGGCCGCCATGCCGAACGAAGATAAAGGTTCTTTCCCTGTTTGCCCGCGGCGGTTCTTCATGTCATTGATCTTAACGGCGATCTCTTCGACAGTGCCGCCATGCATGACGTAGGCGTCACAGGAGGAAGAGATAACCTGTTTACCCCTTTCACTTTCTCCGCCAGCATACAAAATGGGATTTGGCCGCTGAACAGGTTTAGGGAAAAGTTTCGTATCGCTAAACTGATAAAACTTGCCGGAATAATTGAAGGTTTCTTCTGTCCACAGCCCCTTTAGAACATCAAGAAACTCTTGCGTACGCTCATATCTTTCGTCGTGGGCAGTAAAAATGCCGCCATACTGCTTCGCTTCCTCTTCCCACCAGGCGGAGACGACATTAAGTGTAAACCTCCCGCCGCTCATTTGGTCGATGTTCGCCGTCATTTTCGCCGTTACAGCAGGATTATGGAATCCCGGCCTTACCGCTGTCATAATTTCTATTTTCTCCGTTACGGCCGCGAGACCCGCTGCCGTTGTCCAAGCCTCCAGAGAGTCCTGCTCCGGCCCTTTTATATCATTCAAATACAGTTCCGCGATCAGCGTCGTGTCAAACCCCCATTTTTCCGCGGACTGAATAACCTTCTTCCCATAATCAAACGTCGGCGGCATGTTCTCATCTTCCACATTTCTCAGCCATCCACCAAAGATCGGCAACCAAAATCCAAATCTCATCTACCTTTTTCTCCCCTCTGCCTTTTAAAAACATTCTGCCACTAAAAGAAACCCTGAAAGTCCATCCCTTCAGTGCGGAGGAGCGGTCAGGACAACGGCCTGACCCTCCGACTATCTAAAAAAAACTTCCCCTTTAGATAAGGGGAAGTTTTTGACCGCTCCATCTTATCTTCCAGGATCTACTCCTGCTGGATTTAGCACCTTCTAAAAATAGGTTGCCGGGTTTCATAGGGCCAGTCCCTCCACCGCTCTGGATAAGATTTATTTAATTAATAGTAATCCTACAATAGAAGTAGGTATTTCGTCAATTTTTAGGATGTGAGAATAGATGATATTGAGTTGCGTTTGACTGGCGAATAAGTCTGAAAAATTCAGTTCGGATCAGTTATTGCTTGTTTCGCTCAATTATTCTCCGTTCGGCTCAATTCAGCGCCAGTGTCGTTCAATTCGGTTCTTCCGGCCACAAAAAAGAAGCCCCCAGCACAGCTGAGAGCCCCTTCCACTCTTCTTAAAAGCCAATCTCCGCGATAACCATCCGTTCTTTTTGGCTGATATCCTTTACTACCGAAACAACCGACCCAGGGAACGTGACCCTGAGCATTTCAGCCACCGTCTGGCCCTGATCATGGCCGACTTCAAAGGCAACAATGCTTTGTGCGTTCAGAACGAGGGGCAGCTCTTCCATAAACCTTCTGTAAAATACGTAGCCGTCCTCACCGCCGCTAAGTGCACGGAAAGGCTCTTGATCCTTAACGATCGTCTCAAGCTCCATTATTTCACGGTCAGGAATGTAAGGAGGATTCGACACAACGATATCTGCTTTTTCTCCGCCCTCGATCAGAGGCTGAAGGAGGTCTCCATGAATAAAACGAACAGATGCCTCAAGGTCTTCAGCATTTTTCTTTGCGACTTCCAGGGATTCCTCAGCAATATCGATCGTGGTTACCGAAAAACGAGAATTTTCCAGTGCCAGCGTAATGGCAATGGCACCGCTCCCCGTCCCGACATCGACTGTCTGGATCTCTTCTATGCCAGGGAACCTCATCATGGAGCGCTGAAGCACTTCATATACGAGCTCTTCTGTTTCCGGCCGAGGAATGAGCACCTCTTTATTCACCGAAAAGCGTCTTCCGTAAAACTCTTCAAAACCAATAATGTATTGGACAGGCACTCCATCGCCATGCTTTTGTACAGCTGCTTCAAATGCCTCTTGCTGCTTTGGAAGAAGCTCTTCATCCAAACCAAGAAGCAGCTCCGTCCGGCTCAGATCGCCAAGTACATGACGAAGCAGAAGCTCCCCGGCTTGAGGTTCCCGTCCCTTTTTCGTTAAAAAAGATGAAGCCCAGTTCAGGGCTTCATGCAGTTTCATCGCTTTCATCTTATGCTTCCGTCTGGGCCTTCATTTTGCTTGTCTGGTCTTCTGTAATTAATGCTTCAATGAATTCGTCCAGCTTGCCGAGCAAAATTTGATCCAGTTTTTGAAGAGTCAGGCCGATGCGATGGTCCGTTACACGGTTTTGCGGGAAGTTGTACGTACGGATCCGTTCTGAACGGTCACCGGTACCCACTGCAGATTTACGGTTTTCATCGTATTCTTTTTGTTTTTCCTGCTGAATTTTATCATAAACACGTGCGCGAAGAACCTTCATCGCTTTTTCCTTGTTTTTGATCTGTGATTTTTCATCCTGACAGGAAACAACGGTTCCAGTTGGAATATGCGTCAGACGAACAGCGGATTGAGTCGTGTTAACCGACTGTCCGCCCGGTCCGCTTGACGTAAACGTGTCTACACGGACGTCCTTATCATGAATTTCAACTTCCACTTCTTCTGCTTCAGGAAGGATCGCTACTGTCGCTGTAGACGTATGGATACGGCCGCCGGACTCTGTAGCAGGAACACGCTGTACGCGGTGTGCTCCGTTTTCATACTTCAGCTTGGAGTATGCCCCGTTGCCGTTGATCAAGAAGATGATCTCTTTGTAGCCGCCAAGCTCGGTGTAGCTTGCTTCGATTACTTCTGTTTTCCAGCCTTGCACCTCGGCATAGCGGCTGTACATTTTGTAAAGATCGCCTGCAAATAGGGCGGCTTCGTCACCGCCTGCTGCTCCGCGTACCTCGACGATTACGTTCTTATCATCGTTCGGGTCTTTTGGAAGAAGCAAGATTTTCAGCTGCTGAATGTACTCTTCAATCTTATCTTCAAGCTCGGAAACTTCCTCTTTCACCATGGCGGTCATCTCGGCATCAAGCTTTTCTTCGAGCATTGCTTTTGCTTCGTCGAGCCCTTCTTTTGCTTCTTTATACTCGCGGTAAACCGCTACTGTATCTTGAAGAGAAGACTGTTCTTTGGAGTATTCCCTTAATTTATTCGTATCGCTAATGACTTCTGGGTCACTTAATAGATCATTTAATTTATTGTATCGGGCTTCTATCGTTTCTAAACGTTCTAACACGCTTTTCACCTCATTTTAATGGCATAACATTCTAATTATAATACAGGGGAGGTCACCCGTCAAAAGCCTTCAGACTGTGTTTTGACGGTTTGAAGGCAAAAAGAAATCCCCGGAGCTACAGGTACTGCCCGAGGAGAGAGTCTAATCTCTTTTTCATAGCTGAGCGCCAGCCTTCTGCCAGTTCATTCAGACCGGCAAGCATGGTAAGCCCTTCTCTGTTTTCCTTGTCTATGTATGTCATTCTGTTAACAAATTCGACAGAGATCCCGGCTCGATGTTTTTCTTCAATAACAAGCTTGTCTCCCGGGCTGACAGTGCCTTCTTCCAGTACCCGCAAGTAATAGCCGGAGAAACTGGTATCCTGAATATATTTGATCATCAACGGCTGTTTGAGTTTGGCAGCCACCTTAAAACAAGGCTGGCGCGGCTGGCTCACTTGGACCAGTGCCTCCCCAAGCCGGAAGATGTCACCGATAAAGACCTCTTTTTCGGTAAGGCCTTCAACGGTAAGATTCTCACCGAAAGAGGGTACGTCCAGAGAGATTCCCAGCCCTTTCTCCCAATACGCATAATGATTATGAGAATAGACACAGACTGCTTTATCCGGACCGCCATGGTGCACGGTGTCCGCCTGTATATCTCCTTCAAATTGAAGATTTGACAAGAATAATGGACCACGGGACGGCTTTTTATTGATCGCCGAGCTTATGTCTTTTCCCTGCCACGAAAGAACATCTGCCTTTCCAGTATTCAAAGCTATAATGGATCCTTCCACAACTGCACCCCCGCTCTTTCTTTTATCGTACTCTATAGGGATGCGCCGGGCAAAGGTTTTTAATACATGGATGTATGGTTTTTCAGCGCTTCGTAATCCAGTCGCTGCTGATTCATGCGGATGGCCTTTGTCAGTTCTTCAATCACGACTTTTTCATCGGTTATAATATTGAAAACAAAGGGAATGGTTGCAAAGTGGCCAAAAAATTGGGTACAACCTTTGTGCCGTATGTCGTGCTGCGTATCAGTAACCGGATTGACTTTCACAATAAAATTTCCCATGGATTCATAGATAGGATCCAGCGGCTTCTCTTTCAACTTTTTGATAAGTGTGGTGATCGGAACAGGATGGTCGTTCCAGTCCGTTCCGTTCGATAAGATATCCAGCATTTTCTACACCTCTCTATTATGATTGTTCGACAGCGCCGGCAGGTTCTTGTTGGTACAGATAGTGTTGAAAGAAAAAAAGGATACGGTGCAAGAATAGCGAACACCCATTTAACGATGACTAAAAGAAAACGAAGGGGAATACAATAGAAGAACAGAAAGGGGATAGAGTATGAACTATTGTATTATCGGCGGAGATGCGGCCGGGATGAGTGCTGCGATGCAAATCGTCCGCAACGATCCGGAGGCCAGCATCACCATTTTTGAAAAAGGGGGCATCTATTCTTACGGCCAATGCGGACTCCCCTATGTAGTGAGCGGACTCATTCCATCTTCTGAAGAACTGATTGCCCGCGATGTAACCACCTTCAGGGAGAAGTATGGAATGGACGCCAGAACCTATCATGAAGTGACCCGGGTTGATCCAGGGGAAAAGACCATTTACGGCATACATACAAAAACAAATGAGGAATTTGTTTTTTCATATGACAAGCTTCTGATTGCAACGGGGGTCAGCCCTGTCATGCCGCAATGGGAAGGAAGGCACCTGCCAGGCATCCATGTTGTGAAAACGATTCCTGACGTTGAGAAAATCAAGAAGGACCTTGATCCTTCCATCCAGGACGTCACCATTATCGGTGGAGGCTATATCGGGCTTGAGATGGCAGAAAATCTTAGGCTTTTAGGGAAAAGGGTAAGGATTATCCAAAGAGGGCCCCAGCTAGGCGCCATCTTTGATTCCGATATGGCAGAACTGATCCATGAAGAAGCCCAAAAGCATGACATAGAGGTTTGTTTGAATGAAGAAGTTCAGCGGTTTAAGGGAGATGACCGGGTTCAATTCGTAAAGACGAACAAACGGGACTATCCAACGGACATGGTCATCGTATCTGTTGGTGTAAAGCCGAATACATCATTGATCGAAGATACGGAGATCCGGCTTCACGAGAGCGGAGCCATCCTTGTCAACCGGTACATGGGGACCAATGTGAAAGATGTCTATGCTGCTGGAGATTGCGCGAGCCATTACCACCTGATCAAAGAAATGGATGATCATATTCCTCTTGGCACAACAGCGAACAAGCAAGGCCGGATTGCAGGCCTGAACATGTCAGGAAAGAGGCAGACGTTCAAAGGAATTGTCGGCTCCTCAATCATTAAGTTCATGGACCTTTCTCTTGGAAAAACAGGAATATCCGAGAAAGAAGCGGAAAAGCTCCACTTCCCGGTTGAAACAGTAATGACGCGTGCAAAAGACATTGCCGGCTATTTTCCTGGAGTAGAACCGCTGCACGTCAAAATCATATTTGACGCAAACAACCAGCGCATTCTGGGCGGGCAGTTTATCGGCAAGCATGGGGTGGACAAAAGAGTGGATGTTTTGGCCACAGCCATGTTTCACAAAATGGACCTGCACGAACTCGAGGATTTGGATCTTTGCTATGCTCCTCCATATAACGGGGTATGGGATCCGATTCAGCAGGCTGCGAGAAGAGCCAAAAAATAAAACGGCATTTGTCTGTGCGGGAAGCACGGACATTTGCCGTTTTTTCACCTGATGTATAGTCATAGATGTATTGTCCAGCACCAGCGCCCAGGTTCTCGAAGTCGCTTCACTCTTCCACCTCAACACAAAAAGCGTGTTGCTGTGTAATAGTTCCAGCGCTTGTCGAACCTAAGCAGGGCGCTTGCGCTTTTCTTAGCTGTCCACTTTAACTGAAAACTTATAGCGTGGAACGGCCTGCTCTGCTGCTGATTTAATGTCTCGGCGCATCTTCTCTTTTTTACGGTCAGATACACTTGAAGGCACGTTTAAATGAATATGTGCATAGTTTCCATTGATGGTCACCATCTGAGGGTTGATGCCCGTCTGGCTGACGACCGCCTCACGAATTTTGTCCTGATCATCAGAGATATCAAATCGGGCTGTATTCAATTTCTGATAGTCATTGGGATTCTTATTCGTTTCAGAACTATAGTTGAACTTTGGGTTATTTTTTGTCACATGGTAATTAATAATCCCATGTCCCCACATGTTGTCTTTCATATTCTTGGCTGATTCATTCGCCGTCGGTTCAAAATGATCTTTAGACGTCGGAGAACATGCCGTCAGCAGTAAAGCAAGGATAAGGAAAACTCCTGTATTTTTCACAGAAAACACCTCCCGTAATCTTAGGGTTTGTGTTAAGCCTAAAAAAATACAGACAAAAAAAGGATGAATCTCAATGAGGTGCCTGGCACCTTAAAGAGGATCATCCTTCATTTATTCTGATTGTTCTGCTAAGCTTGCGAGCAGATTATTCGGCTTTCCCGGCACTTCATGACAATGGCGGCAGCGTGGTTCATATGATTCTGATGCACCTACCAAAATAATGGGATCATCATAAGAAGCCGGTTTTCCGTTGATCAGCCTTTGTGTACGGCTGGCCGGTGATCCGCATACCATGCAGATCGCGTGCAGCTTCGTTACACTTTCAGCAAGCGCCATAAGCTTTGGCATCGGGCCAAATGGTTCGCCTCTGAAATCCTGGTCAAGTCCTGCAACTATTACCCGAATTCCATGGTCGGCTAATTCCTGAACGACAGAAATGACATCCTCATCAAAGAACTGAATTTCATCTATGGCTACCACTTCAGTGTCAGGAGAAACACTTTTCAGGATATCAACTGATTTTTCGACCGGTCGGGCAATGACTGCGGTACCGTTATGAGAAACCACTGACTCTTCACTGTAACGGTTGTCGATCAGTGGTTTAAAGACTTGAACTTCAAGCTTTCCATATTTCGCCCGGCGCACCCTGCGTATCAATTCTTCTGATTTTCCTGAAAACATGCTTCCACAAATGACTTCTACCCAGCCATTCTGCTTCATTACGTACATGTTTCTGTTCCCCTTCCCATGCATGGTATTTACATATATTATGTACTCATCTATTTAGCTGAACGCCTTATAACGAGGCGGCAAATTTCTCTTTATTTACAAAAAAAAGGAGCAAGAAGTTCTCTTGCCCCTTACAACTTGCAGCATATTACTTAAGATTGTATTTCTTTTTGAAACGGTCAACACGTCCGCCGACATCTGTAAACTTCTGACGCCCAGTATAGAAAGGGTGTGTATCGGAACTAACATCCACTTTGATGACAGGATAAGTATTTCCATCTTCCCATTCAATGGTTTCGCTAGAAGACATTGTAGAGCCGGATAAGAACTTATAACCGCTGCTCGCATCAACAAATACAACTTTATTATAAGTCGGATGTAAATTTGGTTTCATTTCGTTCTCAACTCCTTCTGCCCTGAATCCTGAGGACCCAGAGTTAAAATAAGCACATAGCAGTAGTATAACAGGGTGCTGTTCATTTTGCAACAGCATTCCCTTTATATTCTTCAGGAATTCGACAATGATTTTACGCGCTTGTTCGTGCCTGACTTCTCAGCCTCAAACATCGCGAAGAAATCCTCATTGTTGGTTGTTTTTCGTAAACGCTTCATGAACGTATCTACGAAATCATACGAATCATCCATTGTTTTTCGGATCGCCCATAACGATTCAAGGTGATCCTTCTGGATAAGCATTTCTTCTTTTCTCGTACCTGATCGGCGAATATCGATTGCAGGGAAGATTCGTCGTTCAGCAAGCTTACGGTCAAGGTGCAGCTCCATGTTGCCTGTCCCTTTGAACTCTTCATAGATCACATCATCCATCCGAGAGCCCGTCTCAACCAAAGCCGTTGCCAAAATCGTTAAGCTCCCGCCTTCTTCAATGTTTCGGGCAGCCCCGAAAAAGCGCTTCGGACGATGGAAAGCAGCCGGGTCAATCCCCCCGGATAATGTACGTCCGCTTGGAGGAATGACAAGGTTGTACGCACGGGCAAGACGTGTAATGCTATCCAACAGGATAACAACATCTTTTTTATGTTCCACAAGGCGCATTGCACGTTCTAATACGAGCTCTGCAACTTTAATGTGGTTTTCCGGTACCTCGTCAAACGTAGAGCTGACGACATCGCCTTTAACGGACCGCTCAATATCTGTTACTTCTTCCGGACGCTCGTCGATCAGCAGGACAATCAGTTCAGTATCAGGATGGTTAGTCGAAATGCTGTGTGCGACCTCTTTTAAAAGACTGGTCTTACCAGCTTTAGGAGGCGCGACAATCAATCCGCGCTGACCGAAGCCAACCGGTGCAATCATGTCCATGATACGGGTTGAAAGATTCGTGCGCTCGGTTTCAAGCACCATTTTCTTTTCAGGATAAAGAGCCGTTAATGCAGGGAAGTGAACACGTTCTTTTGCTGTGTCTGGATCCTCGCCGTTTACCGCTTCAACCTGTAGCAATCCATAATAACGTTCATTTTCCTTTGGAGGACGGACTTTACCGGAAACCTTGTCCCCGTTTCTTAGATCAAACCTGCGGATCTGCGAGGCTGAAATATAAATATCCTGGGAACTTGGAGAGTAGTTGATCGGACGCAAAAATCCAAAGCCTTCATTCGGAATAACTTCGAGAATCCCTTCCATAAATGAATATCCATCCTGTTCAGCCTGTGCTTTAAGAATGGAAAACATCAATTCTCTTTTCGTTAATTTCCCATAATAAGGAACTCTATATTGTCTTGCAAGTTCATATAATTCTTTTAATTTTTTTGTTTCTAATTCAGATAATACTAAGCCCATAATGACACCACACTTTATTCTATTTTCTAAACACTGTGTTTTCTGTTTTAATCGTTTTTTATGAAAGAACAGGGCAACAGAAATGAAGGGTTGGAAGGATACTATTGAAGTAAGTAAACCAGAAGTGGAAATTTCATATTATAAATAAACAGTACTTCATATTTTAACCACAAATTGCGGGTTTAATCAAGTCATAGATAAAGACAGGATGAAAAAAGTAAAAATCCGGACGCTTCCTCTTCCGAACAAATGATGCAGAAGAGATAGGCGCCGGACTATATAAAAAGGACTATGGTCTAATGACAAGATCAGGTTTCTTTTTCAGACTGTGGCGCCCATCGATAAATCGAACGGTACCTGACTTTGCACGCATGACGACAGAGTGCGTCGTACCGATCGTCCCTTTAAACTGGACACCTTTTAAGAGTTCTCCGTCTGTTACACCTGTTGCAGCAAAAATCGCATCATCGCCTTTGACGAGATCTTCCATACGGAGGACTTTATTAATGTCGGCGATCCCCATTCTGCGGCAGCGTTCTAATTCTGAGTCATTTTGGGGAAGCAATTTACCTTGTATTTCTCCACCAAGGCACTTTAAAGCTACTGCGGCAATGACACCTTCAGGAGCTCCTCCTGATCCAAATAAGATATCCACGCCTGTTCCTTCAAATGCTGTATTAATGGCTGCAGCCACATCACCATCAGAAATCAGCTTAATTCTTGCACCAGCTTCTCTGATCTCCTGGATGACTTTCTCATGTCTTGGGCGGTTAAGGACGATGGCAACAAGGTCCTCAATGTCCTTATTACGTGCTTTGGCAACGGCTCTTAGGTTGTCGATGGTTGGTGCATCGATGTCGATCTGGCCTACCGCTTCTGGACCTACGGCAATTTTATCCATATACATATCCGGTGCATGCAGAAGGTTTCCGTGGTCCGCCACAGCCAAAACAGCTAAAGCATTCCAAGTTCCGGAAGCCACAATGTTCGTTCCTTCGAGAGGATCTACCGCTACATCTACACGCGGGCCATAGCCTGTTCCCAGCTTTTCACCAATATAAAGCATAGGAGCCTCATCCATTTCTCCCTCGCCAATGACGACCGTTCCCTTCATCGGGACAGTATCAAAAACATCGCGCATGGCAGTTGTTGCTGCATCATCTGCTTCATCCTTTACGCCCCGGCCCATCCAACGGGCTGAAGCAAGTGCTGCGGCTTCTGTAACACGTACTAGTTCCATTGATAAACTACGTTCCATTGAAATAACTTCCCCCTTCTAGAAAAACGCTTACAAAAATTAGAAATGCTGAAGTGGCCGTTATGGTCCGACTAGCACTGGAGGTCTTGAGCATAAAACGTTCTTTGTTTTCTGCTCAAGAACGAAGTGACCAAGGATGAAAAGAGATGTTCCTTTTCATCCATCGAGGACCAGGACACTGAAGCTGGATCATATTGAAAAGCTGAGACACCTGTCGAAAGCGCCTATTTCTCGATCTCTTCCATTTCCTCGACATCAAGGTTTTCACGCCAGATTTTCGCGCCAAGCCCCAACAGTTTATCAACAAGTGATTCGTAGCCGCGATCAATATGTTCAAGACCTGAAACTTCTGTGATACCTTCTGACATAAGACCGGCAACCACAAGAGCCGCTCCTGCACGGAGATCACTGGCTTTTACTTTGGCACCCTCAAGGCGGGCCTGTCCATTAATTATGGCAGATCGGCCTTCTACCTTCACGTTGGCACCCATTCTTCTCAACTCATCAATATGCTTAAATCGTGCAGAATAAATGGTATCCGTTACGATACTCGTTCCTTCCGCTTTCGTGAGCAATGAAGTGAACGGCTGCTGAAGATCCGTAGGAAAACCAGGATAAACCAGAGTCTTAATATCTACACTTTTTAACGGATTTCCGCTGTTATGAATAAGGACTTGATCATCTTTTGTTTCTATATGAACGCCCATTTCCCGGAGCTTGGCAATCAATGACTCTAAATGAAGCGGAATAACATTATCTATTAATACTTGCTGGCCAACCGCTGCTGCCAATATCATGTAGGTACCTGCTTCGATTCGGTCTGGAATGATAGAGTGGCGGCATCCGTGAAGATGGTCAACTCCATCGATTCGGATCACATCTGTACCTGCACCTTTAATTTTTGCTCCCATACTCGTAAGAAGAGTGGCAACATCAATAATTTCAGGCTCTTTTGCCGCGTTTTCAATGATGGTTTGGCCCTTGGCTCTAACCGCAGCAAGCATAATGTTAATTGTCGCGCCAACACTCACTACGTCTAAATAGATTCGTGCGCCGATGAGCTCATCTGCACGTAGGTAGATGGCTCCTTGCTCATTGGTAACTTTTGCACCTAATGCCTCAAATCCTTTAATATGCTGATCAATAGGCCTTGGGCCAAGATTACAGCCTCCCGGAAGACCGATGACAGCTTTTTTGAAACGGCCAAGCATAGCACCCATGAGGTAATAAGAGGCTCTAAGTTTCTTAACCTTTCCGTTGGGAAGCGGCATAGCAATCATTTTTTCCGGATTAACAGTCAATGAATTATTTTCATCCAATTCGGCTTCTCCGCCGATTTCTTCCAACAAATCTCTTAACAAACGTACATCTGATATATTAGGCAGCTGATCTATGATGACTTGGGATTCTGCAAGAATGGTAGCAGGGATTAATGCAACCGCACTGTTCTTGGCTCCGCTAATATGAACGGTTCCTTCAAGGGGATAACCCCCTTCAATCATAAGCTTCTGTTCCATGGTTTGCTCCCTTCTGCATCAAGCGGTTAACTCCAGTCGTTGTTGCTTGTAGTATTCTCAACAACTGGAATATCATGCTAATTTTTGGTTTTTTATGGTAATCTATTTTGTAACCTTTGTTGCTCTTGGGAGTGGTTGATTTCCGCTTCAGGATGCTCGCTTTCCGCGGGGCGTGCGCTGAGCCCCTCGGCGCAAGCGTCTGCGTGTCTCACCTGTCAAGCTTCCCCCGCAGAACAAGGAAGGCTTCGGCAGCGTTATATCGCACGAAGAAAATGTGAAATTCATTTTCGAGGAGTCTCGCACCTTGCACTCCAATCAACTTGTCATTGAAGCCTCTTTACAAGAAGATTCCAAAGCAACAATCTTTTAGAAAAGAACCTTTGATAAGAAAACTGTGTTTTATGGTAAAAAACCAAAAACAAGCACCACGGGAGGTGGTGCTTGGATAGGTTATAGTATCTTCTAGCCGCGGTTTTTAACAGCTTCCCAATCGCTTAAGAAACGCTCAATCCCTTGGTCAGTTAATGGGTGGCTCACGAGGCCCTTGATGACCTTGAGCGGAATCGTTGCAATGTGTGCTCCACGAAGGGCTGCTTCTGTTACGTGCACCGGATGGCGGACAGAAGCTGCGATGATTTGGGCAGGAAGTTCGTGGATCGCAAAGATTTCAGCGATTTGTGAAATCAATCCTAAACCATCTTGTCCGATGTCATCGAGTCTTCCAAGGAATGGTGATACATAAGTAGCACCCGCTCTTGCAGCCAATAACGCCTGGTTGGCATTAAAGATCAATGTAACATTGGTTTTAATGTTCATTTCACTAAACGCCTTTACTGCTTTCAAGCCTTCTGTAGTCATCGGAACTTTAACCGTAATGTTCGGTGCGATAGCAGCAAGCACTTTTCCTTCTTCAATCATTTCTTCCGCTTTTAATGAAATAACTTCGGCACTAACAGAACCAGGAACAAGAGCAGCGATCTCACGAATGCGGTCATGAAAATCAACGCCTTCTTTCGCCACTAAAGTTGGGTTTGTTGTAACCCCTGATAAGATGCCAAGCTCATGTGCTTCGCGGATTTCGTCAATATTTGCAGTATCAATAAAAAATTTCATTATTCATTCACTCCTATATTAAAGTGGTTGTACAGACACGATGTCTAAATTCCCTTTTAGTCTTTTCCACACAACAACTTTCATACCCGAAATTAGTAACCCTTTTTTTACATCTTCATTGTAAATGAAACCGCCTATAATGTATAGGCGGTTTCATGCAGAGAAATAAAAACGGCATGAGCCGTTTTTATTTTCATATCATTCTTACGCCTTGTTTGAAGAACCGAACTCGCGCATTTTACCTTGAACTGTTTCCTGGATTGCATCACGGGCAGCAGTAAGGTATTTACGTGGATCGTATTTATCTGGGTTGGCAGCAATAAATTCTTTTACTGCATTGAAAGACGCAATTTGGTTTTCAGTGTTTACGTTGATTTTAGCTGTACCTAGAGAGATTGCTTTTTGGATATCGTGTGTAGGGATTCCTGTTCCGCCATGAAGTACAAGAGGAACACCAGTTAATTCATTTACTTCTTTCATGCGGTCGAAGCCAAGGTTCGGCTCACCTTTGTAAGGTCCATGCACGCTTCCTAGTGCAGGAGCAAAGCAATCTACACCTGTTTCGCGTACAAGCTGATCACATTCAGAAGGAATAGCGTATGCTGCTTCAGCATCATCAACTACAAGATCATCTTCCTGTCCGCCGATACGGCCTAGTTCAGCTTCAACTGACACACCGTGGAAGTGAGCAAGTTCTACAACTTTTTTCGTTAATGCAATGTTTTCCTCAAGCGGGAAATGAGATCCGTCAATCATAACGGAAGTGAAACCGGCATGGATTGCTTCAGCACATTTTTGGTAGCTGGAGCCATGATCCAAGTGGATCGCAACCGGTACAGTTACTTTATATTCTTCGATTAGTTCTTTAACCATGCTGACGACAAGTTTAAAACCACCCATGTAACGAGCAGCGCCTTCTGAAACGCCAAGAATTACCGGAGATTTTTCTTCCTGAGCAGCTTTGAGAATCGCTTGGGTAAATTCAAGGTTATTAATGTTGAATTGACCGACAGCATATCCTTCCGCTTTTCCTTTTTCGAGCATTTCTTTCATTGACACTAAAGGCATGTTTCATGTCCTCCCTTTACTATTGGCACAAAAAAACGAAAAAAGAATCATCTTCAATCTTTTTCCGAAAATGCCATATGTTAAACATTAGTTAGTCTTTTTTCAAACCTATTATAGCATACCAATAGCGCTTGAAAACCGCAATAAATCAGGCTTTTTGCGTGCAAGCGCTACCAATGCCGATATGTCAATGATTTGTAGAATTTTTTCTTATCCTGCGCTGATTGGTAATTCTTTCCTCACCGCTGCGCGAATTTCGTCAATGTCGAACGGTTTCGCAAAATGGGTGATGGCCCCGAGCTTTATCGCTTCATGGATCATATCCAATTCGCCATAAGCGGTCATGATGATGACTTGAATGGAGGAATTCATTTTTTTGACATGGCGTAAAATTTCCAGTCCGTCCATCCCTGGAATTTTCATATCCAAAATCACAAGATCCGGTGTTTCCTCTTCAACGATCGAAAGAGCCTGCACGCCGTTTGCAGCCTGAAACGTCTGATACCCCTCTTTTTGAAAAATCTCATTTAAAAGAATCCGAATTCCGTATTGGTCATCCACAATCAATATTTTACTCAACCTGCTCACCTCTGACATAATTTTTTCGATCAATTCCATATTCTAACTAATTCTGTGAATCCTGTCGTTTTCCTGCTGCTTCGAGTGAAATAAAAAAAACAATGCGTTATACTAAACCAAACTACCGAAATGAAGAGGAGATCTTATGTTAAAGATATTTTCCACCCAGCTTAATGGGATTTTTTCTAAAATCCAGCAGGATAATGAATTTGCCTTTGAAGACGCAGCCAGGCTCTTAGCGCAGACTGTCCTATCGCATGGCACTGTCTATTTTACAGGAAAAGATGAGATGGAGGCAGTGTGTGCTGAAGGAATCCATGGACAAGAGGCTTTTTCCAATGCTAAGCGGCTTAACGCTTCAGAGATCAGCGGCTTAACAAGCGTAGACACTGTAATCGCATCTGCCCGTTTTCATGACGATGAGCCTGTCCTCAGCCTGCTTCAGGAAATCAAACAAAACACAGATGCGAGCATCATTTTTCTTGCCTCACGCAAGGAAAAAGGGGAAGAAGCGGCTCCACATTGTGATGCATTTATTGATTTAATGGTGAAAAAAGGCCTTGTTCCGGCTGAAAATGGAGAACGAATCGGCATTCCTTCGGCCATGGCAGGGTTATTCGCCTATCATGCCTTGTTTTTAACCGCAAAGGAGATCCTAGAAGAGTACGAAGATTGATTTACTGGCGGGGATGCAGGATTTACTGTCCAAAAAGCGTAAAATACGAGCCAAAATTTAAATTTACTGTCCAAAATTGCATATTTACTGTCCAAACCGCCATTATGTAAACTAATTACCTTACAAAAAAAAAATTAAAAACAATGAAGGAATATGTCAATATTTGCCGAATTCTCTGTAATAAGGAGGGACGAACGTCCTAATCCTTATCCAGCCCCTTAATAACCTCAACCTTCCTTCGAGCAAGCAAAAGCCTCCTTCATAAGCCCCTTCTTACAAAGTGCTTACAGCCAAGGTCAGCAGCAAGTCAGAGCGCATTCAGCAAAGCATGGCCCTATATTCGTCCACTGTCCTGCGGTCGCCCCCCTCTCAAACCGTACGCGGAGAACTAATTAGGGCCGGTAATGCTGAGTTTCAACCGGCAAAATTAATCTTAAAATCATAAAAAACCCGGCTGAAATCAGCCGGGTTTTCTGTTTGCTATGTCCAGTTTCAGCGCAAAGTGCGCTTACGCTTTTCTTATTAGTTTTTCATTTGCAGAGCAGCTCCGATAAATTCACGGAATAGAGGCTGCGGACGGGTCGGGCGCGAGATAAACTCTGGATGGAATTGAGAAGCGACAAACCAAGGGTGATCTTTAAGTTCGATAATTTCGACTAAACGGCCATCAGGGCTGGTTCCCGAAAATACAAAACCTTCCTTCTCCATTTGGTCACGATATTCGTTATTGAACTCGTAACGGTGGCGGTGGCGCTCATAAACCACTTCATCCTGATAAGCATCATATGCTTTGGATCCTTCGTTAAGCTTACATGGATAAAGCCCTAGACGAAGTGTACCGCCAAGGTCTTCCACATCTTTTTGCTCAGGAAGCAAATCGATAATCGGATACTCGGTGGACGGAAGAAGTTCTGTGGAATGTGCACCATCCATGCCCAGCACATTTCGCGCAAATTCAACAGACGCCAGCTGCATGCCAAGGCAGATTCCGAGGTAAGGAACTTTGTTCTCGCGGGCATACTGGATCGTGAGGATTTTCCCTTCCACACCACGGTCTCCGAAACCGCCGGGAACAAGGATTCCATCTACATCCTTCAGTGTTTCAGCCACATTTTCTTTTGTTACATCTTCAGAGTTGATCCATTGGATATCAATATCCGCATCATGGTGATATCCTGCATGGCGCAAGGATTCAACCACTGAAATGTAGGCATCCTGAAGTGCTACGTATTTTCCGACCAATGCGATTTTTGCTTTTCCTGACAAGTTCAGTACGCGGTCGATCAAGCCTTTCCATTCACCCATGTCAGCTTCTTTGCAGTCCAATTTTAAGTGGTCGCAAACGATCTGATCCATATTTTGTTCTTGAAGGTCGATCGGAACACGGTACAGAGTATCTGCGTCACGTGCTTCAATGACCGCTTTTGGATCAATATCACAGAAGAGGCCGATTTTTTCTTTCATATCGTCAGAGACTGGCATTTCCGTTCGAACGACGATGATGTTTGGCTGAATTCCAAGGCTTCGAAGTTCTTTTACGCTGTGCTGTGTCGGTTTTGTTTTCAACTCACCGGCAGCTTTAATGTAAGGAATAAGAGTACAGTGGATATACATTACATTTTCCGAACCAACATCACTCTTGATCTGGCGAATGGCTTCAAGAAATGGCAAACTTTCAATATCCCCTACAGTTCCCCCGATTTCAGTGATGACTACATCAGCGTTAGTCTCACGGCCCGCGCGGAATACACGCTCTTTAATTTCATTGGTGACGTGAGGAATAACCTGTACTGTGCCACCCAAATACTCTCCTCTTCTTTCTTTGCGGAGAACAGTAGAGTAGATCTTACCCGTTGTAACAGAACTGAATTTATTTAGGTTAATATCAATGAAACGCTCATAGTGTCCAAGGTCGAGGTCTGTTTCAGCGCCGTCATCTGTTACGAAAACTTCGCCGTGCTGATAAGGACTCATCGTTCCCGGATCCACGTTAATATAAGGATCGAACTTTTGGGTAGTTACCTTAACGCCTCTGTTTTTTAACAATCGGCCCAAGGAAGCTGCAGTAATCCCTTTTCCAAGAGACGAAACCACTCCCCCTGTTACAAAAATATACTTTGCCATTCTTTATTCCCCCTCTGGATTTCACAATTAAGTATACCCCTCTGCTTCTGTTTCAAGCAGAAAGGACAATATAGTATAAGAAGCTTAAAATAAAAAAAAACAAAAGTGATTCCTCCCCAATAAAGGGGGCACTTTTGTTTTTATCCGCAAAAAATTATTTATATATACGTTTAGCCCAAAAATGATTTTATCGGCTTTCCAATCGAATGTCAAGGACTAGAAAGAAATTTGCAAAAGTAAGAAATAACAGGAAAAGCGGATGCGTCCTGCTAAAGTCCGACAAGTGCTGGAACTTTTACACAGCAACACGCTCTTTGTGTTAAGGAGTAAGAGTGAAGCGACCAAAGACGAAATTATATTCAAAATTTCGTCTTGCGAGGACTTATGACGAAATGGTGTTTCATATTTCGTCCTGGACGCTGAGCTAGACATTATAAAAAAACAACCCGGCGGGCGCTGTTTTCAGGCTCCACCGGGCAGAATATCTCATATGTGTTACTTGTCTTCTTTATCTTCGTTTTCAACCTCGTATAATTCCTCTTCAGCGGCCTCGTCTTCTTCGTCTTCGATATCTTCATCCAGCTCTTCTTCGCTGTCTTCAAATTCGTCGAAGTCCTCGTCCAATTCCTCTTCGTCCTCTTCGTCATCGTCGTCGTCACTGCTGCTCGCTTTCGCAAACTCATCTTCAACGTCGAGAGCATCGAAGTCTTCTTCATCAAAGTCTTCTTCGAACTCGTCAAAATCTTCATCTTCAGCGACAACCTTTTTGCGTTTCGTTGGCTTGTTCGTGTTCCCAAGCTCTTCTTCACTGCTCTCAATCGGATACCAAGCTTTAAGACCCCACTTGTTGTCACCGAGAGAAACAAAACGGCCGTCGATGTTCATGTCTGTATAAAAATGTGATAGACGGCGTTCGACTGCAGCATCAGATAATCCCTTCATATCTTTAATACGCTGAACTAGCTCATAAAAAGGAACTGTTTGTTTTTCTTCTTTTAAAATTTCAAAAGCGATCTCAACCATGGCCATTTCCACGATGTCATCTTTTGAATAAGATTTGACTAAACTCAAGTTGGCACTTCCTTTCAAATCAATAAATCTATTTATGTTATAGATGCACAAGTTTTGTTCTAGAAGAATTATACTCTTCATTATAAACAAATCTTCCAAGGATATGCTAGATGAATGACATCTTTTTTTTAAAATCACATCACTGCACGGGTGCCTGGCACCATCAATTAACTCAAAAGGTGCCTGGCACCCCCTAAATAGACTAATTGCTACGTAGCATGAAACTTTGGTTCTCTAGCCAAATTCGGCTGGATCGCCATGTTTTTATTCAACGAAGCAATTAGTTTTATTTGGGTGTCAGGCACCTTTGGGTTAACTTCGGGTGCCTGACACCCGTTCGATGATGCCTTTAGTGATGTTTTTGCAACATTGAGTAAGCTAAAAATAGAAAAAGAGGGTTAACCCTCTTTTTCTATTTTTTGTTTTTACATATTTCTACGGTATTTGCCGCCTACTTCATATAAAGCAGATGTGATTTGGCCAAGGCTTGCTACTCTGACGGTCTTCATCAGTTCTTCAAAAATGTTCCCGCCGTTCAAGGCTGTTTCCTGAAGTTTGCGCAGTGCTTGAACCGATTGTTCAACATGCCTGTTTTTGAAATCATTGAGGCTGGCGATCTGCTGTTCCTTCTCTTCCTTCGTTGCCCGTGCCAGCTGCATGTTAAATTCTTCATCTTTTGGAGGGTTGGGATTCAGGTACGTATTGACACCGATGATCGGCAGCTCTCCATTATGCTTTTTCATCTCATAATACATGGACTCTTCCTGTATCTTTCCTCGCTGATACTGTGTTTCCATCGAGCCTAAGACACCGCCCCTTGCATTCAGCCTTTCAAATTCCTGAAGGACTGCTTCTTCTACAAGGTCAGTCAGCTCCTCAATAATAAAGGATCCTTGAAGTGAATTTTCATTGCGGGCGAGACCCATTTCCTTCGTAATAATAAGCTGGATGGCCATCGCTCGGCGAACAGATTCCTCTGTCGGTGTCGTGATTGCTTCATCATAGGAATTGGTATGCAAAGAATTACAGTTATCATAAAGTGCCATCAACGCTTGCAGGGTCGTACGGATGTCGTTAAAATCGATCTCTTGCGCATGAAGCGATCTTCCAGACGTTTGAACATGATACTTCAGCTTCTGGCTTCGCTCATTTGCACCATATTTATTTTTCATTACTGTTGCCCAGATTCTTCGTGCGACCCGGCCGATCACCGCGTATTCCGGATCTAAACCGTTACTGAAGAAGAACGATAGATTTGGTGCGAAATCGTCAATGTTCATACCTCGGCTTAAGTAATATTCCACATAGGTGAACCCATTCGCCAACGTAAACGCCAGCTGTGTGATCGGGTTAGCGCCGGCTTCTGCAATGTGATAGCCGGAGATCGAAACAGAGTAGTAGTTACGCACATTATGGTCGATAAAATATTGCTGGATATCGCCCATCATGCGAAGAGCGAATTCAGTCGAGAAGATACATGTATTCTGCCCTTGATCTTCCTTCAATATGTCTGCCTGAACCGTTCCGCGTACACTAGCCAGTGTCTTGGCGGCAATCTCCTTGTACTCGTCTTCATTCGGACGGCGGCCATTTTCCTGCTCAAATTGTTGAAGCTGCTGATCAATCGCTGTGTTCATGAACATGGCGAGAATGATTGGCGCTGGACCGTTAATCGTCATTGAAACAGAGGTGCTTGGCGCAATCAGATCGAAGCCGTCATAAAGCTTTTTCATATCTTCCAGCGTACAGATGCTGACGCCGCTTTCTCCGACTTTTCCATAAATATCCGGACGATAATCAGGATCCTCGCCGTATAGGGTAACGGAGTCAAAGGCTGTGCTTAAGCGCTTGGCATCATCGTCTTTTGAAAGATAGTGGAAGCGTCGGTTCGTTCGTTCCGGCGTTCCTTCTCCTGCAAACTGGCGCTTCGGATCTTCACCCTTTCGCTTAAACGGGAAAACTCCAGCTGTATAAGGGAAGGCGCCCGGCACATTTTCCTTCATCACCCATTTTAGGATCTCTCCCCAGTCTTCAAACTTCGGAAGTGAGACTTTGGGTATGTTTAAGCCTGAAAGACTTTTGGTTGTAAGCTCTGTGACAATCTCTTTGTCTCTGATTTTTGTCACAAACTCCATGCCGCTGTACTGCTCTCTCAGCTTCGGCCAGTTGTCGAGTGTTTTCTTGGAGTACGGAAGAAGCTTCTCCTCTACTAGATCTCTTGCTTCTTCTAAGGTGGAAACAACTTCACCATTGGCGTTGATCTCTTGGATGGTTTCGATCGAACCTTTGAGCTGATAGCTTTTTCTTGCGTACTTCACTTGTTCATTCATGGTCTTGTAGTAATCTCTCATTGTATAGACAAGGTCATTCAAATACTGGCTTCGCTCACCCGGGATGATCACATTCTTTTTTGCAACTGTTTCTTCAGCCAGAGGCTTGAGCTGCCAGCCTAATGAACATTTATCATTTAAGGTATGGATCAATGCGCGGAACAGGGTATTCGTTCCTTCGTCATTAAACTGGCTCGCAATGGTTCCATATACGGGCATACCATCCAATTCTTTTTCAAACCATTGGCGTGAGCGCTGATATTGCTTCCTTACGTCCCTTAGAGCATCTTCTGAACCTTTACGCTCGTATTTATTGATCGCGATAAGGTCAGCATAGTCGATCATGTCAATCTTCTCCAGCTGTGAAGGTGCGCCAAACTCGCTCGTCATGACATACATGGAGACATCAGAAATATCTACAATTCCAGCATCTCCCTGGCCAATCCCGCTCGTCTCGACGATGACCAGATCATATCCTGCTGCCTTTACAACTGAAAGAGCATCACGAATAGCTGCAGAAAGCTCTGACCGTGAACCCCGTGTTGCGAGACTGCGCATGTATACGCGAGGATTGTAAATGGAATTCATACGGATGCGGTCGCCAAGCAAGGCTCCGCCTGTTTTTTGCTTTGTAGGGTCGATGGAAAGGATGGCTACCGTCTTATCTTCAAATTCATTCACGTAACGGCGCACAAGCTCATCGGTTAAGGAGCTTTTCCCTGCTCCGCCCGTTCCCGTAATACCCAGTACAGGCACGTTTTGCTGCGAGCTTTTCACCTGTTGAAGCACCTGCTCAGCAGTGGCTGCCGTTTCCTTTGGAGCGAACTCCCCGTTCTCGGCTACAGTGATCAGGCGGGCGACCGCACGGCTTTCCTTTTCAGGAAGCTTCTCAAGTTCGTCTGTCAGTTCTGTAACGGTCTGAAAATCGCACTCCTGCAGCATAAAATTGATCATACCCTGCAGTCCGTTGATCCTGCCGTCTTCAGGAGAGAAGAGGCGGGTTACGCCGTAGCTGTGCAGTTCTTTTATTTCCGGCGGAATAATAACGCCTCCGCCTCCGCCAAATACTTTAATATGGCTTGCTCCCCGTTCCTTTAACAAGTCGATCATGTACTTGAAGTATTCAACATGGCCGCCTTGATAGGAAGATATAGCGATCCCCTGAGCATCTTCCTGAATGGCTGCACTCACAACCTCGTCTACTGAACGGTTATGCCCAAGATGGATGACCTCAGCGCCGCTTGACTGCAAAATACGCCTCATAATGTTAATAGACGCATCATGTCCGTCAAATAGACTGGAAGCGGTTACAAAACGGATATGGTTCTTCGGCTGGTACACTTTCGGATTACTCATTTTCCCTTCTCCTCTCAAACAACATAATTACCTGGCTCCGCCTGTAAGGCTGCGGTTCAAAACTCCATATAAAAGCAGATAGGTCTGCATGTTCGTATACTCTTCTAATGTATATTCTTTTCTGAGGCTCCAGCGGCGGAAGGTCCACATTTGGCCGTGAACTAAAATGTTATGGGCCAGAAGCTTAACTTCTTCCTCATTCAGATCCAGTTCACCCTGTTCCACCGTCCGTTTCAGGAGCTCCTCAAAAATGGCTGTCATCTCCAGCTCTTTTTTCAGCACATACGGCAATGCTTCCCGTGACAGTGATTTGGCTTCCTGATACATGACAAGCACTTCATCCTGCATTTCATCGACTACATTAAAATAAACCGCAATCGCTTTTTTTACATGGTCAATGCTGCCCTCTGTCAGGGAGATCTGTTCATGGAGCTTTTCTTTTACCCCTTCATAAATACTGTCACAGACCAGGTATAAGATGTCTTCCTTTGAACGGATATACTCGTACAGCGTTCCGATGCTGAACCCGGAGGCCTTTGCGATTTCCCGGGTTGTTGTTCGGTGAAAGCCGTTTTCCTTAAACAGGTTAACCGCTGCCTTTACCATTTCTCCGCGCCTTTTCTGGATAAGCTTTTCATCTTTTACAAGCGAGGGTACTTCCTTTCTTCCCAAAGCAATCACTCTTTTCTGTCCTGGTTTTTCTCCCAATCCTCGAGGATTTTCTCTGCAGCCGAGTACGGATCAAGCTGCCCTTTCTGCACATCGGGAAGCCATGAATACCCATTGCTTTCCTCTCTCATAAGAAGGGTTCTCATCAGCTCGTAGTGCACGACTTCTATGACTTCCTGTTTCAGGCTGCGGACCCGACGCTCTTCTCCCTCACCACTTTCATCAAGGTATTGGCGGTGGGCACTCAGCTGATCCCATACCTCCTGGAGCCCTTTGTTCTGAACAGAGATCGTCTGAACGATCGGAGGACGGTATGGTGCATCATGTTTCACAAGATCAAGCATTGCTTCAATTTCAGACAAAAGCTTTGGCACACCGGGAAGATCGGCTTTATTGACGATGAACAAGTCGGCAATCTCCATGATTCCTGCTTTGAAAACTTGAACCACATCACCGCTTCCCGGATTTAGTACCACGGCAATGCTGTCGGCAATTTTCATAATATCAAGCTCCGACTGGCCAACCCCCACCGTTTCGATGAGGATCACGTCAAAACCATAAGCATCCATCAGCCGAACGGTTTCCTTTGTTGTCCTGGCAAGACCGCCAAGGCTTCCCCTTGTTCCCATGCTGCGGATGAAAACATCTGGATCTGTAAAGTGTTCACTCATTCTCACCCGGTCACCAAGAATAGCGCCGCCGCTAAACGGGCTGGTCGGATCAACCGCCACCACACCGATCGTCATGCCCTTGCTGCGCAAAAAGGTGATCAGCCGGTTGACGAGGGAGCTCTTGCCTGCACCAGGGGAACCAGTAAGGCCCACATAATGAGCCTTTTTCTGAAGAGTATGAATGTCCTTTAACAGTTCAAGCTTTTCGGGGTGATCGTTCTCAACATAGGAAATGGCTCTCGCAAGCGCTCGTTCATCTTTGTTTTTTATGCGTTCGGCCAAAGGGTGCATTTTTGTCCTCCTTAATCTTTCAGAAGCATTTTGGAAATAACCAGCCGCTGTATTTCCTGTGTTCCTTCATAGATTTGAGTGATTTTCGCATCGCGCATATACCGTTCAACAGGATACTCTTTTGTATACCCGTATCCGCCGAATACTTGCACGGCATCCGTCGTTACTTCCATGGCGATGTCACCGGCAAACAGTTTGGACATCGCGGATTCTTTTCCATATGGGAGGCCTTCGCTTTCACGCCACGCTGCTTGATAGGTTAGCAGTCTTGCAGCCTCTACTTTTGTGGCCATATCGGCTAATTTAAACCCGATTCCCTGATTTTGTCCGATGGATTTTCCGAACTGTTTTCTTTCTTTGGCATAGGTTACAGCAGCATCCAACGCACCTTGCGCGATTCCGACAGCCTGCGCCGCGATCCCGTTCCGTCCGCCGTCAAGTGTCATCATGGCGATCTTAAAGCCTTCTCCCTCTTTGCCGAGCATGTTCTCTGCAGGAACCCTGCAGTCTTCCATAATGAGCTCCAATGTCGGTGATGAACGGATCCCGAGTTTTTTCTCTTTCTTACCGAAGGAGAAGCCCGGTGTTCCTTTTTCGATGATGAATGCGGAAATGCCGCGGTGTGCTGCAGATTGGTCTGTCATCGCAAACACCACATAAATTTCAGCTTCGCCAGCATTTGTGATAAAGATTTTAGAACCATTGATAATGTAATCATCGCCGTCTTTTCTGGCTGTTGTTTTCATATTGGAGGCGTCAGATCCTGAGCCTGGTTCTGTCAGGCCATAGGCTCCCATTTTTTGCCCTTCTGCCATCGGACGAAGGAACTTCTGTTTTTGCTCTTCTGAACCAAATTTAAAGATCGGCCAGCCGGCAAGTGAAGTATGCGCTGATAGTGTTACCCCAGTTGAAGCACAGACACGGGAAAGCTCTTCAACCGCAATGACATACCCAAGATAGTCCCCGCCGATTCCGCCGTATTCTTCCGGCCAAGGGATCCCTGCCAGGCCAAGCTCTGCCATCTTGTCGAAAAGGGCACGGTCAAACCGCTCTTCTTCATCCCTCTCTGCAGCTGTCGGCTCTACTTCCTTTTTTGCAAAATCACGCACCATTTTGCGGATCATTTCGTGTTCTTCAGATAGTTGAAATTGCATGTTCTTTTGCCTCCCAGTTTAATCTTGTAATAAGTGCTTGCTCAGCACGATACGTTGAATTTCACTCGTTCCTTCATAGATCTCACAAACTTTGGCATCCCTGAACAGACGCTCTACCGGGTACTCTTTCGTATAGCCGTATCCCCCGTGTACCTGAATAGCGTCGATCGCCACCTTCATGGCCGTCTGTGAAGCGATCAGCTTTGCCATCGAAGCCTCTTTTTTGCACGGAATGCCCAGGGTACGAAGATTAGCAGCACGGTAGGTCAGAAGTTTGGCCGCCTCTACTTTTGTTGCCATGTCCGCAAGCATGAACGCAAGTCCTTGCTGGGCACCGATCGGCTTTCCGAATTGCTTGCGGCCTTTAGCGTATTCCAGGGAATGCTGAAGACCTGCTTCGGCAATCCCGAGTGATTGTGCTGCAATGCCAATTCTGCCGGCTTCAAGGTTGCTTAATGCGATTTTGAAGCCTTCTCCTTCAGTCCCGAGCAGGTTTTCTTCTGGAATTTCCGCCTGGTCGAAGATAATCTCGCACGTATTCGAACCGTTCAGCCCCATCTTCTTCTCTTTTTTTCCGATCGAAAAGCCTGGTGAGCCTTTCTCTACGATAAAAGCTGAAATTCCCTTTGGTCCCGCTTCAGGGTTTGTCGAAGCAAAAACGATATACGTATCTGCCGCACCCGCATTGGTGATAAAGATTTTAGATCCGTTCAGAATGTACTTATCGCCCTTTTTTACGGCTTTTGTTTTGAGGGCTGCTGCATCAGAACCCGCGCCCGGTTCCGTTAAAGCGAAAGCACCTAAATATTCACCGCTTGCGAGCTTTGGAATAAACCGCTGCTTTTGCTCTTCATTTCCAAAATGATAAATCGGATTGGTTCCAACGCTTGTATGAACAGAAAGAATGACACCAACCGTAGCACTCACCTTTGACAATTCATGAATGGCAATAATATACGAGGTGTAGTCCATCCCTGCACCGCCGTATTCCTCGGGTATGGGAATCCCCATAAGGCCCAGTCCAGCCATCTTTTTTACAACTTCTGTTGGAAACTGATCATTTTCATCCATCATATCCACGATGGGTTCAATTTCTTTCTGTGCAAAATCGCGCACCATTTTTTGCATCATGAGCTGTTCTTCTGTAAACGTGAGATTCACGTTTTATTCCCCCTGTCCAAGCATTCCTGCATCAGCTGTAGGTGTAGAACCCTTTACCTGATTTCTTTCCGAGCCAGCCAGCTTTCACATATTTGCGAAGAAGCGGGCAAGGCCGGTATTTGTCATCTCCAAAGCCTTCCTGGAGTGTTTCCATAATGTATAGACATGTATCAAGACCGATAAAATCTGCCAAGGTCAGCGGCCCCATCGGATGATTCATTCCCAGTTTCATAATTTCATCGATAGCTTCCGGTTCAGCCACTCCTTCATAGAGTGCAAAAATAGCCTCATTGATCATCGGCATCAGGATTCTGTTGGAAATAAAGCCTGGAAAATCATTAACCTCAACAGGCACCTTGCCTACCTGTTTCGTCACGGTCTCAATGACGTTATATACCTCGTCACTTGTTTGCAGTCCGCGGATGATTTCAACGAGTTTCATCACCGGGACCGGATTCATAAAATGCATGCCGATCACACGTTCCGGCCTTTTCGTTACAGCTGCAATCTCAGTAATAGGAAGGGAAGAGGTGTTACTCGCCAAAATGGCATGTTCCGGCGCCATCTCATCAAGCAACTTAAACATCTGGGTTTTGACATCCATATTTTCTACCACTGCTTCAATGACCAGGTCTGCATCTGCTGCGTTTTGAATGCTCGTTGAAGGGTGGAGGCGTTCTAAAACAGCCTCTCTTTCTTCGGCTGCCATTCTTCCCTTTTCCACCTGGCGAGAGAGTTGCCGTGAAATAGAATCCAGTCCTTTTTGTACAAATTCTTCTTTAAGATCGTGGAGAAAAACCTTGTAATTTGCCATTGCACATACTTGAGCGATTCCTGAGCCCATTTGTCCGGCTCCGATTACCATGATGGTCTTGACGTTCATTCTGATTCCCCCTTTGTTTATTTCACTTCAATAAGAACTGCATCACCCTGGCCGCCGCCTGAGCAGATGGATGCGATTCCCAGTCCTCCGCCGCGTCTTTTCAGTTCATGAATCAATGAAACAATGATTCTCGCTCCGCTTGCTCCGATCGGATGCCCTAAGGCTACCGCTCCGCCGTTTACGTTTACTTTTTCCAGATCAAGGTTCGCAAGCTCTGCACTTGCCAGCGCCACTGCTGCAAAAGCTTCGTTAATTTCAAAAAGGTCGATTTCTTCGAGCGTTTTTCCTGTTTTTTTCAACAGTTCGTTAATGACAAGGCCCGGTGTTTTTGGGAAATCCTTCGCGTCAAGAGCGATTGCCGCAGCCCCGAGAATGGCAGCCATCACTTCTTTTCCTTCTCTTTGCGCCCGTTCTTCTGACATAAGAACAAGAGCTGCTGCACCGTCGTTAACTCCAGGAGCGTTCCCGGCTGTAATGGTTCCTTCCTGAGAAAAGACCGGCCCAAGTTTAGCCAAACGCTCAGCGGTCGTATCTTTTCTTGGTGCTTCATCTGCTGTTACAGAAACAGGCTCTCCTTTTCGCTGTGGCACCTCTACAGAGACAATCTCTTGAGCAAATGTTCCATTCTCGGTTGCAGAAACGGCTCTTTGATGGCTCCTGAATGCCCACTCATCCTGTTTCTCACGCGAAATTTCAAGCTCTTGCGCCACTTGGTTTCCGTACGTCCCCATGTGAACGCCAGTAAAAGAACACGTAAGCCCGTCATGTGTCATCAAGTCCTTCACCTGGCCGTCTCCCATACGGTAGCCCCAGCGAGCTTTTGGAAGAATGTAAGGTGTATTGCTCATTGATTCCATACCGCCAGCTACAATGACCTCTTCATCACCAGCACGGATAATCTGATCCGCCAAGGTTACGCTCCTCATTCCGGAAGCACACACTTTATTGATGGTCTCGGTCTTAACTTCCCAAGGCAATCCCGCTTTCTTGGCAGCCTGGCGAGAAGGGATCTGCCCCTGTCCGCCCTGCAGCACACAGCCCATGATCAGTTCATCTACTTGGTCCGCTCTGACATCCGCTCTTTGCAGCGCTTCCTTAATCGCTGCTGCACCTAGATCAGATGCAGATAATGTGCTTAATGATCCGCCAAACTTACCGATCGGTGTACGTACACCGCTGACAATGACTGTTTTACCCATGAGAATCCTCTCCTTTTGTAAAATTAAAACGCTTTCAAGATGTACCGAGCGAACGCTCGGTCAACGAAGATCCATGGGTTAACCTGCTGCCAATGGACAGCAGGTTAACCTTGGCTGCTCTTAGGAGTAGTTGATTTCCGTTTCAGATGCTCGCTTTTACCGGCGTAAACGCCTACTTTCGCGGGGCGGGCGGTGAGTCTTACCGGCGCAAGCGCCTACCTCCTCGGCGCAGGCGCCTGTGGGTCTCACCTGTCCCGCATTTCCCGCAGGACAAGGAAGGCTTCGGCAGCGTTATATCACACGAAGAAAATGTGAAATTCATTTTCGAGGAGTCTCGCACCTTGCACTCCAATCAACTTGTCAATGAAGTATCTTTACAAAAAGGTTCCTAAAGCATCCATCTTTTAGGAAAGAGCCTTTTCTTTTGATGAACCAAACAACGATCTTTCAAGAATTTCGACTACATCCAATGTCTGAACTCGGTCTTCTACTTCCTTCGCTTTTGTTCCATCGCTCAGCATCGTTAAGCAATATGGACATCCGCTTCCGATCATCGTTGGATTCACTTCAAGCGCCTGCTCCGTTCTCGCCACGTTGACACGCTGACCGGCTTTTTCTTCCATCCACATCATCCCGCCGCCGGCACCGCAGCACATGCCGTTTTGACGATTGCGGTTCATCTCAACAAGCTTCACCCCAGGGATCGCTTTTAAAATCTCACGAGGCGGTTCATAAACCTCGTTATAACGTCCCAGATAGCAGGAATCGTGGTAAGTGATGACTTCATCCACTTCAAATTTCGGTGTGATGCGTCCTTCCTTGATCCAATCTGCCAGCAGCTCTGTATGGTGATAAACCTCACCTTCATAGCCAAACTCCGGATACTCGTTTTTAAAGGAATTATAGGCATGCGGGTCAATCGTAATAATCTTCTTCACATTATGTTTTTCAAATAACGCGATATTGCTGTTGCAAATTTCCTGGAACAGGAACTCGTTTCCGATTCGTCGAGGCGTATCTCCGGAGTTCTTTTCCTTGTTTCCAAGAATGGCAAACTTGACGCCAGCCTCATTCATGATTTTTGCAAAAGCAAGTGCGATTTTCTGGCTTCGGTTGTCGTAAGCGCCCATCGAGCTGACCCAGAACAAGTATTCAAATTCTTCTCCGGCTTTCTCCATTTCTTTTACAGTAGGAACCGAAACGTCTTCGCGAAGCTCTCGCCAGTTTTCTCTTTCTTTCTTGGAAATTCCCCAAGGGTTTCCTTGCTTCTCGATATTTTGGATGGCCCGTTTGGAATCTGCGTCCATCTTTCCTTCTGTAAGGACCAGATAGCGGCGCATGTCGATGATTTTATCCACGTGCTCATTCATAACCGGACATTGATCCTCACAGTTTCGGCAAGTGGTACATGCCCAGATCTCTTCTTCCGTCATGACTTCGCCGATCAGTTCAATATTATATTCAAACTTGAACGCGGAGCTTCCGTCTGTCGCAGCAGCCATTTCTTTGGCGCCCTGTCCTTTTCCTGCGGCTTCAAAAGCAATCTGGTTGCCTTTTGTATTCGCGAAAGCAAAGGAAGGCATCCAAGGCGTGCGTGAAGTAACCGCCGCTCCTTTTTCAGTGAGGTGATCCCTTATTTTAATTATCATATCCATCGGTGAAAGCATTTTGCCTGTACCTGTGGCCGGACAAACATTTGTACAGCGTCCGCATTCTACACAAGCATACAGATCGACAAGCTGCTTTTGGTTGAAGTCTTCCACTTTACCGACGCCGAAAACTTCTTGTGTCTCATCTTCAAAATTGATGGAAGAAAGTTTTCCTACTTTATCCTTCCTTCCCAGCCAAACATTCAGCGGGCCCGCGATCAAATGAGCATGCTTGGACTGCGGCACATAGACAAGGAACGTGAGAAGGAATAGCAGATGAAGCCACCATGAAATAAAGAATATGGTGACGACCGCAGCTTCCGGCAGCCCGCCAAGGATATAAGCGAGGCCTGAAGCAATCGGTGCCGTCCATTCAAGTTCCTGATTATGCCAAAGGATTTCCATGGCGTTGCCAAGAAGGACGGAAAGCATTAATCCGCCAATGAACAGTAAGACAAGTCCTGCTTTAAAGCCCCGTTTAAGGCGTACCAACTTTTCGACATATCTGCGGTAAAACGCCCAAACGACAGCCACAAGTATGAGGAAAGTTACGATTTCCTGAAAAAATGTGAACCCGGGATAAAGCGGCCCGAGCGGGAGGTGAGACCCAGGGGCAAGCCCTTTCCATATAAAATCAATCGCACCAAATTGGACAAGAAGGAATCCATAGAAAAACAACACATGAATGATCCCGCTCTTTTTATCTTTTAAAAGCTTCTTCTGACCGAATACATTGACAAGCACAGCTTTAATCCGTTCCTGCACGGTATGGTCAAATTCGACTTTTTTACCCATTTTGATGAATTCATACCGCGTTTTTACCACATATGCAAACAAATAGATGGCGTAAGCGGTTACAAGAATAAAGGCAATCCAATTCAAAATCAGTAAACCGTTCATCAATTATGCTCCCTTCATCTTTGTCTGTTGCTTTCCCTTTTCCTATATACACCTTAAATAACTATTCAAAAAGGGGAGAATTTTCTGAAACCATTATAACATAAAAAATATAACTGAATGAGCATTCAGTCAATATTATTCAAAAAATTTTTTCGGGTGCCTGACACCGATGATTCTCCTGATTCTTGGAGATACTAATCAGACCTATTTCTACAAGAAAGGAGTACCGTCATGGCCATCGTATACAGTATTTTAATCCTCCTGCTTGCAGCCGTTATAATAGCAGTGTTTATTTGGCTCGATTTTCAATTAGGCAAGAAAAATGTTGCGAAAAAGGAGCTGGAAGATCCTGCTGTCTGTACGGGGAAAGCGGCTCTCATCACGACCGGTACGGATTTTTTCGATACGTTGTTTGAGGAAATAGAACAAGCCAAACATCATTTACATATTCAATTTTATATTTTCAATGAGGACTGCATCGGCAAGGAGATGACATCTCTTCTGAAAAGAAAGGCGAGAGAAGGAGTAGCTGTCCGTTTGCTCGTCGATTATATGGGCAGTTTTTTCCTAAAAAAGAAAGCCATACATGAAATGAAGCTGGCAGGGGTTCAATTTGCCTATAGCTTTAAGCCCGAATTTCCTTACTTCTTTTATAAACTGAACCGTAGAAACCATCGGAAAATAACGATTATTGACGGAAAAAAAGGATTTACCGGGGGATTCAATGTAGGAGACGAATATTTAGGAAGGGATCCGAAGCTTGGGGATTGGCGCGATTATCATTTACAGCTGGATGGCCCTGTAATCCATTCCTTGCAGCACCAATTTCTTCTCGATTGGGAGGAGGCTTCGTGTGAAAAGTTAAGCGGGAATTCTTATTTTCCGGAACTTGAAGAGGGGCCTCAGACTTTTACGGCCCTTTTCTCATCCAAACAGATCTATTCGTTCTTCTTGCAGCGAATTGAACAGGCCCAAACCCGAATCTTTATCGGCTCACCCTATTTTATACCGGATGCCAGCCTGCAGAGAGCTCTCCTTCATGCACTGAAACGCGGTGTGGAGGTAATCTTGCTTGTCCCGATGAAATCCGATCATCCGCTCGTAAAAGAAGCTTCCTATCCGTACCTGAGGGAACTGTTAAAAGCCGGATGCCGTGTCGACCAGTATTATGAAGGTTTTTTCCATGCGAAAGTTTTTATGGTCGATGAAAAAATCTGCGATATTGGCACAACAAATTTCGATCTGCGAAGCATGTTTACCAATTCAGAAGTAAACTGCATTTTCCATGATCCGGAACTGATTAAAGTGACGCTGAAGGCCATTGAAGTAGACTTAGCCCGTTCCGAAACCCTGCAAGTCACGGCTTTGGACAGGCTCTCGCTCTGGACAAAAACAAAAATTCAGATCTCACGGGTTCTTTTACCTTTTTTATAAGTTTTGTTTATTTTATGCTTAAACGGTGAATGAACGAGTATGACTTGACTTCAAAGGGGCTGCTGCAATGATTGTATCTTTTGGTTTTGTTTCCACCGCTCTTACCCTTTTCGATTCATCACCGTCAAAAACGATGACTTTTGCCACTTGGTCAAAGCTTGAAAAAGAGGAACGGGAACAGCGACTAATTTCCATTACAAAAACAAATTTAAAAAATGCACTGCGAATCATTCACTACAACATCGCTTCTCAATTTCCTTTATATCGGATGTCTTCCTCGATCGTTCCGCTGGCGACTCACCCTGACGTCGAATGGGAGTATTTAAAGCATACTGCTGAGGAGTTTCGTGCGGTTGGGGACCTTGTGAAAGCCCACGGCCTCCGTGTGAGTCTGCATCCAAACCAGTTTACCCTGTTTACAAGCGCCAAGGAGCATATTACGGATAATGCTGTGAAAGACATGGAATACCATTACGCCATGCTCCAGGCGATGGGTCTTGAAAAGGAAGCACGGATCAACATCCATGTTGGCGGTACTTATGGGGATAAAGAATCTTCCATAGCACGATTCCATGAAAATATTAAAAAATTGCCTGCTCCCGTTAAACAGACCATGACACTTGAAAATGACGATAAAACCTATACGACTGAAGAAACACTGGACATATGTGAAGCTGAAGGGATACCCATGATGTTTGATTACCATCATCACCTGGCCAACCCCAGTTCCGTTCCGCTGGAAGTACTTCTTCCCCGTTTTATTGCGACATGGCAAGGCACCGGGCGGCCGCCTAAAGTCCATCTATCTTCACCAAAAACAGAAAAGGCCTACCGAAGCCATCATGACTTCGTAAGCCTCGACTATGTGATGCCTTTCTTTAAAATGATCCAGCCATTTACGGATGAGCTGGATGTGATGATCGAAGCAAAACAGAAGGATATCGCCCTCATTCGATTGATTGGTGAACTCGCCAAGGTAAGGGGAATCAAACGGATGAGCGGAGGCACCTTGATCATCTGACGGACTCGGCCCAATGGGTCAGTGCGTGGTTAAAGAATCTGTACTGTTTAACCGGGATCTGATGGAATGCTCCCGGAACGATGATGGTATCGGTATGCGGTACGAGTCTTTGATAAATCTCCTTATAGGGTAAAAAATAAAAGGAGCGGGAACCGTAAAACAATAACAGCGGTACTTGGATCTCAGGCAAGGATTCCGTGCAGCTATACTTCATACTTTCCTCATAAAAACGCCGCCAGGTCATCTGGCTGCCTTTTTTGCATTCCTCTGCAATTTCTTGCCTGTCTTCTCCATCCACTTTATGGGACCAAGCCAAACCATTTATTAAAAAGAGAGGATAATGTGCAGCAAGATGGATCCCGAGCCTGAATTCTTTTTCTAAAAACCAGGACGCCACTTGCGGAAAACCTCCGCTTAACACGAGAGCCCGCACCCTCTCAGGGTAGCGCAGAACAAAATCCTGAGCCACCGTACCTCCCGCAGAATAACCGCACAGGATAGCCTTCTCGATTTCCAGTTTATCCAGCAAAGCGAGCAGGTCATCACTCAGTGTTCCAATCGTGAACGAGTCCTCCCTGCACAGCGTGTTGCCATGTCCCCGCATATCGTATGTAATCACTTTGAAATTCTGGTTTAGCCCTTCATGCTGATACTTAAAAATACGGGAAGTCAGCGCTGGAGGGTGGATAAAAACAAGAGGAAGACCTGACCCCGATTCTCTGTAAGATGTATGCACATCTCTTGCTGCCATACAAACCACCCCTCTTTATTCATGGCTTCATAAAAAGCGAAAACGCCCAAAGATAGATCTTGTATCCCAGGTAAATCCCAACGATTCCGGCAATGCCCGATAAGGCTGGCGGAGCAGGAATCGGCAGCTTAAGCATGGCAAAAACGATGCCTACAGCTGCACCTGTAATCAGTGCTAAAATAACCAGCTTCATTCTGCATTCCTCCCTCCGTTTATGGTCTCCAGTGATACGCAGTTTATCCCCCAGAAAAGCGCAAGCGCCTGGCCGCTTGCGCTGGACATAAAAAAAGACCTGCTGTTATTGATAACAGCAGGTCTTTTCCTCTATTTACATTCGGTCAGGTGCGGAAACACCCACAACCTTCAATGCGTTTTCAATCGTGATTTGAGTGGCCTTCATCAACGCGTAGCGAGCGGTTGATTTTTCTTTATTTTCAGCATCGAGCACTCGCTCAGCATTGTAGAAGCTGTGCAGTGCAGATGCCAGTTCAAATACATAGTTCGTGATGCGGTGGGTGAGCATCTTATCAGCCGCTTCATCAATCGCAGCCGGGAATTCGCCGAGCTTTTTCAGCAGCTCAACCTCTTTTTCAGAGGAGACGTGAGAAAGGTCAAGCTCTCCGTCGCAGGACAAGCCCATCTCCGCACCCTGGCGCAGCATGCTGCATACACGGGCATGTGCGTACTGCACATAGAATACCGGATTCTCGTTTGATTTTGAAACCGCTAAGTCCATATCAAAATCAAGATGAGTGTCAGAGCTTCTCATCGCGAAGAAGTAGCGAGTTGCATCTATGCCTACTTCTTCCATTAGATCTTTCAGGGTTACAGCTTTTCCCGTACGTTTGCTCATCTTTACTTTTTCCCCGTTTTGGAACAAGGAAACAAGCTGGATAATTAAAACATCGAGCTGTTCACGGTCATAGCCAAGCGCCTGGATGGCCGCCTTCATTCGAGGAATATAACCATGGTGATCTGCTCCCCAAATGTTAATCAGCTTCTCAAAACCTCGGTCAAGCTTATCCTGGTGATAAGAGATATCCGGTGTCAGATACGTATACGATCCGTCATTCTTAATCAGAACACGGTCTTTATCATCGCCAAAGTCCGTTGTCCGGAACCAAGTCGCGCCTTCTTCTTCATAGACAACCCCTGCATCTTTCAGTTTCGAGAGGGCCTTGTCGATCTTTCCGGATTCGTAAAGGGACGTTTCAGAATACCATACATCAAAATTAACCCGGAATTCAGCCAGATCGATTTTTATTTTCTCAAGTTCCTTATCAAGGCCGTATTGGCGGAAGAAGTTGAAACGCTCTTTTTCATCAGCTGCAGCCCATTTGTCTCCGTACTCTTCAGCGAGGTCTTTTCCGAATTCAATAATATCTTTACCGAAGTATCCGTCCTGCGGCATTTCCTTTTCTTGCCCAAGAGCCTGAAAGTATCGTGCTTCAATGGAATAAGCAAGGTTATTAATCTGGTTTCCCGCATCATTAATATAATATTCACGGGAGACTTCATATCCTGCACGATCAAGGATGTTGCAAAGAGAATCACCAACAGCTGCACCGCGCGCATGTCCAAGGTGAAGATTTCCTGTCGGGTTCGCTGATACAAACTCAACCTGAACCTTCTTCCCACTGCCGAATTCTGTTCTTCCGTAATCTTTTCCTGCTTTAAGAATAGCTGGAATTAAGTCTGTTAAATACGCATTATCCATGTAAAAGTTTATGAATCCCGGACCTGCAATTTCAAGCTTGCTGATGGATGCCTTACTTTTATCAAAATGATTCAGAATTTCTTCTGCAATCATTTTTGGTGCTTTCTTGGCAATACGAGCGAGCTGCATCGCCATATTGGTCGCGTAGTCCCCGTGCGACTTATCCTTTGGAATTTCAAGAACCACTTCTGGAAGCTGTTCTCTTTCTGCCAATCCTGCCTTAATTACCGCTTCTTCAATCTCTTGTTTTAAATGTAGCTTTACCTGATCTACAACGTTCATGACTTTGCCTCCTGAAAATTGATCTTTATCGAATAATTGCCTGTGTCTTCTCCCTGCAGTACAAGTCCATACTTCAAGAGCAAATCGCCTTCTTTGCTCTGCTGGTTCCAGCGGAAATTCATCTGATGTGTGGTTGTTTCCATCCATAGCTGGCCATATGGGGTATCGTACATCCCCTGTGTTGTCTGCCCGATCAAAAACTTCTGGCGCATGGCCACACTGCCGCTCCTTAAGATGACTATGCCTTCATGGTTCATTTTAATTACATTGTTGACTGAACCCGCGCCCTCTATAACTTCCGTATATTTGAGAAACGTACTATCCCCTTTGCGGTAAAGCGTTCCTTCTGCTTCGCCTTTATGTACATCTTTCTCCTTTGCATGCTGAATGACGGTTTCCATTATTAAATTGACCGAAATTACAGCGTCTTGTCCATCCATGTCGGATCCGTCCTTTTTATCATTTCTATTAAAATACAGAAGCACTGATTTGTTCTGTATGCCAATCTCATATGATTATTGTTTATAACTCAACTATTATAAAGGATTCTTCCCTATTTCTTCAACCTTACCCTTAAACAAAGAAAAACGCACTTCTCCTTCTGGAAGTGCGTCATGCGATTGGAAGGATGATTTTAACAGCTGTACCTCTGCCGGAATCGCTTTCTATATTGATTTGACCGAAATGCTCCTGGATGATTTTATAGCTCGTCATTAATCCGAGCCCGGTTCCCTTCTCTTTTGTCGAATAGAACGGCTCACCCAGTTTCTTTAGGCTTTCAGGCGGGATTCCGCATCCCTGATCCTGAATAATAATTTCAATGTTTCTGCCTTTGCGCTCACTGTCGATGTGGATGATTCCTCCATCCGGCATCGCTTCAATCGCATTTTTCACTAAGTTAATAAACACCTGCTTCAGTTCATTTTCCACACAGTTAATAAGAGGAAGATTTTCCTCCAAATCACAAACGATATGGACATTGTGAACAAGAGCCTGGCGGTCAAGCAGGTCCACGACGTAATGAATGAGCTCTTTGATGCCCTTCTTTTCGACCGTCTTGGATTGAGGTTTGGCAAGGATCAGCAGTTCCGTGATGATTTGCTCAATCCGGTTCAGCTCATCCAGCATAATGCCATAATATTTCTCGCAGTCCACGATTCCTTTAGATTGAAAAAGCTGAATAAAACCCTTCAGTGCGGTAAGCGGATTCCGGATTTCGTGAGCTACCGAAGCCGCAAGCTGGCCTACAATCGAAAGTTTATCAGACTTGCGAAGCAGTTCTTCCGCTTCCTTCCGTTCGGATATATCCCGTGTAACAGCGATAATTTCAATGACTTCACCGGTTAATTCATCCTTAATTCCCCGGCAGGTCGCTTCAACACAGTGGTATTCGCCTTTCTTGCTCTTCAGCCTGAATTGGAAGTTGCTGATTTCGCTTCCCTTTAACAGTTGTTCATGTACCTTCAGCGATCGCCTAATATCACTTGGATGAAAGAGATCAAAGGCTTTTTTGGACAGCAATTCCTGAGGGGTATATCCGAGCAGCTGCTCGCATGCAGGTGAAACGTAGAGCATTTCTCCCTCCACATTATGAGTGGAGATTATATCGGTAGAGTTTTCGGCCAATAGCCTGTATCTCGATTCGCTTTCCTGCAGTTTTTCATGGGACAAAACCTGGTCTGTGATTTCCCGCCCGAAAACGAGCAAGTTTTTCCGAACGCCTTCCTCATCAAAGACTGGAATCTTGTATACATCAAAAATCCTGGCGCCTGAGGCCGTCGGAATCTTTTCTACACAACGCTGAAGTTTGCCTTCTTGCCAAACCCCTTCATCGGTTTCAATACAATAATCAAAAACCGGTTTGAAATAAGGAACTAACTGGGCAAGATCAGCATCGGTTTTTCCGATAAAATCTGTATGCGGGTAACCAAATATATCACCCGAAAATTTATTGGCGTAAACAAATTTCCCATATCCGTCCTTAATCCCGATAAAGTCAGGCACAATATTAGTTAAGGTAACCAATAGATCTTCCTGAAAATTTTCAATAGCTCCTGAGTTAACTTCTTCAACATCTGTGTTTACAGGCTTGAGAATACAGACTTGATATGCTTCATCTGTACCCAGATCATCTATACTCACATCCACAATCATCGAATCATGCATATCTCCAGACAATACAGCCTGCTGTTTGTTTCGTTTTATATTCAAGTCTGGAAGGAGGCTTGAGATGGGTAGGCCTTTCAGCTCCGCCTGTGCCCGGCCTGTCATTTTTTCTGCGGCTGAATTGATCTCCTGTATAGAAAAATCCTTGGTTAGAAGTATGATGGCATCCGACAGCTGATGCATAAAAGGCATCATAGACCTTGTAAGCTTATTTCCCATTCCCCTCGCTCCTTTCTGCTTTTGCATTCATTTACCTTAATAACTATATCAAAATAGACACAATTTTGTAACTTTTTTCGACACAAAAAGACTAAAACCTACAAACGGCTTTAGTCCTTTGTTTACACTATTATTTTTTGTTGACCCAGCCGAGGAGAATTTCCCGAAGGAATTTACTCGCAGCGATCGGCGTCTGTTCAGAAGGGTCATAGATTGGAGCTACTTCAACCAGGTCAGCACCAATCACGTTGATGTCAGACTCGGAGATTAAGTGAATCGCTTCCAGCAATTCTTTGGATGTGATTCCACCTGCTTCCGCTGTTCCCGTACCCGGTGCATGAGCAGGATCAAGAACGTCAATGTCGATCGTCACGTAGACATTGCGGCCGGCAAGCGCAGGAAGTACCTTTTTCAAAGGCTCAGCCACATCGAACTTATACATATGCATGCCGGATTCTTTGGCAAATTGGAATTCCTCTCTCATTCCGGAACGAATACCGAAAGAGTAGACGTTTTCCGCTCCGATCAAACCGCACGCCTTGCGAATAGGAGTGGAGTGGGAAAGCGGCTCTCCCTCATACTGCTCCCGAAGATCAGCATGGGCATCGATATGGATGATCGCAAAATCATCATACTTGTTCTTCAATGCCTTAAAAATAGGCCAAGATACGAGATGCTCTCCGCCCATGCCAAGTGGAAACTTGCCGGCGTCAAGCAATGTTGCAACATATTCTTCGATAAGATCAAGGCTGCGCTGCGGATTTCCGAACGGAAGCGGAATGTCACCTGCGTCAAAATAATTTACTTCTTCAAGATGCTTGTCCGCGTATGGGCTGTATTCCTCAAGCCCCAAAGACACTTCACGGATTCTTGCAGGGCCGAATCGTGAACCCGGGCGGAACGATACCGTCCAGTCCATCGGCATTCCGTAGAGGACCGCATCTGCATTATCATAATCCTGTTTGCTTAAAATAAATACATTTCCAGAATAGGCTTCGTCAAATCGCATGACTTTTGTTGCCCCTTTCTCTTTCTGTGTGGCTTCAGCTCCGGCTTTCAGACCATTTTGGCAATTTACTTGCGAGAATGATGGGTTTACTTGCGAAACTGCCGGCTTTACTTGCAAAACTGGTAAGTTTACTTGCAGAAATCGGTCTTTTACTTGCGAAAAAGGAGACTTTACTTGCGAAACGCCTCATTTTTCATAATCGCTGAAGTTCGGCTTCAGCCTTACTTGATCAGATCTCCTACAAACTTCGGCAATGCGAAGGCTGCTTTTTGAAGATCTTTTGTCCAGTATTTCGTTTCGATGTCATGGAAACGCTCTTCGTTCACTTCCAATGGATCGTATTGTTTTGAACCGATCGTGAATGTCCAGAGCCCGCTTGGGTACGTCGGGATGTTCGCCGTATAAAGACGGGTGATCGGGAAGATTTCGCTCACGTCTTTAAATACTTTTGAGATCAATTCAGGTGTAAACCAAGGGTTGTCTGTTTGAGCAACGAAAATACCGTCCTCTTTCAGCGCTTTTGAGATACCTTCATAGAAACCTTTTTCAAATAATTTCGCAGCAGGCCCTACAGGCTCAGTAGAGTCAACCATGATCACATCATACTTGTTCTCGCTTGTTGCGATGTGCATGAAGCCGTCATCCACTTTTACTTCCACGCGCGGGTTATCAAGCTCACCTGCGATTTCAGGAAGGTATTGCTTTGAATACTCGATAACCTTGCCATCGATTTCAACCAATGTTGCTTTTTCTACGGAAGGGTGCTTCAGTACTTCACGGATGACACCGCCGTCTCCTCCGCCGACAACAAGAACTTGGGTTGGGTTCGGGTGAGTAAACAAAGGTACGTGTGCTACCATTTCATGATAAACAAACTCGTCCTTTTGCGTGGTCATGACCATACCGTCAAGCACAAGCATGTTTCCGAATTCTTCTGTTTCTACCATATCAAGCTTTTGGAATTCTGTTTGCTCCGTCACATATGTGCGTTTGATTTTCGCAGTAATCCCAAAGTTTTTCGTCTGTTTTTCCGTGAACCATAATTCCACGTTCATCACTCCTCTATTTGAAATGCCAGGCATCGTTGTTCTTTTAACAAACATAACGATTATAGCATTTACCCTTTTGTTATTCCACACGCAATTTCAGTTAAACCCCACACCAGAGAGCTGACGATCTACGGTTTTGCCGCAACTGAGACAACACCGCTTTCAAACGGCTTGATTAAAGCGTACAAAGCTGCGGTATACGGCAGCTCCAGCATACTTTGTTCCGCCAGCCTTAGTGCGCCTCCCTGCAAATGATCGACCTCAAGAAACAGGCTCTTGCGTCTGTCCTGATGCATGGAAGAAGTAGCTTCGTAAGGAAGGCCTTCAATTCGTTCCATTGTCTCCTCAATGTCCTGTTCTTCCAGTCCGACTTGAAAAGTATTGGCAAGGTTCTTCATTTCCGTCAACACGGAACGGAACAGCTGAAGTGTCTCCTCTTGTTCTCGTATTCTTCCGATTGGCAGGTTGGCTGCCGTTGTTACTCCTGAGAAAGCCGTAATGAACATATATTTTTGCCAGAGACTTTTAATAATGTCAGGACTCAGTGCAGCATTCATCCTGCTTTTTTCCATCATTTGATAAAGGGATTCACACATTTCCTGCTGTGAAGAAACTAGCGCACCAAAAACAATGTCATGCTGCCCGCTCGTATGTATCACATGCCCTTTCTCGTCCAGGGTGGCAATGATAAAAGCCAAGCCGCCGAGCACAGCATCCTCTCCAAGCTCGTCCTGAAGCTTATAAATATGTTCGATCCCATTCAGCAGAGGAAGGACTCGAGCTCCCTGTCCAACAAGAAGTTTCAGGAAAGGAAGCGCCTGTTCAAGATGATAGCCTTTTAAAGATAGCAAAACAAGATCACAGGAGCCCGCCTCATCCGGATGAAGAATCAGCTTTGGTTCATCCAGCTCGTAATCTCCTGCCACACTATGGATAAACAGGCCCTGCTCCTCGATCTCTCTCTTTCTTCTTTCCCGTACTAAAAAGGAGACCTCGTGGCCCGCCTCAAGCCACCTTCCCCCAAAATAGACTCCTAAGGCGCCTGCACCAAACACAACAACCTTCATCTTCTCACCTTGCCTTCTATTATATTCGGAAATTTCTCTCTTTTTATAGTACCGCAAAGTAAATGGATACCCAAATGAAAAACCAGTTTCCATAGCCGCCTTTTTTCCTATCTTTTTTAACATTGAATGTTATCTCGCGGCAGATGGTATAATGAGAAGACAATAGTATAGGTTCCTTAGGGTGGTCGGCGCACTCCTATAAGCTAAAAGCTCAACCAATCGTGTAAAGGCTTTACGCGAAAGGGGGTGATGCCTCTGACGATATTTGAAGCGCTTATGTTTGCGGTCGCTTTTGCGTCCCTTATCGTTTCTGTTTTATCGCATAAAAAATAGACCACCCTTCAGCCCCAACTCAAGGAAACGGTCTATTTTTCTGACTTTGCTTTGAATCATAGCCGATCCCCCTGGGGAGAGCCGACTATTGACAGCCGCTGGCCAGCATGCCAGCGGTCTTATTTTATTACGTTTCTGCCTTTATCATACCATCATTATGAAAATTTGTCAGTGAAGCCTCATTAAAGCCGCTTCAAAAGATTTTCTGCACTTTGCTTCGCTTCAAACATCACTTTCTCTTCATCCATCGTCAACAGTTCCCGATTTTTCATAACAATCTTCCCATCGATCATGACAGAATCAACATCCTGACCCGCAGCGGCATACACAAGAAGAGAAGCATCATGATGTGCCGGCAGCAGATGCGGCTGGTTCATGTTAAGAAACAGCAGATCCGCTTTTTTGCCAGGTTCAATACTTCCTGTTTCCTTGCCGATCCCAAGAATTTCAGCACCGTTCTGCGTTGCCATTGTCAATACTTCATGAGCGGATAGGGAAGAAGCATCCTCATGAAGCAATTTTTGCATCCAGGCTGCTGCCTTCATTTCCATAAACATGTCCAGTGTGCTCGCACTTCCCGGACCGTCTGTTCCCAACCCTACCTTAAGCCCGCGTTTTTTCAGCTCAACCACATTGCTTGTTCCGCACCCGAGCTTGGCGTTGCTCACCGGATTGTGAATGATGCCGCCCTTAACCGATTCCAGAATGGAAAGGTCTTCTTCCGTAAAGTGAACGCCGTGCGCAAGAACAACCCTTGTATCTTCAAAAAATCCAGCCGCCTGCAAGTATTGCACCGGGCTCATGCCGTGCCGTTCCTGAATCATCACCCGCTCATCCGAGGTCTCTGCAAGGTGGGTGTGCAGCGGCACATCCAGTTCTTTTGCCAGCTTTACAGCGTCACTTAAGAAATCCGGCGGGCACATGTATGGTGAATGCGGGGCAACCATTGCCGTGATCCGACCTTCAGCGCTTCCGTTCCATCGCTCCACAAGCTGGCGTGATTCCTCGATACGGTCACTGTAGTTGGAGTCCATCGCGATCATCCCTCTTGCCAACGAGGCACGTATTCCGGTCTCCTGCACCGCTTTTGCAATCGTGTCCATATCTATGTACATATCGGCATAAGCCGTCGTACCGCTTTTGATCATTTCCGCCATGGACAGCATGGCTCCCCAGTAGCGGTCTTCACTCGTCATCTTCATCTCTGCCGGCAGCATCTTTTTATTGAGCCAATCCATTAATGGCAGATCATCACTGTAGCAGCGCAGCAAGGACATCGGTGTATGCTGGTGCCCGTTGATGAGGCCTGGCATGATAAGAAAGTTCTTCACATCCCACACTTCATGATCGCTGTACAGGTGCTCCAGGCTCCCTATCTCTTTGATCGTATTTCCATCTATTAATATATCATCCTGCCTCGCCGTCCAAGTTCCATTCATTTCATTAAGATATCGTGCATTTTTTAAAATCAACGCCATAACCCTCCTGTTTCGTCCTTCTGTATGGGACAAGTATAACATTTCCCTCTCTCCCTACGTTTAGAAGATGCCTTGTCCTCCCATACTAGTTAATGAAAAGCTTTTTTTAAAAATATTGAGCATGGTCACTATTGGCACAGAGCTTCCTTGACAAATTGATTGGAGTGCAAGGTGCGAGACTCCTGCGGGATGAGCGTGACAGTTGAGACTCCCGCAGGCGCTTGCGCCAAGAGGCTCAACGCACGCCCCGCGGAAAGCGAGCAGCCTGAAACGGAAATCAACCGCTCCAAAGTGCATCAATGGTTATGCAAACATTTAATGAAAAAATGAAGGAGGGTATAGGCATGTCCTGGATCAAGCGCTGGAAGGAGTACACTGCACTACAAAAAGCAAAAACAATCGGCAAACTGGCCGCCTTTATGGGCGGAGGAATGGCTGTATGCCTTCTCGGCGTGCTGCTGCTGGCCAAACTGATGGGCCCTCCTCCTTTGCTCGTTCCGCAGACGACTGTCATCCATGCCCGGGATGGAGAAGAGATCGGCGAAATCAATAATTCCGGTGAGAAGCGTTTTTGGGTTCCATTGGACAAAATGAGCCCTGCCCTTATACAGGCAACTATCGCCATAGAAGATAAGAATTTCTATCATCATCACGGTTTCGATCTAAAACGAATCGCCGCCGCTCTGCTGGCAGACATCAGGGCCGGAGCAAAGGTTCAGGGAGCGAGCACCATCTCCCAGCAGTTTGCGAGGAATCTCTTTTTAACTCATGATAAAACGTGGTTTCGAAAAGCGATGGAAGCCTTTTACACGATAAGACTGGAGATGAATTATTCAAAAAATGATATTCTCGAAGGTTATTTAAATACCATCTATTACGGCCACGGAACATATGGCATACAATCCGCTTCTGCTTATTATTTCGGCAAAGATTCAAGCCATCTCAACGTTTCCGAAGCCTCCATGCTGGCAGGCATACCAAAAGGGCCAGCCTATTATTCTCCTCTCTATCATGAAGAACGGGCAAAAGAGCGGCAGTCCATCATCTTAAGAGCAATGGAGAAAAACCAGTTCTTGTCTAAGAAGGAAGCAGCGGCTGCAGCTGCAGCTCCGCTTACGATCGTGAGCGAAAAAGAAGAACAAAAGCCAAAAATCGCGCCTTACTTTCAGGCTGAGGTTATGAAGACACTGAAGAACAAGCTAAAAATCGACCCAAAGCTGGTAGAGCTTGGCGGACTTCACATCTACACGACCCTGGATGTTTCCATGCAGAAAGCCGCCGAAAAGGAGATTGAGGAACGAATCGATCAAAATTCCTCCATTCAGACCGCTCTTGTCTCCATGGATCCGAGGAACGGAGACGTTAAAGCACTCGTCGGCGGCCGGAGTTTTGCAGAAAGTCCATTTGACAGGGCCGTCCAGGCAAAACGTGCGCCAGGTTCAACCTTTAAGCCGTTCTTGTACTATACAGCGTTAAAAAACGGCTATACGCCATCCACTGCCATTAAGAGTGAACCGACCTCGTTTGCGATGGGGGACGGGCAAAAGGATTATGAGCCAAAGAACTACAACAACCTGTATGCCTATGATTTCATCACTCTCTCTGAAGCTCTGGCGCTATCCGATAATATTTATGCGGTCAAGACCAACCTTTATCTCGGGCCGAAAAAACTTGTCAAAGCAGCGCGCCAGTTCGGGATCAAGAGCCCTTTATCCAGTGTTCCTTCCTTAGCTCTCGGAACAAAAGGGGTAAGCGTCATGGAGATGACGAACGCCTATAACCTATTCGCGAACGGAGGCAAAAGGGTCGAACCGGTTTTCATTAAGAAAATCACCGACAGCAAAGGGAACGTTATTTATGAGCATCAATATGAGAAGAAACAGGTTCTCGACAAACGGGCCGCTTTCGTTATGACCGACTTGATGAAAGGGATGTTTGATGAAAAGCTGAACGACTACACGAAGGTCACCGGCTCAAGCATTGATCAGTACTTGACCCGTCCGGCTGCAGGAAAATCCGGCTCCACACCGACCGACAGCTGGATGGTCGGCTTTACACCGCAGCTCACAACAGGCGTCTGGATCGGCTATGACCAGGGAAAAGAGATCAACCGGATCAACGATGGGAGCTATTCCAAAAAAATCTGGGTCCATTACATGGAAGACGCCTTAAAAAATGAGCCAGCAACTGCCTTTAAGAAGCCAAAAGGCGTCGTCAGTGTGATGGTCAATCCAAAAAACGGAAAACTTGCTACGGAAAATTGCCCAGTGAAGCGGCGTACGTATTATATAGAAGGAACAGAGCCAACAGAATACTGCCACGAGCATGCGGGGGACCGCCCGCTGGATGACAGCGGACTCGATCAGAAGAGAAAAGGGTGGTTTCAGAAGGTCTTTCCTTGGTGGCATTAATTTAATGAGGATAAAAGGATCCGCTCTCAGGTGTTTTGAGGCGGATCTTTTGGTTTACTTGCGGAATTGGTGCTATTACTTGCGGTTCGACAAAGATTACTTGCGACTTTCCGTGCGTTACTTGCGAAAATGCCCGAATTACTTGCGATTCGACACATTTTACTTGCAAAACGCATCATTTTCAAAGGCTCTTTTCTAATAGATTGTTGCTTTGGAACATTTTTGTAAAGAGTCTTCATTGACAAGTTGATTGGAGTGCAAGGTACGAGACCCCTCGAAAATGAATTTCACATTTTCTTCGTGCTATATAACGCTGCCGAAGCCTTCCTTGTCCTGCGGGACTAGCGGGACAGGTGAGATCCACCGGCGCTGGCGCCGGTAAGGCTCACCGCCCGCCCCGCGGAAAGCGAGCATCCTGAAACGGAAATCAACCACTCTCAAAAGCAACAAAGGTTACGAAAACAGCTTTCCTACAG
>NZ_JARMMC010000008.1:0-351952 GCF_036216745.1 Fictibacillus sp. B-59209 | reverse complement strand
TCGGCAGCGTTATATCGCACGAAGAAAATGTGAAGTTCATTTTCGAGGAGTCTCGCATCTTCCACTTCAATTAACTTTTCATTGAAGATTTTTCAAGCCAAAAAGGGGCTGCCTGAAGGTCAATTTTCGACTTTCTGGACAGCCCCATTTTTTATTGATTTGCTTCCTGTTCCCACGCTTTTACTGTTTGATCTCGGGGTAGTAAAAAAGTCAGTATACCGGCTATTGGAAAAAAACTGACCAATACCATAATGAAATGTACACTGAAGGCGTCCGCCAGGTTTCCGAGGATAACCGAACCGAGAGCTCCCATTCCAAAAGCAAGCCCGACAATCAGTCCGGATACCATACCAATCCTTCCGGGAAGCAGTTCCTGAGCATAAACAACCGTCACTGAAAAACTGGTCATTAGAATAAAACCGAGCAGCAAGAATATTGGATAGATCCAAATTAAACTGACATATGGCAGCAGGAGTGCGAGCGGAGCAGAACCCAGCATCGACCAGAAAATCATATTTCTCTTTCCTAATCGGTCGGCCATCGGTCCTCCAAAAAAAGTTCCGAGAACGCCAGCTGCCAGAAAGACAAAAATATAATACTGCGCATGGCGAATGGAAAGGCCATAATCCTTAATCAAATAAAACTGGTAGAAGTTTGATATTCCTGAAAAATACCAAGATCGCGCAAATACAAGAAAGACTAAAAGACATACGGCAAAGATAATCTGCTTCTTTCTTTTTGGATTTGCAGCTTTCTTAGACGGCTTTTTTGTCACTCTCGGAAAGTTTACAAGCCTTGACCGATACCATCCAGACACAAAAACCAGGACGATGATGGCCATGGCTGCTGCTGATGTAAACCATATCGCTCCAAACTGGCCGAACGGAACGAACACAAGAGCTGTCATGACAGGCGCCAATGAATTTCCTGTATTCCCTCCAACCTGATAAATCGATTGTGCCAATCCTCTCCTCTTCCCGGCTGCCATATACGCAACACGTGATCCTTCCGGATGAAAAACAGCAGAACCAAGGCCGATCAGGATAACCGAGAGCAATATGTACGTAAAGTTATTAGAATAAGCGATGCCAACCATTCCGATCAAGCTGGATGCCATCCCAAGAGGAAGCAAATATGGTGATGTGGTCCGATCCGTATACCAGCCTACAACCGGCTGCATGATGGAAGAGGTAATGTTCAGTGAGAATGCAATCCATCCAAGCTGGGCAAAAGACAGATTCATAGACTTCTCTAGGATCGGAAAAATAGCTGGAATAACCGCCTGCATCGCATCGTTTAACAGATGCACAAAACTGATCGCAAAAAGCATCTTGTAAATGGTTGCTGATGACGAGGGTTCCTTTTTTAACGAAGCAACACCCATGACATATCCTTCTTTCTCTAATTGGTTTATATTGTTAAAGATTATCATTCTTTTACGGATTTTTACAAATAAAAAGAAGAACGATGGAGCTAGACAAAAAAAGCATCAGAAGATTACTCTTCTGATGCTTTTCTTCTTCCGCTTTCTGCATTGTCGGATTCTTTCACACGGGCCTTGCCCATAAAGATAATGAACAGCAGAGCGATGACCACAGAGATCAGGGAGTACTGAAAGATTTTTGCAATGGAATCTGCCAGAATTCCCGTCATTTTATTGAGGACTTCAGGCGGTATTTGTTTACGGACCTCCGGCTGAAGGAGAGCCCGCGAATCAATATTCTTTTGAAACTTAGAGAACTGAGGCAATGCATCTTTTAATTTATCGGTCAGCAGATTATTCTGAATCGTACCGAAGATGGTGATACCGAGAGTCATTCCAATCAGGCGGAAGAATGCATTCTGTGAGTTAGCAGATCCCCTCTGACGAGGATCAAGCATATGGACAGAAGCCATACTTAGAACAGGGAAGGAAAACCCTACTCCAATTCCTGTCAGAACCATATATAGAGTGACCATGAGCCGAGAAGTGTCGGCTGACATGGTGCTCAGCAAGTAAACACCCACCAGGAAAATGCTGCCGGAAACGAGCATCACATTTCGATAGGAAGAGTTGATGACGGTACGCCCTCCTGTCTGGCTCCCCACAACAACCCCGATCATCATTGGCATTAAAATTAATCCAGCGTTTGTTGCCGAACCGCCAAACACACCTTGTATGTAAATGGGAATGTACATGGTAGCTAGTATAAAGACAGAACCGTAGAAAAAGGCGATGCCCTGGCTGGACAGAAACAGTCTGCTTTTAAAGAGATTCAAAGAAACGATAGGGTCTGCCGCACGTCGTTCTACTAGAATAAAAAGGATAAAGAGAACGGCAAATGCAGCAAATAAAGATAGGATAAGTGCGGAATCCCATTCATAATCTTTTCCTCCGAATTCGAGGGCAAACATCAAGCTGACGATCGAAGCTACGAGCAGGCTCGCTCCTAAATAATCAATTTTTTGTTCTCTGTGCTCAAGAGATTCAAAATAATACTTCAAGATAAAGAAAAGCGAAAGCAGTCCGAGCGGCAAATTAACATAGAAAATCCACCTCCAATCCAAGTAGTCGGTCAAATATGCACCTAGCAGAGGACCGAAGACACTGGACATTCCAAAGACGGCACCAAAAAGGCCTGTCATTTTCCCTCGCTGCTCTACCGGAAAGATATCAAAAATGATCGTAAAGGCAATCGGCATCAGGGCACCACCGCCGATTCCCTGTATCGCACGGTAAACGGAAAGCTGTGTCATACTGTCTGCCATTCCGCACAGAACCGATCCGATAATAAAGAGACCCAGACCTGTAATATAAAATTTTTTCCTTCCATACATGTCAGAAAGTTTTCCGAAAATAAGCATACTTGCCACTGACGCAATCATGTACGAGGATGTTACCCAAATGAACTTGTCCAGCTCACCCAATTCAGCAACGATTGTTCCGAGGGCTGTTGCCACTATTGTGTTGTCCATAGCGGACATGAGAATTCCGAGCAGCAGGCCTGCAACAACAAAATTTTTGTTGCTCTTTTGATTAACCATATTTTTGTCTCCTTGAAATGTTAATGAAATAGACAGGTATATACTTTTCGACTTTTAGAATTTAAATCCTGCCGGAAAATCAAAAAGGAAGAGCGGCAGCGCTCTTCCTCTCCAAAAAAAACTACTTATAATTTTTCAATGATTTTATTGATGATCCCGTATTCAAGAGCTTGTGCTGCCGTCATGAAGAAATCTCTGTCGGTATCTTTTTCGACACGCTCAAGCGGCTGTCCTGAACGGTCTGAAATGATCTTATTTAAGATTTCTCTCGTTTTTATAATTCGCTTGGCATGGATGATCATATCTGCAGCCTGCCCTTGTGTTCCTCCTAGCGGCTGATGAATCATGACTTCTGCGTTTGGGAGGGCAAACCGTTTGCCTTCTGCCCCCGCGACCAGCAGAATGGCACCCATGGAAGCAGCCATTCCTATGCAGATGGTTGAAACAGCAGGCTTGATGAACTGCATTGTGTCATAGATCGCCAATCCCGCGGTAACCGACCCTCCTGGAGAATTGATGTAGATGGAAATATCTTTTTCCGGATCTTCCGCTGCGAGAAACAGGAGCTGAGCCACAACAGAATTGGCTACATTATCATCGATGGCACTTCCAATGATGATGATACGGTCTTTCAAAAGCCGGGAATAAATATCGTAGGAACGCTCACCACGGTTAGTTGTTTCCACTACCATTGGGACTAAATTCATTTTCATCTTCCTCCTATAGAATCGTTATGCAGCCTGGCAAATCGGTGTGGAAGCTGCGCCTTCTGATGCGATTTTTCCGAATCCGGACGTAATATAAATGACTTTTACCGGGGTATTATCTTCACTTTCAATCGAAATTTCCGTTCTGATTTCTTCTTGCCCTGCCTCTTCCCTTTCAGTCCGCTTCTCTACTAAAGCTATGACTTTATCGGCTTGATCTGCCTGCTTCTTGCTCTTTTCCCAGGCAAGAGAAGGATGCTTTTTCACTTCATTCATCCCTCGATTCCTCCTTCCGGTTTTGGATAGACAGCAATAGACACCTGATATTCTTCGCCTTGCTCATTTTTTCCAGACTGATATTTGCCAACAAGCTGGTGAAGCAGTGAGAAATACTCATTAATGAACTGGTTGCGTTCCTCCTCATTGGACAAGGAAACTGAAGCTTGCAGAATGGCACTTGGAATTTGTTCATCCTCTGCTTTTTCCATGAGCTGCAGCGCATCTTTCTTCATGGTTTCAGTTAAGGTGAGAACGTGGGCCAGCGCATGCTGATCTTTTAATTTCTGTGAAGTTTCCGGTGACAAGCCAAGAGAGTCAGAAAAAATTAACGTTTTTGCCACTGCTTGATAAAGTACTTCTACCAAATTCCTCACATTCCTCGTTCCTGCTCTGAAAACAAGCCCTACTTTTTCTAAAGCCTTTAGATGGTAATTGATCTTCTGCGGTGACTCATTGAGCAGCTTTGCTATTTCTGTTGCAGAAGCCGGTTCTTTTAGAGCACTGAGCATCTCGGAACGAATGGGATGGAGCAAAGCCGCAGCCTGTTCAGGCAGCGTTACAAGATACGTCTCTTCAATCGATGCATTCTTTTTCACTGGTTCACCTCACTTAAAAAATTTATTTTACGTAAAATCATTTTATTACGATAGGCTTATCTTTGTCAAACATTTCTAATTTTAATCAAAAAAAGTGACAGAAGCTTGTGCTTCTGTCACTTTAATAGCGGCATAACGGCCAATAGGATAAAGATTAATACCATAGCTGTATTGAAAAAAAACTCTGTTTTAAGTTTGAAATAATATCGTTCAATGGCACGAAACAAAAATACTGCAGCTAAGATTCCGAATAACAGGGCCGGACTGTTAATGTACATTCCATTCCATAGAGCCAGCAAAAAGCCGAGGAACAGCAGTACCATTTCCGAATACGCCCATATCTTATTTCTCTTTTTCATCGTGGCACCTCTTTCTTGCGTACTCTTTTATAGTACGAAGAACACGGTTGTTCGGTGCCATATCCCTATTTAATTAATGGGTCTTGCTTTCCATGCCTTCTCTACCCGTTCAAGCAGACCGCTTGCCGCCTTCTCTGGATCCACATGCTGGCTGATGGCTGATATGACAGATACTCCATCCGCTCCGGCTTCGATTACTTCAAATGCGTTTTCTCTAAAAATGCCGCCTATTCCCACGATTGGTGCTGTAATCCCTGCTGCTCTTAGCTCTTTTAAAACAGAAAACCCCATAACATCACGCGTATCCATCTTTGTACTTGTATCAAAAATCGGGCCCACTCCTAAATAATCTGCTCCAGCCCGTAATGCATCTTCTGCTTCTTCAACATTGTGAACCGAAACGCCAAGAATTTTATCGGGGATGCGGCTGCGGATTTGATTGAGATCTCCATCCTCCTGCCCGACATGCAGACCATCGGCATTCAGGCTGATCATGAGATCGATATCATCATTAATAATAAAAGGAACATGGTATTTTCCGCAGATTTTCTGCAAGCTAAGAGCTAAGGCATATTTCTGATCAGGTGATAGACACCCTTCGCCCTTTTCACGATATTGAAAAAGCGTCGCTCCTCCCTTTAGCGCTTGCTCCAGCACTTGTTCAGGTTCAGCTCTGCAGTTTAAGCTTCCCATAATAAAATAAACTTTTAACTGCTGTTTAAGGGTATTATAATCCATCTGTAAGCCTCCTTAGCTCCACCTGCCGGCCGTTTTCAAGTCTTCAGGGTTTAATAGATAGAGCTCATCCAATAATGCTGTCTGAAAGGAGCCTGGTCCTGCCGAAACGGCTTGAGCGCGTTCAGCACAGATTCCCAGCATCGTCAAAGCGCCCGCGGCCCTCAGGCAGCAGGAAAGGCCGGTTTCCAGAGATCTGGCCATAAACAAACCGATGAGAGAGGTTGAATAACAGCCGGTCCCTGTCACGTAAGACAATATTTCATGTCCGCCACTAATCGCTATGCATTCCTTTCCATCACTCACTTCATCCTGTTTTCCTGTAATGACAATAACCGAACCGAGCTTTCTGGCCGCATGCAAAGCAAGCTCATCATCGTTTCCTAATAGTTCACCATCAACCCCTTTGCCACCCCAGTCACCTCCATACAAAAAGGAGATCTCTGCAGCATTGCCGCAAATGACATCGGGAGAAACCTTTTCTACCAGCTCTTCAACGGCTTTCTTCCTTAATTGGGAAAGTCCTGCACCCACCGGATCCAAAATGACAGGAATGCCCAGTTCCTTCGCTTTTTTTCCAGCCAAAACCATTGCATTAACTAAGTCAGGTTCAACGGTTCCAATATTTAAAACCAGTGCGTCAGCTGCCATGACGGCTTCTTCAGCCTCTTCATAATGATGAGCCATCATCGGGCTTCCTCCAGCTGCCAAGATGCCGTTCGCTAAAAAATTCATCGTTACTTGGTTAGTGATGTGATGAATCAGAGGTTTTTTCTTTCTAATGTCTTCTAAAAGCACACTCAGTTCGTTCATGCCTGATTCCTCCTGTATGCCCAATGGTTTGTCGGCCCATGCCCGCTGCCAATATGAAGCGGGTGGCTGATTGCTTCCTGAATAAAAGTTTTCGCTGTTTTTACAGCATGAAACGGGGTTTTTCCAAGTGCCAGTTCAGCAGCAATGGCAGCTGCAAACGTACAGCCGGTTCCATGGGTTTGCGGTGTATCAATCCTTCTTCCTTCCAGCTCATGCATCTTCTCGCCATCATAAAACAAGTCGACTGGCGCTTTATCATGAGAGAGATGGCCTCCTTTGATCACGATCATTCCTGCTCCTAAATCATGCAAAAATTTTGCAGCATCCTCCCTGTCTTGCTTTGTGGAAATGCTTCTTCCAGTTAGCTGCTCAGCTTCGGGAATATTCGGTGTCAGGATCGAGGCTAGAGGAATCAGCTGTTTTTTCAGGGCTTCTACTGCATCCCTTCTCAGAAGGTCAGCCCCCCCTTTCGCGATCATTACAGGATCCACAACAACGTTTTTCCATTCATACTTTCGAATATGATGAGATACCGCTTCTATAATTTCTGCACTGAAAAGCATACCCGTTTTTAAAGCTTCAGGACGAAGATCCTCTTCTATGCTGTTTAACTGCTTCATGATCATCTCAACAGGTACCGGGTGGATCCCCTGAACACCTAATGTATTCTGTGCGGTCACAGCTGTGATGACAGACATTCCATAGGCTCCCAATTCCTGAAACGTCTTTAAATCGGCCTGGATTCCTGCTCCCCCTCCTGAATCTGATCCTGCAACTGTTAATGCTTTTGGTGTTTTTAACATATGGAAGAACTCCTTTCACCACTAGAAGAGCGCAAGTGGCCCGTTCTGTTAAGGTCCCTGTGCACTGAAGCTGAACATGACCTCCTTCGACCGCTAAAAAGCCGCCATCTGAAGAGAAGGCGGCTTAAACATGAATGCTGATAAAAGTTTAAGCCACTTCCCTCCGCCAGTATTAACCGAATCAGGTTCAAAGGGTCAAAGACATTTCTTTTCTCAGCTTTAAATCAAAGCTCCCCTAGTGGTATACGATGTATGATGTTATTTCTATCCTATATGACAGCGGCCAAAGCGTCAAACAAGGGATAAAATTTGTCGAAAAGTTAGGCTGCTGTGTTTAAAAACGAACGGATACGGGCATTATTTATACAACACCCGATAGAAAATCTGGAGGGAGAGAAATTATGAATATTAGAGAGAAACTGCAAAATTTAAAACAAAATCCAGAAGATGTTTACAGTCATTCACAAACAGAAGAATCCTTCTCAAGAAATTACACCAATCCCGTCGAAGTCAAATATAACCCTGCAGAAGATGTTTACGAATTAAAAGTATTTGATATGGAAGGCGGTGAACAGCTGGACAGTAAAAAATTCCATTCTATAGATGAAGTCCTGGCTGATTTAAAAATTGAGAAGCAAAATGAAAAAAACTAAATTTTCAGATTAAACTGTTGCTATTATTACCATTGATAAGTATACTAGTAAAAACCCATTAACGCATGAGCTTTCAATCCTACAAGCTTCTGCAAAAAAGTTCAAGGAGGAATAGAGCATGAAAGACAATACATCGTATAATAAAGACATGAACGATCTTGTGAAATATAAACTTCAGAAGAAAAATGACCCGTTCGCTTTTAATATGGTTGCTCAGATGATCCTTGATGAGTCGCTGCACGCCCATCAGATGAAACGTTATAAAGAAAAAATAGATGAAGCCCTGGAAAAACGTGATGAAAAACTGTTCATGAAACTGACAGATGAATATATAAAATTCCTTGGATAAGAAACCAAACCTTTTACGGTTTGGTTTCTTTTTTTGAACGCTGTTTTCTTCATAAGTAAAGCCATGCTCCTCCAATAGCCACGAAAAGGATAATGACAGGCGACAATCCAATGAGTGCAATAATAAGATAGGAAATAGTATGAACCAGTCTATTCCACGTCTCTTTAAATAAAGTCTTTGACTTTCCCCAGGTATTCAGCTCTTTATTGTTCTTCGTCCCAATATTTTTCACATCAAAATGGACCGTAACCGTTGAAAAATCGCTTTGATTCTCTAAATAGTTTATTCTGCCCTGGATTTTTTCAATTTGTTCCTGCACTCCTGATAGTTCTTTTGATATGGCAAGGAGATCCTCTGTTTTTACTGCATTTTTCATGAAGCTTTCCAAACGGTTACGAACAATGCGCTTTGCCTTCAGCCTTGCTTCCAAATCAGTATATTCCTCTGTAACATCTCGTCCATTTATGATTTCATGAGGGCTCCCAGAACTTAATTCTCCTGCCTTTTTTGTGAAAACAAGAAAATCTTCCTTTGGAATTCTTATTTTCAGGTAACCCCCATTTTGCCCTTCTTCTTCAGACAAGAATTCACTTTCAACGATATAGCCGCCCATTTTTTTTGTGAGTTGTTCCACTTCACTCCGGGCCTTCTTAATGTTTTGAACGCTTATTATAATTTCACTCGTGTAAATCATTTTTCGTCCTTGGTCGGCAGCAGGCTGCTTGTCTTCTTTAGCGGATTCCCTTTTCATGCTGGTGGAAGAGCTTCCCCCTTCAGACGACTTTGATGCCATGTTTTCATCCTTGCTGCTGCACGACGCCAGAACTAAAACGATCAGCACCCATACGGCCATAAACTGTTGATTTCTCTTTTTTATCATCATCATGTCCCCCTTTTATCTATAGACGACCCAAAGCACCTGTTCGTTACAATATATGGTAATTTTATAGCTTTGAGTTGCAATATCACCCGAATATGCTAGTATTTACAAAGTGATTTATTTACAACAAGAGCAGTGAAGTACGGAGGGTAACATGAACAAAGTAGGAAGAAACGAACCGTGTCCATGCGGCAGCGGGAAAAAATATAAGAATTGCTGTTTTCGATCGGTCACAACCGTTCAATTAAACAAAATTGTGGAAGTGAGCCGCCATCAGGAAGGCTTAGCTAAGTTTGCCTTTGACCATTTTCATGAAGAAATGGGGAGCCAAACACGCAATTACATAGAAAAATACAAGATTGGAAGAGATGAAGAACAAACGTATGCGAATCTGATGGTTTGCTGGCTGATGTTCCATTCTGACGTGAAGGACGGCAGATCACCAATTTCGTATTACCTTAAAGAGCAAAAAGGGAAAGAACAGCCGGAAATCCTGGATATCATAGCAGACTGGGAGAAGAGTTTCCCTTCTGTTTATAAAATGATCTCAAAAGTGAACCGAAATACCTTTTTATTACAAGATGTGATGACCGATCAGGAATACACGGTCGAATTTAATTCTGAGATTCTTCCTCACGACGGAAGCAATCTAGCAGGTTCTATTATCTACACTGGAGAACATTACGAATTTTACATTGATTTTGCAGAGATTCCTCAGGGAGAATTGCAAAACCGCTTAGATGCGCTGAATGACTTGAAAATAACCTTGAAAGATGATTTTCCTAAAGCTCTACAAGTTCTTTTGTCGAAACAAGAGAAAGCAGCTGATGAAGACGCTGTCCCGCAGCCGGCTGATAGAGTTCTATCTTTGCTTAAAGAGAACGCATCAGAGGAGATCTACAATGAGGCAGAAAGAATTTGGAATGTGTGGAACAAGACACAAAATCCAATTATCCGTAAAGAACAGCCCTACGCAGCCGCTCTTCATTATTTGGCGACCAAGGACGTCCTGAATGAGTCTGCCACACAACCTGAAGTAGCCAAACGGTATGGCACATCCGCATCCAGCCTGTCTGCAAAATACCGTCAGCTAAAAACGGCTTTAAACTAAAAAAGAACCTGCTCAAATGGGCGGGTTCTTTTTATGGTTCAGATCTCTTATTTTTTTTAAGGATTACTCCAATGATCAGCACCACAATCAAAAGAATATATAGAGTAAACCACCAGAGCGTCCAGTTTTTTGCGACGAAATCGGTAAATTCCATCGTATTGCTGTGTTGATGGTTGCTCATTGCCCATACAAGCAAACCCGCAGGAAGAAGAAACGGTCCATAAGAATGGTGCTTGGCAACCTGCTGCAGTCCCATCATAGCAGCAAGAAAACAGATTACGATTTTGGCAAAAATCCCGACTATCCAAACAACGGCAATCAGGATCTCGATCCGCTCCAAAAGTTTAACAATATTAATGGCGCGCATCAGTTCAAATGTAGGAAATGTAGTCCGGCTGACCATGTAGTAGCCGTCACAGCCTATGGCTACGATAATGGTAATGAGGAGTATAATTCCTGACGCGACAATCGCATTCAAGTAAGTTCTCATCAGCTTCTTCTTTTTCTTCACATAGGTAAAAACGGTGCCAAACAGTATGACCTCAATAAACGGAAAACCGGTCGTCGTATAAGCCCCTTGCAAGATTTTCGTAAGCGGCTCCTCCATAACCGGCTTAAAATATCTGATATCAAACCGGTTAAGCGTTAATAAAAGTGATGCAATAAAGAGAACCGCCATGATCGGGTTTAAGAATTCGTTCACTCGTGCAATATTGTTCAGCCCATAATAGCACGAATACAAAGAAACAAGAATCAGCATGACCTGAAAGGTCCATGCGTTCGTATCCGGGAGTACGCTTGAAATCATGAAGTTGCTGACATTTCTGACGACATACGAACACAAATGAAGGGAGTAATATACGATGATGAGCGAAAGAATGCTCCCTATCCATTTGCCGCTAACCGTTTCTACTATGTCAAAAATGGATTGATACTGATAGAGCGACAAAAGGTAAATCCAAAGCGAATTAATCAGGACCCCAATAGCTATGGCTGTAATCATAGACAGCCATGCATCCTGTTTGGAATAAAAGGATGTCAGATTGGGCGCCATCAATAACGAACTTCCTGTCAGGAAGCTGACTGTTAATAGAAATAGCTGCCATCGATTCAAGGTGTGATTCATCGTTAACCTCCAAACCACATTTCGTAAATCGGTACAAACATGTTATTGATCCATCGGGTTAAGTGAAGAAAGTCATGATTCTTTAAATAACTGAACGTGTAAAGCAGGGTAAACATCCAGAAACCAGCCAGTACATAACGGTATTTGCGTTTACTTTTCTTGGTTGATGGTTTCAATTCTAGCACCTGTCGTTTCCAGTTTAATATTTACCCGTGCCTTTATTTTGGCTTCTGCAAAGTTTTTGGGCCAGTCGTTCTTCTTCGTTTCCCAATAATCAGGATCATCTTCATATAGAAGCTGACCAAACCCGAATACATCTGTTTTTTCTTTTTGTGCTTTATTCACTGCGCTCACCACTTCCTTTTTCAGCACTTCCGCCAAAAACTTCTCAATAATCTCCAATTCTGCAGGGTCACCAAGACTCACATTGCATGTCACTTCCTGCAGGTAACCCTTACCATTAACTTCTACGGAAAAAAAAACGTTATTCCCTTTTACTATAGGTTTCACACTTGTTTTAATTTCCTTGGCTACCAATGCAAGATGGCCTTTTTTGTTCCCGCATTTTTGAGTAAAAACAGAGATCTCCTTCGTTCTCCCTGAAATCATCGCCCATCCCTTAGATTCTTCCGCAGTTAACCAGCTCTTCAACCTGTCTTTATCAAATATGGCCAGTCCTGTAATCAGAAAGGTTTTATCGTTGGCTCGAATATTATTAAGATTGGAGGTGTCTGAAGCCTGTTTTGAGCTTTCCAATATCTCAATACCGGGAATGGCGGGATCCCTGTGTTCACCAAATCTCCACCGTACCACATCTTTTTCCAATACACCTTCTGACAGTCCCGTAGTTAAAGAAGATAATTGTAAGCGGTTGTTCAACGACTCACCAGGATTTTTAAAGATTGGCGTGTAGATCGTCAGGATTTCTTTTGCTGTTGAATGCTTTGCTATAAACATAGGAACAGTTTCTCTGAACTCATGATTTCGTTCCATAAAATCAAAAAGGGGCTTTAACCCTTTTTTTCTCGCATATTTCTCACCGATGACCACACTGTTAATATGAGAAAACATCATATACCGGGGAAGTATCCTGCCTGCCTTTTCAATCCCTTCATATATGGTAGAACCCTTCACAGAATAAGTATAGACAGAACCTCCTGACCCTCCTGATACCGCCCCTCCCTGGTTTCCAGTTGCCCCGTTAGGATTTAAAACTTGAATATGAACCTCTGTTTTTCCGGTTTTGCTTATGTCAATTCCAAGGGAAGAAACGATAAGCAGTTCATTCAATTCGCGCCTCCCGTTGCATCCAGTTAAACAGAACGTGACTACAATTGTAATAATCAATAGTATTTTTAGTCTTTTCATGAGGTTGCTTTCCATTTTTTATAGAGTTTTGTCTGTTTCCACCAGAAAGGAAGACGTAAAAGAGTATCATCCTGTTCGTCTGTAAATGGGGCAAGGGATGTGAAATAAGGTTTTCCCATGGAGGTCAATGAACATAGATGAACAAACAGGGCCAGATAGAACATGATGATGCCGTAAATTCCTATTGTTGCCGCTAAAATCATTAACGCAAAGCGGAGTATCCTTGCCGCACCGCTGAATGCATAGTATGGGGAGACGAAACTTGAGATTGCAGTAAGCGAGACAACAATAACAATGGCAGGTGATACTAAACCCGCAGCAACTGCTGACTCCCCGATTACAATGGCCCCAACGATAGAGACGGCAGAACCGATCGGCCTCGGCATTCGAATGCCCGCCTCCCTTAAAATTTCAAAGATAATTTCCATGATCAACGCCTCTAAAAAAGCAGGAAAAGGAACTCCTTCACGCTGTGCGGCAAGGCTCACTAGCAGGTTCGTTGGGATCAGTTCCTGATGAAAGCTTGTAACGGCAATATAGACAGCGGGAAGCGAAAAGGAGATGATAAAAGACATCAACCGTACAAACCGGACAAGAATGGAAAGATCATAATGGCTGTAGTAGTCTTCAGCTGCTTGAAAGAATGAAATAAAGGTGACAGGCGTTATAAGAACGAATGGAGTTCCCTCTATCAGAATCACTATTTTCCCTTCAGCAATTGCCGCTGCTGCTACATCAGGACGCTCTGATGATTGAAACGTCGGAAACGGAGTATAACCATTTTCATCGATCAATTCTTCAATCATCCCTCCTTCAAAGACTTTGTCCGTGTCAAGATTGATCAGTCTGTTCATCACTTCATTTAATACTTGTAGATCGGCTTTGTTTTCCATATAAGCTACAAGCGCCGTCGTTTTTGTTACATTTCCTATCTGCAAGGGCTTGAAGCGCAACAGGGGGTTAGAGATTCTTCTTCTCAGCAGCGTCGTGTTAATTTGAAGGGTTTCAATAAACCCTTCTCGCGGACCCCTGACGGTCGTCTGTGACTCGGGCTCATCGATTCCTCTCGTTGGAAAGAATTCCAGCGGGATCGTATAAGCCACGACCAGTCCATCCACAAAGACAGCCACTTGCCCTTTTAAGATGGGTGTAATAATATGTCCGAACAGCTGATGTTTGTTGACAACAGCGGAAACCTCAATCTGCTGAATCAATTTCTGAGGGGTTACATCCTCTTCAGAATCCTGCCAATCGTGTATAGGCTGAAGAATGGATAGATCAATCTGCTGCTTGTTTACGAGCCCTTCAATGAAACAAACGACAAACGGAACAGGTCTCTCATAGAAAGGCAGGATCTTCACATCCATGCTCTCACCTAAGATATTTTTCAAGTGATCGAGGTTTTCATGAATCTGTAAAGAAACTTCAATATTTTCATAAGCTTTAGCTTCTGAACCTGCAATCGGCCGTCGTTTTAAACGTTTCCTGATCTTCATCCATTCATTCACCTCCACTTTGTTTTCTTCTCATTTTCTGTAGTATGCTGCCTTTTTATTCGATAAAACAAAAAGCCCTGCTGAAAACTCAGCAGAGCAAATAGATAATGACGATTATTTGGCTTGTTGTTTCAAGAATTCATCACTTGAAGTTTTGCCTTTATTTCTATTTAAATACCAATACAGCGGCAAGCCCAACAAAGTCACAGCGATTGCAATTAAGCTGTCCCTCGGATCATCAAAGATCGTCGCAATCACGATATAACCAGCCCCTATGATCGCAAACGCTGGAACAAACGGAAACAGAGGAACGCTGTACGTCCTTTTTTTCTCTTTGTTTCTCTTTCTCAATAAAAAGACGGCATAGAAGGCAAAAATGTAAAAAATATAAATTGCAAATATCGCCATGGCTGATAGGTAATCCGGGTTGGAAACAAGCATCAGAATAACGGCAAACACGACTTGCAGCCCTGTCGCAGGGATCGGTGTTCCAAACTTTTCTGAAACAGAAGCCAGAAAGCGGGATGCCGGAAGCTGCTTGCGTTGAGCCATGGCGTACGTTACCCTTGGGAACGTCAGAATTTTCCCATTAAGACAACCGAAAATAGAAACGGCGATTCCAATAGCAATCAGCTTTCCGCCAATATCTCCGAATAATAAGGAAGCTGCTCTACCTGCAGAGTTCTCGCCGAGGTCGACGATCGTGCTTGCAGGAAGTACATGAAACATCGCTACATTTACAAGGAGGTAAGCTGCTGTGACAACAAGAATACCGCCGACGATGGCTTTAGGAAGAATTTTTGCAGGGTTCTTCATTTCACCTGCTACAAAACCAACCATCAGCCATCCATCATATGCCCACAATGTCGCCAATATGGCTGCTCCCATACTAATCTCGCCTGTTAGTCCGCTGCCTGCATTCAGGACCTCTTCATTTCCTTTCCAGATCCCAAACACAATAATTAAAATAATAGGCAGCAGCTTTCCTATCGTTGCGGCGTTCTGAACAATTCCCCCGTACTTGGTGCCGAAACTATTAATGGCCGCCAAGAAAATAACGGTTATAATGCCAATCCATGGACCGGTCTTTTCATTCCATCCAAAAAGGTTCGCGATCAAAGAGCCAAAATAGAGTCCAAGCCCTCCAATGACAGCAGGTCCGTAGATGACCGTCTGAACCCATCCGCTTAAATAACCCCATACTTTTCCGTATACTTCTTCCATATAGACGTATAGCCCGCCTGTTTTTGGAATTTGAGTGGCAACTTCTGCAATAGTCAGGCCGCCTGCCAGGGTGATGAGTCCCCCCAGTATCCATGCCAGCAGCGCCATATTGGAGCCTCCAGCATACTCAATTACCTTTCCAGGCTTCATAAAGATACCTGATCCGATCACTGTTCCAATTACAATAGACATCGCCACTGAAAGCCCGATGTCTTTTTTGAGACCTGCTTCTGTGTTCACTTTTCTGTCCACTCCCAAACTATTTTTGTCTATTCTAGAAGGACTTTCTTTTAAAAACTTTATCATAGCCGGGATCATCTGTCACTACGCTCAAAAATAGTAATAGTATTCAAAAAAATCCAAATATACTACTAAGAACTTAATCATCATCTAATTCTGACTCAGCCAGCCTTTTCTCTTTATATGCCTTGTCTTTTTGGGCATAAAATACTTCAGCCTTTTCAATCAAGGCTCCTGAATTGTATTCCGGAATTCCAGCAGATCTTTCATAAACACCTTTAGGGATTAAACAATTGGCTTCTGGCCAGTATAAAGCGGCGTTACGCCTTTTTATGTCTGCAATCTTCACCCGGCCCCGAAACAAACCGTGCCGATTGTAAACCACAACGGATTCTCCTTCCCGTAAACCAAGCTCTAAAACGTCCTTCAAGTGAAGGAGTACGTCTTCTCTGGATGCTTGGTTAAAAGGATCCGTTTTATGATAAACCATGGAATTGAACTGTTTTCCTCTCCTTGTCGTAATGGTAAATTCTCCTCTTCCCTGCCGCTGTTCCGGCAGATCAATAGCAAAAAGCCGCCCCCTGCCGTCTTCTGTCGGGCAAATGCCTCCTTCACAAAGCCAGGCACCTCCCCATTGAAACACATCTCCTTTTTTGCAAAGATCCTGTATCCCTTTATAGTTTGGAGCAGCCATTGCAATCTCCTTTCTGACTGCTTCTGCATCGGAGAATTGCATGATATGCCTTTGATCCGGCCTGACTCTAGAAGCAAGTTCACTATAGATCTCCCATTCCGGACGTGCTTCTTCCATCCGCGGCCCATTAATTTCAGGTGAAAAATAGACCATTCTCTCGGTTGAAGTGGAAGTCCCGCCACCCGGCTGTTCATACCTTGTCATTGCAGGAAGGACGATGACATAATCCCTGGCATCAAGCAGAGTAGATGTATTAAGGATGATGTCCTGATGGACTCTGACTTCTATGTTTTCGAGACAGGACTTTACAAAGTCTGGATCTGGCATGGTCTCCAAAAAGTTCCCGCCTGACATGTAATACAGCTTCAGCTTTCTGTCTGCATCTTCAGTAAGGAGAGCATTCTCCAGGCTGATGCCAAGTATGTCTCCTTGCCAGTCTGGTATAGCAAAACCCCAAACCGATTGTACACGCTGCCGTGTTCTCTCATCAAATCCGCCGCCCGGCAAACTAAAGGGATCGGCTCCCATCTCACCTGCACCCTGGACACCCGAATGCCCGCGAATAGGCATCAAACCGCAATTTTCCCGGCCCAGAAATCCTCTGAGCAGTGCGAGATTAACAATCTGTGACACATTATCGGTGCCAAACCTATGCTGGGTCAGACCCATTGACCAGACAAATACACCCGACTTTGAGCAGGCCAGGATCTCTGCCAGTTCGCAGATTCGCTCTCTCCCTATGCCCGAAGACTTTTCAAGGTTTTCCCACGTCAGACCGCGCACATGACGTTTCATCTCTTCAAGTCCTTTTACATGCTCGTTAATAAACGAATGCTCCAGAGCTGAACCTCTCTCTTTACGCTCCATCTCAAACCAGTGCTTAATGATTCCATTAATCAGTGCAATATCCCCGCCAATCTTTACTTGATAAAAATCATCAGCAATTTTGGTACCGAATACAGCTGAATCAGGAATGGAAGGAATCCAATAGCGTTCCATGGAAGGCTCTGCATAGGGATTGATGATAATTACTTTTGTTCCCTTTCTTTTGGCAGCATAAATATACTTTGTAGTAACCGGCTGGTTGTTCGCTGAAACAGATCCCCAGAACACAAGAACGCCGGTCCCGATCCAATCCTTATAGCTGCAGCTTGATGCCCCTATACCAAGCATCCGGTGTAAAGCTGTCTTAGAGGGAGAATGGCAGATTCGCGAGGCGTTATCAATATTATTCGTTCCAATAAAACGAGCTGCTTTTGCTGCTATATAATAGGATTCATTCGTTATTCCCCTGGAAGTCAAATAGAACGCAAGCTGTTTCGGAGAAATGGCTTTTATTTTTGTGGCAATCGTATTTAGTGCTTCATCCCAGGTGATCCGCCGAAAATGCTGATCTCCTTTTTTTCTAATCAGCGGGTAAGGAATTCTGCCAAGCTGACGAAGCTCGGAACTGCTGTATTTCTTTAAGTTTTGTATATCATCATGCAGCATTTTTTCAGGTATTGCCGGCATTGTGTTTAAACGAAGCACATTGAGCCGGGTGGTGCATAGATGCATCCCTGAAAGGGTCTGGTCACGCAATCCGGAAACACCAAGTGCACATCCGTCACATACCCCCTCGTTCAATATTTTTGCTGCATATTTCAAGTTATCACGGTTCTCCCATGCTGCTTTCAGTGTGTCTCTTACATGATGAGGTTTGTTTTTCCCAAAACCAAATGGAACAGGACTCGCCCAAAGTGAGGGATCCGGCTTGAGCGGAAGTGATACTGGCCCTGTATGCTTTGTATTTCCCATACCATCGCCCCTTTGTCTGCTTGTGACGATTCTTTCTACTATTTTAAGAAAGGGACATCCTGTATATTCTGATTTTCCCTATACCTAATAACTCTTTTTAAAAGCAAGGATCGCCAGGTACGACAGACCGATGACACCAAAAAGGGGATAGAGATAATGGAGAAGAGAGGAATACCCAAACAAACTGATGACATATCCGCCTCCCATTAAAAGGCCTAAAATGACATTGGAAGATAACTTGAAAGATTGTTTCATCGGTTCGATCAGCCCGAATAAATTGCCGATCAATGTAGTGAAAATCTCCCCATAAACCACAATCAAAAATAGAAAGTGGACAAAAATACCCAGTTTGCTGATGATCTCTGCTACCGGAATTTCATATTGTACAGACTGCGGCACTAAGTATAGAGCAAAATGGCTGTTCAAAAGGATAAATGTAAGGCCTAATCCACCGAGGGCCCCTCCCCATTTAATGACTGTATCATCTTCTGCTTCACGGCTTAATGGCACGAGAACGGCCTGTGACAAGGTCAAATTAAAGGCAGCATATGTAAAGGGGCTGAGCAGCCATTTCCAATGCTGAGTAAAGTCTTCTGTTCTAATAAGGGGAGCTTCTATGGGAGAAAAAAGCATCGATACGGAAATGATCAAGGAGAATAAAATCATGACCGGAACGATTACTGAATTGGTCCACAAAATTCCGTTCATTCCTTTTTGCATCACCAAAAAGCACAGGATGATCGTTAGCATGATACCTGCATGAAACGGAAGATGAAGCTGTTCTGAAAATAGGGCTCCCGTTCCTGACAGCATGACCGAAGTGACCCCAAACAGCATGATGAACATGATGAAATTAATTCCCGAAGCAAATCGGTCTCCAAATAAATACCGGTTTAACGATTCATAGGTATCCGCCCCAATCGTTCGGGCCAGCAGCATAACTTTCGTCCCCAAAAAAATAAATAAGAAACCGCTGATTAAGATTCCCAGGAAACCCGCTGAACCATGGACGGTAAAAAACTCCACGATCTCTCTTCCTGTTGCAAAACCCGCTCCTACGACCGTCCCGATATAGGTGGCGGCTATTTGAATGATCTGTTTTCGCCGAATACCCATCCTGCCCTCCACTCAACTCGACCTCTCCGTTTAAATGTATGCCTGTACGAGGAAATTAGAAGAGCCCTGTGAGAGCCGGTACGCTCTACGTTTAAACATTAAGCTCTGTTATTGATTTTTGCAGGGTGTGATCGAAACGCCTTCTTTATGAGAAAAAGACTTGAGTGTCTCTTTCAAGCAACAATATGCTGTAACAAAGCTAAAACAAAAAAAGAACACAGCATTCTGTGTCCTCTTTTTGGTATCTTATTTCTTTTTTCGTTTTGGCAGTTTATCAAGGAGCCATCCTTTTCCGATTTCACAAAACCGAATTGGCATCTCCATTGAAATTAATATCTGGTCTTTTCCGATTATATTTAACATCCCGGTTTCCTCGTTCACTTGGCTAACTTCCGCTCTATCTGTTCCAGACACCGGTACGATCATCTTTTCATTGTTTAATCCTTTAATTTTAAAAACCTTTCCATCGAATGAAACTTTGTGACAATGTGGAGGGAGACCAAGAGTAATTTTGTTCACATTAAATACCTCCTAATAAAGATTTTCTCCATTGTAACAGATTATGTGCCTGTCTGTTCCTTATTTTTAAATTTTTTTAAATATTTAATTAATTTGTCGTATTATTGTATATAATCTTGCTATTTCTGCAAAAAAAAGGTTCTTTACTGATGCTATTTCCCCTCACGTATGAACCAAATCTTGTCCGTCATCATATTCTATTAATCAATACTAGATTCACTACTCTCGAAAGTTTGAGGTGTTTTCACATGAGTAGAGCGCAATTATTATTTAAAAGCGGATCGGCACTGGCTGGTGTTTATGCTGGCTATTTGTTTGGCTCGATGTCACCATTGATTAAAGCGCTTGTCATTCTTGCTATCATTGATTATATTTCCGGCATTTGCGCATCCGCCTATGAGGGTAAATTGTCAAGTTCTGTCGGCTTCAAAGGAATCATAAAAAAAGTCATCATATTTTGCATTGTTGCGGTTGCGCATTCACTGGATTCCTTATTCGGCGGACAATATATCCGGGATGCGACCATCTTTTTTTATTTATCCAATGAGCTTCTATCCATCATCGAGAATGCGGGCAGGACGAATATCCCGATTCCCGGGCTTATCCGAAAAGCATTCCTTATCTTGAAGCCCAAGTCAGATAAGGATAAAAAATAAACAAAAAAAAAGATCAGCTGCTGCTGATCTGTTTTTATAGTTGATAGTGAGAAGCGATCTTCCGAGCGATCTTATCAGGATCGATTTTGTACTCCCCAGCTTGAATTTTTTGTTTGAGTTCTTCTATTTTAGCACTTCGCTCATTCGTAAACTTATCAGCCATATATAACTCCTGAGCTTCCTTAGAAATTTCGACCTTATCTCGAAGTTCCTTTTTTTCCTCTTGCTGCTGTTTATTAACGGGTGCTGAATTATACAGCTTCTCCACTCTTTGTACGCGATTGATCTCCACAATAACATCTCCTTTGTCTAGAAGCTCACATTCCCGACGCATACCCAATCATCTTCAATTTCAGAAGGTTCCAGATAACGCATATACAGTTTTTGGCCACTTTTATCATACTTAACTTCAAACTCTTTTTCGTTTTGCCGAGATTCACAAAAAAAGTGGATAAATTCTTGGGTAAACAGATAAGGAGTAAAATTTTTAAAGTCCTCTAAATGATTTTCTACCCAAAGTTGAATATCTTCCTGTTTAATCGTTTTCATATTACTCTTCCCTTGCCCCATTTATGTTGTGATGGTTGATGAATGTATGTATGAATACCCAATGAAAAACTTTCATAAACACCTAAAAAGATATCTTCTAATAGTTTTCGCAGCCTATTTTTATTTAAAGGGGTACCTAATAAAAAAATAGAAATTTTTTCTAAGAAATGCGTAAGCGACCTGCTTAAGTCCGACAAGCGCTGGAGCTCATACCCAGCAACACGCTTTTTGTGTTGAGGGAATGAGTGAAGCGACCTCGAGGACTTGGTCGCTGAAGCTAGACATTTCATAAAAAGACGTTCCTCTCCAATAGATGAACGTCTATCTCAATTCATTCAGCTTTGGAATGACGCCCATCTCTTCTACATCCTCTTTGGTCTTTTCCGTTCCCAGCATGAAAATTTGCCGGTAAATCTCGAACATGATCTCGTTATCTTCTTTCCGGTCCAGTTCACCCTGGTTTTCGTAAAAGAAAGACTTGGTTGAAAAAATATCTTTTCCTTCTTTTTTATTATGTTCGTGCAGCTGACGAAATAAACCTCGCAGCTGCTCTATCTCTGCCTCGTTAGCTCGGATTTCAAATAGATGCATGCTTTCGTCGGCCGGAAGGGTATTGATCTCACCTTTTGGATTAACATAAAACGTAATTCTATTTTCATCCATCGCACGTCATTCCTCCTAAGATTCTCTTTCTCATTCCTTTCCCTTATTTGCCAGCTGTTTAAACTTAAAAACCAGAAACAAAAAGGCTTTCCGGATTTAGGTAACAGGTCTATAATAGATTCCGTGTTTAAAGTTTTCAGATAGTAGGTGTTAATAATATGAAATTATTCTTCTCTTCGTTTCAGTGGATGGTCTTCATCCTTGCGGGCAGCATAGTAGCACCTATTTCCATCGGCACTGCCTTCCATCTTCCACCGGCTGAAATAGCTGAACTCCTTCAAAGGACATTTTTTATTATTGGCATTTCCGGTTTTCTGCAAGCCTTGTTCGGACACCGTCTTCCTATTACAGAAGGGCCAGCTGGTCTATGGTGGGGTGTTTTCATGGTCTATGCAGGACTCGTTTCAGCCGGTTCGTTAAACGGACAAGATGTGCTTCATCAGCTGGAAATGGGAATGCTGATCTGCGGGCTTCTTTTCATTTTTCTAGGGTTGATGAAATGGATAGGCCCTCTCAAAAAGCTGTTTACTCCCCTCGTTACAGGAACTTATTTGATCCTGCTCGTTGCTCAGCTAAGCGGCTCCTTTATTAAAGGAATCCTGGGGATCGGATACTTATCAAACAGTGTGGACGGCAAAGTTGCGGTTACAGCCATCGCCATTTTAATTTTGTCCATGGTTCTGGGAAAAGCGAAGAGCAAGTTTTTGCGGAGCTATTCCGTTTTGATCAGCCTGATTGCCGGATGGGGCCTTTTTTCGTTATTGGGGCTGGTCAAAGACTCAGGCTTTCACGGTAAAACCGTAGCCCTCCCTGAGATTTTCGCATGGGGAGCTCCACAGTTCAGCGGCGGCATCGCTCTGACTTCCATCATTATTGGTTTCCTGCTTCTCGCCAATATGGTCGCTAGTGTCAACGTCGTCGAGAATGTGTATAAAAATGAAAAACAGCCTCATTCAGACATTAATTATAATCAAACGACAGGATTGATGGGAATAAACACGCTGATTGCCGGATTGTTTTCGGCCGTGGCCTGTGTTCCGATATCCGGTACGGCAGGATTTATCCTGACGACCAAAATGTTTCAGCGCCTTCCCTACATCATTGGGAGTTTGATGATCCTCGCCATCAGCCTGTTTCCAAAGCTTACGTTCTTTTTCGCAAGCATACCTGCACCTGTTGGCTATGCGACGATTTTTGTTCCTTTTTCAAGCATGATCGGACTGGCTTTAAAGGAATATCGCTCACTGAAATTTAATGAAAATACGCTGTTTGTTATCGCCACATCGTTAATGATCGGCTTGGGGTCCACCTTCATTCCTCCTGCTGCTTTGAAGGGTCTGCCCAACATATTAACTACTTTGCTGAATAACGGGCTGATCCTTGGTATGCTGACCTGCATGCTGCTCGAACAACTGAACAAACGGCAGTCGAAGCTGAGCGACTCCCCTTCCTTTTAGGATTGATAGAGGAAGGCAGTACGCTCAAAGTGAATCGCCACACGTAAAACACGAAAAAGCAATCCAGTATATTTAACCGGATTGCTTTTTTTATATTCCTCTTTCATTACTGCCAAGAGCCTCAGATTTTATTTTTCTCTACAAATAATATAACATCCTCCAGTTCGTCAAACACCCGTGAGCCAACGATCTCTGTTTCTTCATCATAGAATGTGGATTGAAAAAATCCGCTGTCGCCTTGAGGAACATAACGGATTCGTACCAAATCATCCTTTACACCCGGTAAATCTGTTTTTTGCTTAAATTCAAACTCTCTCTCCGGATTTCCCATCAGAGCCATAATCTGCTCTTTCACTTCCATGCCATTCCCTCCAGCTATGTATTTAGATTAATAATTTCCTAAATAGATCTTTATTAAACTTTTTGGGTTTTTGGTACCTTGTTTGGTGACAGGCACTGTAATTACACAAGTGTGTAAATGCGGTGCCTGGCACCACCTCCTAAATTTTAAAGGTTTAAAAATAGTGATAAAAGATAATGTTTAGGTGTATAGCTATTTTGGGACAGATATTGTCACCTTATACAAGGAGTGATTTACAATGGATCAAGGTTTATACACAGCAAAAGCTACCGCACAAGGCGGAAGAGATGGCAGAGTTTCAAGCAAAGACGGGAAACTTGATTTAAAGCTCAGCATGCCAAAAGAGCTCCAGGGGTCCGGCGGTGAAGGAACAAACCCTGAACAGCTGTTTGCCTGCGGTTATGCTGCCTGTTATCAAAGCGCACTGCAGATTGTTGCCGGCAAACAGAAAGTTGATGTTTCAGACAGCAAAGTTACAGCTAACGTGACGATCGGCAAAGATTCTTCAAACGGCGGATTTAAGCTTGCAGTCGTCCTGGAGGTTTCTATTCCGGGCCAGGATCAGGAAAATGTTCAGAAGCTCGCAGATGAAGCTCATCAAGTATGTCCGTATTCCAAAGCGACACGAGGCAACATTGATGTAGAGATTAAAGCTGTCCAATAAAGAAACATCCAGCTGGTTCCTCAGTCTTTTGAGGAGCCAGTTTTTTGTAGTTTCTGTTAAAGCATATTGTTGATTTTCATTCCTAATGGACCTTGCATACTGATGCTTAAGAGAGACCCTCAAGTCTTTAACTCCAATAATAAAGGGGTGATAGCTGGCGATGATAAGAAGGCGGTTCAAACTCTCCATCCCCTTCCCTCCAATGATTTTAAGGATCCCACCTCTCAAATATTTCGTAAAAAAACAATTAAAAAGTAAATTTAAAAAGGAATTTTGTTACAGATAGTCGAATAATAGAATTTTAGCCGGAAAATTTGCAATACATAAACACTTTGTATCGGGTAAAACTTCAGGTCTTTAGAAACCTGAGTTTTAATACATAACAAAGGGGGATTGGTTTGATATCTTTTCGTCATGTTAATAAGCACTTCGGCGATTTTCAGGTTCTGAATGATATTAACCTGGAGATTAAAGAAGGGGAAGTTGTTGTTGTCGTCGGTCCATCGGGGTCGGGAAAGAGTACATTGCTCCGGTGTATCAACCGGCTCGAAACAATTACTGACGGAGATCTCACCGTCAACAAAAATGCAGTAAACAGCAAGGAAACAAATATTAATGATCTACGCAAAAACATTGGCATGGTATTTCAGCATTTTAATCTTTATCCACATATGACCGTGCTTGAAAACATCACACTCGCACCAAAAAAGGCATTAGGGATCTCACCTTCAGAAGCCAAAAAAACGGCGATGTTCTACCTTGAAAAAGTTGGGATTCCAGACAAAGCTGATTCCTATCCATCCCAGCTCTCAGGAGGACAGCAGCAGCGAGTGGCCATCGCCAGGGGCCTCGCATTAAAACCGAATATCATGTTGTTCGATGAGCCAACCTCTGCCCTTGATCCCGAAATGATTGGTGAGGTTCTGGATGTTATGAAAACACTCGCAAAGGACGGGATGACCATGGTGGTCGTCACTCATGAGATGGGATTCGCCCGTGAAGTGGCTAACCGGGTCGTGTTTATGGATCACGGCAGAATACTTGAAGACAGTGAACCTTTAGCATTTTTCTCCAATCCAAAAGAAGACCGTGCAAAATTATTTTTAAGCAGAGTTCTAAACCATTAAAGGAGATGAGACATTTGAAAAACAAGAAATGCTGGTTGTTGGCTATTATTCTGGTACTCGTAATCAGCATGCTCTCAGCATGCGGAAGCGACAAGACAGGCGGAGAATCAAAAGATACACTATCTGCCATCAAAAAACGCGGTAAACTGGTGGTTGGTGTAAAATATGATACCAATCTTTTCGGTTACAAGGATCCTTCCAGCGGAAAAGTAGAAGGCTTCGATATTGATATTGCAAAAGCACTTGCCAAAAAAATCTTTGGTGACGAAAAAAAGCTTGAACTAAAAGAAGTTACATCAAAGACACGTGTACAAATGCTGAAAAACGGTGACATTGACGCGATTATTGCCACAATGACTATTACAGAGGACCGTAAAAAGGAAGTTAACTTCTCTGATGTCTACTTTAAAGCAGGCCAGTCGCTGCTCGTGAAAAAAGGAAGTAAAATCCAGGGTATTGATGATGTGAAGAAAGGCACAAAGGTGTTGGCTGTAAAAGGCTCCACTTCTGTTCAAAACATCAAAGACAAATCTCCTGATTCCCAGGTACTCGAGTTTGAAAACTATGCTGAAGCCTTTACCGCGTTAAAAGCTGGGAAAGGTGATGCATTAACAACAGATAACTCGATTCTATACGGGATGGCTGACCAGGATTCGAACTATCAATTGGTAGGACAGCCATTTACCGATGAGCCATATGGAATCGCTTTGAATAAAGGCGATGACAAGTTCACAAAGTACGTGAATAAATTCCTTAAAGAGCTTAAGGACAGCGGTGAATATGACAAAATCAAGAGCAAATGGATAAAAGAACAATAATGATTTTTGTGATGGATGGGCAGCTTTGCCCATCTATCCTTCTTTCGTAAAGGAGGGAATTCATGCTAGACTTCACCATACTGATCGACAACTTTGACACCTATCTTGATGGCTTTGTCAACACCCTGAAAGCAAGCCTTCTTGCTTTGGTCTGCAGCTTTATTCTTGGTGTGATCTTCGCTGTTATGCGGATCTCTCCGTTAAAGATTTTTCAGATCATCGGAACAGCTTTTGTGGAATTTGTCCGAAATATTCCTCTCATCTTGATCCTGTTTATCTTTTATTATGGATTGCCGAGTTTAGGCATGAAGCTTAGCGGTTTTCAAGCGGGAACCATTGCTCTTTCCATCTATACAGCGGCATTTATTGCAGAAGCGATCCGCGCGGGTATTTTATCCGTGGATAAGGGTCAAATGGAAGCTGGCCGTTCATCAGGCTTGACGTACATCCAAACGATGAGATACATCATACTTCCTCAGGCCATTAAAATCGTTATTCCTCCGCTTGGCAATCAGTTCATTAATCTGGTGAAAAACTCTTCCATCCTTGGCGTTGTTGCAGGATTGGATTTAATGTACTTTGGAGATTCCATCTCTTCATCTACGTATGTTGTATTTGACGTCTATATTTTTGTGGCGATGTTCTATCTTGTTCTAACTATTCCACTCAGCTTATTCGTCGGTTATCTTGAACGGCGTCTTGCTGTGAGCGGATAAGGAGGAGACGCACAATGGATTTTATCGGTGCTTATTCCGCAGGAAATCTGCTCTTTTTGCTAAAAGGTTTGATGACTACACTTTTCGTTGCCTTCATCGCTATTGTTTTCAGTTTTATTTTCGGTAGTATCTTAGGAATCTTGCGCTATGCAAAGATACCGGTTCTATCAAAGGTCGTTGCCGTATGTGTTGAAACAATACGGAATCTGCCTTTGCTGCTGATTATCTTTTTCACATTTTTCGCCTTGCCTGAAGTCGGCATTAAAATGAGCGTTATGATGGCTGCCGTATCAGCTCTTATTATCTTTGAATCTGCCATGCTATCAGAGATTGTCCGAAGCGGATTAAACTCCATCGAAAAAGGACAGATTGAAGCTGCCCGATCCTCCGGCCTCACCTACATTCAGACGATGCAGCACATCATATTGCCTCAGGCCTTAAGAAGAATGGTTCCGCCGATTGTCAGTCAGTTTATCTCTCTTTTAAAAGACACCTCTCTTGCTGTTGTCATCTCGCTTCCTGAGCTGCTGCATAATGCGCAAATCGTGAATGGTAAAAACGTAAATTACGTGATTCCCACTTTTTTACTCATTGCATTCATCTACTTTCTCGTTAACTATTCATTATCATTGCTCGCAAGAAGGCTTGAAACGAAAGAACGGAGCAACCGGAAATCAACAGGAAAAACATTGCCGATTCAGCAGCAGGCCGGCAGTGAACCGATGTAAATAACGAAGAAAAGAGCTCAGTTGCCATGGGCTCTTTTTTCTATGTTAAAATAAGTGAAACTTAATGTCGGTCTTAGTGCAGGATACTATATAAGGGGTGAAAAAAATGAATGCATTTACGTATACAAAACGTGAGGAAATTATCAATGCCATCACCCATGGCATCGGAGCGGTTTTCAGTATTATTGCTTTAACCCTACTTGTTGTTTTTGCCAGCGCACAAGGGACACCGCTTCACATCACATGCTTTGCTGTTTTCGGCGGATCCATGCTGCTTCTCTATACTTCTTCAACCCTCGTTCACAGCTTTCCTGAGGGAAAGGTCAAAGATATTTTTGAGATCATGGACCACTCAGCCATCTATATCTTTATTGCGGGTTCTTATACACCGATTCTATTAATTGTGGTAAAGGGAGCTCTTGGCTGGGCATTGTTTGGAACCGTTTGGGGGATCGCCTTGGCGGGTGTGGCGTTTAAAATCTTTTTCACGAAGCGCTTCGTCATTCTCTCAACAATCGGCTATATTCTTATGGGGTGGCTGATTATATTCGCTTTTAACCGTGTGGTCGTCACTCTTCCTGAGCAAGGTCTTGCCTGGCTGATCGGCGGAGGAATTATGTACACGGTCGGGGCCGTTTTTTACGTATGGCGTAAGTTCCCTTTCAACCATGCAATCTGGCATCTCTTCGTACTAGCTGGAAGTGCCTCTCATTTTATGCTTATGTTCTATATTCTCAAGCTTTCATAAGCTGAAGACGCTGAACCGTATGTGTCAGCGTCTTCTTTTTATTTTTCGCGCATTACAGAACGAGGAGGCTGCTCCTCTCTTTTCATTTCTTTTTTCATATATTTCTCCGCTTCAACCGGCTGAAACCCGTATTGGCTGTAGAGTCCATGGGCATCCTTTGTCACAAGAAGCATTCCTCGTACCTCCTGCAGTTCTTTATGGGAAGTAATCGTCTCAATCAGCCATTTGGAAAGTCCTTTTCCGCGATGCGGATCCAGGATAAATACATCGCAAACATAAGCTGTCGCCACATAATCTGTTACGATCCTCGCAAAACCAACCTGTGTCTGATCATCGCCATTCTTCTCATAGACTCCAAAACAAAGAGAATGATCTACCGCTTTTTGAACCCTTTCTCGGGTAATGCCTTGTGCCCAATAGGATTCCTTTGTTAAATACTCGTGAATCAGATCAATATTGAGACTCTTCTTATCCATTGAAATAACGTATGATTCTTTCGTCCATTCCTCCATGAATTCCCCTCCTGATTTTTTGGTGCCTGGCACCAGCATTTTTCCTCAAAATATAACAAAATTAGACTTTTTTACCATTGTTATCAATGTTATTCTAGATATAGTGACTTAAGTCCTTTGGAAAGAGGTGTGAAATGGACTTTTATCGTCATTTTCAAAGAATGCTTCTAAGAAATTATCTCATAGGATCACTTATCGCAGTCATTGGAGTTGGGGGTTTTTTTGTCTTTTCGACTCTCCACTTTTCTACCTTTGAAAAATGGATGATCTCAGGGATCCTAGCTTTGTCTTTTTTCATCATGTGTTTTATTGAATACCGTGCTTTCTCCCGTCACATCAAGCCGATCTACCGGGCGTTTTACAAATCGAACCCATCGATCCGCACGTTGACGAACGGATTTGTTCAAGCTCACCGTTTTCCTTTGCTGACGGTAAAACGGATCATGGGGCCTCACTTTCTTGGACTATCAGTTCCAGCAATCATTTTAGTGACCGCAGCCATTTACTTTGGTTTTCTCAACATGCCCTATATGTACCTGTTCATGGGCGGTCTGGGGGCCGTTATCGTAGCTGGAATGCATGCCATTGTTGAATTTTATTTAACAACGAGTGCCGTGAAACCGATCATTGAAGAACTCAGGAATCGGGCGGTCGAACTGCACGGAGATTCTCTGTCCCAAAACAACAGAGTGTTTGTTTCGATTCAGCGAAAAATTCAGCTAAGCACCATTTTTATTGGAACATTTCCTGTACTCTTGTTCGCTCTTGCCAACCAGGTCAAATTATATGAACAGGCAGCCTCCATCACGAGGTCATACTGGAGCTGGGCGATCTTCATTCTGTTGCTTGGCATGCTTTTTGCTTTTTTCGGGACGTACCTGATCTACAAAGATTTGCTCGCTCCGATGAAGAACCTTCAAACGGCCATGGAAGAAGTACAGCTTGGAAACAGCCAATTTTTGCTGGACAACACGTATTCTGATGAATTTTCAAGGCTTGTTTCAGGGTTTAATCATATGAGTTCTTCCATCCGCGACCGGGAAGAAATGAACCACCAGCTTCTGGACAGCTTTTTTGCCGTCATGGCAGCCACAATGGATGCACGTGACCCGTATACTGCCGGACATTCACAGCGGGTTGCCGAGTATTCGGTTCAGATTGGTGAGAAAGCAGGCCTTAGTATGGATGAACTATCTACACTAAAAAAAGCAGCCCTCCTCCATGACATTGGAAAAATTGGTATCCCCGATCATATTCTATTAAAAGACGGAAAATTGGACGATATCGAGTTCAGCTACATTAAAAAACATCCGGTGGTTGGTTTTTCAATCTTATCTCAGGTTCAGCCGAAGGAAGCTATGGAGCCACTTCTTCCCGGCGTGAAATACCATCATGAACGCTATGATGGAAAAGGCTATCCAGAAGGGCTTTCTGGTGATGACATTCCCTTCTTCGGAAGGATAATTGCAGTAGCAGACGCTTATGACGCCATGACATCAGACCGGCCTTATCGGAAAGGCATGAGCAGAGACAAGGCAGTCGCCATTCTGCTTGACGGCAAGGGTACACAGTGGGATCCAGCATTAGTTCCTCTATTAGTTGAGGAACTGAAGCTTTCTTCCGTGTCTTAATGAAACAACGGCTATAACTTACCACAAAAAATCAGGAGTTATTATGCGATTACTATTTTTTCTTATCAGCTTGATCGGAATCATCTATTCTTTTTTCGTGATAGCGATCACCAGATTAGACACTGGCGCTCTCGCTATACTGTTCGTTTCTCTCTTGTTACTGGCAATAGCTATTGTCTTCCATCCACTCAAAAAGCAGTGGAGAAAAAACAAGAAATTCCGGATTTTCACAGTTTCAACGGTATCCATTGCCCTGATTATTGCCATGCTGCTTGAAGGGCTGATTCTTACTTCCATCAAAGATGAACATCCCGCAAATATTGATTATGTACTCATTTTAGGAGCCGGGATCAAGGATGGTACGCCTTCAAGAGTGCTGAAAGAGCGGCTGAACAAAGCCGCATTGTACCTTCACAAACATCCCGGTGTTAAAGCTGCCGTAAGCGGAGGACTGACCGTCGGCGAGAGTAAGACAGAAGCAGAAGTCATGGGGAGGTATTTAAAAAACAAAGGAGTTCCTTCAACCTCGATTGTTTATGAAAACAAAGCAACAAGCACTTATGAAAATATAAAGTTCTCAAGAAATCTGATGAAAAAATATCTACCTGCCGGAAAACACCAGCGAGTGCTGATCATCTCCAGTGATTTTCATCTCCACCGTTCGAAATGCCTGGCAGAAGGATTGGGTTTAAAAGCATTCGGACAAGGATCTTCTGTCCCATTGTCCGTCACCCCTCAGGTACATGTACGTGAGATTCTTGCACTCGCCAAATACTATGTCTTTGATAAGGATTATTTTAAATGATCAGCACCCTTTTCCAGGGTGCTTTTTCTTATGCCGAAATTGAATAGAGACATCATCTATTGGAATGATATACAAATAAACACATGAATCTACTCTTGGATGGAGGCAGCTATGTTCGGTAAACGGCAGAAGAAAAAAGAAAAAGCAGCGAGTAAGCCTTCCGGACAAAGTGGAAGCCAGCTTACCATTAAACAATTACTGGATAAATGCAAGGCTTCACAAGACTTTGTATCCTTTACAAAAAGCGATCAGCATCCATTTACCATTTCCTATTACAAAAGTATGGTAAACCCGGATCTTGTTCATCGTGATTTAATACCCTATTTGACCCGCTGTTCATCAATGTCTCTCAAACAGCTGGCTTCAGAAATCCCGGTGGAGAACATCGAGCATACTAAGGATATTCAAAAAATAAAAGATAGTGTATTAACCGGTTCGATAATGGTGCAGCCAGACCCTAAAAAGGCCGACTGTCTGTTAGTTCCTGCGGCAACTGCTGAGAAGCGCCAGATCTCTGTTCCTGAAACTGAATTCAGCGTTGTAGGGCCGAAGGAAGCGTTTGTTGAGGCGATTGAAGTCAACATCAATATGATTCGAAAAAGACTGCCAATCCCTGAACTTCATGTAAAAGAAGTCAAAGTAGGAAAGCTCTCGAAAACAAGGGTAACGATTCTTTATATTGACGGCATAGCCAGCCAGGAGAATGTTAACACCCTGTTGCAGCGGGTTTCGGACATTGAATACGATCACATTTTAGACAGTAGCTATGTTCTTCAGATGATATCAGACAACCAGAATTCTCCATTTCCCCAGTTGATCAACACAGAGCGTCCTGACCGTGTGGCAGCTGTTTTAGCCGAAGGAAAAGTTGCTTTACTCGTTGATGGTTCACCGAGTGCTCTGACAGGCCCTACTACGCTTGTAGAATTTTTCTCGGCCTTTGAAGATTACTTCCTGTCATGGCATGTCGCTTCCGTTTTCCGGATGCTCCGTTTGCTGGGAGTTCTGTTTTCCGTGCTGTCCACACCACTTTACGTTGCTGTTCTCACGTTTCACTATGAAATGATCCCAACCGATCTTCTTGGTACTTTGATAGCTTCCCGCTCCGGCATACCGTTTCCGCCGATCGTAGAAGCGATCATCTTGGAGTTATCCATCGAATTGCTTCGTGAAGCCGGGGCACGCCTCCCTTCCAAAGTCGGGCAGACCATCGGTATCGTTGGCGGTATCGTTATTGGAACCGCTGCGGTACAGGCCGGATTAACGAGCAACGTTCTATTAATCATCGTTGCCCTTGCTGCACTGGCCTCCTTTACGACGCCAGTTTATCAGATGAGCAACACGATCCGCCTGATCCGCTTTCCTTTTCTGGTCTTTGCACAATTTTGGGGACTGCTTGGAGTTTCCATCTGTTTTGCCTTTGTAATGGGCCATATGCTTCGACTTACCTCGCTTGGCAGGCCCTATATGGCTCCCCTTTATCCTTTAAGGATGGTTGATCTTAAAGATGCATTCATCCGCCTGCCATTCAACCTCCAGAAATCGCGTCCCATGCAAATGAGGCCTGCAGATCCGGCACGAATAAATTATGAAAGAGCGAATCAAAAGAACGACATTGAAGAATAATTCAACAGAACGAAGGTGAAGAACATGAACATCCATCCGCCAGAAAATAAACAGGTATCTCCCTATTTTACCTTTTACCTTGTATCCACCATGCAGATTGGTGTCGGGGTTTTGGGGTTTCAGCGATACATCGCCAAATCCGCGGGCCATGATGCATGGATGACTGTGATTTTCAGCGGCATACTGATCCATCTACTTGTCTGGATGATCTATAAGATGTTAAAACGCAGCGATGGGGACATTATCGCCGTTCATAATGATGTGCTTGGCAAATGGATAGGCGGTCTATTAAGTTCTATATTCATGATTTATTCTGCACTTTTGGCGCTCACTGTCCTGAGAACGTATATAGAGGTCATTCAAGTTTGGATGTTTCCCCACATCAACACATGGGGAATCTCGTTTATTTTTTCGCTGCTGGTCTATTATTTTGTCAGCGGCGGATTCAGGATGATAACAGCTGTCGCATTCTTTAGTGTGCTGATTGGAACCCCTCTCGTCTTTTTAAAATTCTTTGCGATAAAGGATGCTCATATCTATAATATTCTTCCTTTGTTTGATCACTCGCTGATCGACTATTTTGTCGGTACGAAGGCAATGACCCTTAATTACCTGGGCTTTGAAATGCTTTTCTTTTATTATCCTTTTATCAAAAATCCCGAGACCTCCCACAAATGGTCTCAATGGGGCGTATTATTCACGATCGTCATTTATACCATTACAGCGGTAGTATCGTTTTCCTACTACAGTCAAGGCCAATTAAAGCATACGATCTGGGCTACACTTACAATCTGGAAAATCGTTGAATTCCCTTTTGTTGAGCGTTTTGAATATATCGGAATCTCGATGTGGCTGTTTATTGTCCTGCCAAACATATGTATCGCTATCTGGTGTGTGACACGGGGAGGCAAACGGCTATTTTCCGTAAAACAAAAACACTCTCTAATCATCATCGTCATTCTTGTATTTATCGGAACATTATTATTTAAAGATCGTCAGCAGATTGACCAGCTGAACAATTGGGTTTCTATAGTAGGTTATTATTTCATTTATTTTTACATTCCACTTCTCTTCCTGCTTCAGTTGCTGATTTACAAAGTGAGGCAACGAAAAAATGAATAAGATCAAACTTGTATTTTTAATTGTGCTTCTGCTTGCTGCTGGTTGTACTCCACAAAAACAAGTACTGGAGGATATTCAGCTCATCGGAGTGGTCGGGTATGATTATGTTGATGGAAAGAAATTTGAAGCTACTGTAGCTGTTCCTATTACAACCGGAGGAACTCAGCAGGCGACTTTATCGAGCATAACTTTTTCTGAAAAATCGCATTCGAGTAAAAACATTCGACAGGTCCTTCAAGCAGAATCACCTCGGCCTTTTGCGACGGGCCGAGTTGCGGTCATCTTGTTTAATGAAGAGCTTGCGAGCCGCGGAATTACAAAAATTATTGATTCCCTGCAGCGGGATCCTTCAGTGGGAAGAAATATTTATGTGGCTGTTGCAAAAGGAAAAACAAAGGACATATTAAACAAGCAGTACCCGGTTGGAGAAATCGTTCCCGTTTATTTAAAACGAATGATCGAACAAAATATGGAGCTGACACTCCCTAGGGCAAACTTTCACCACTTTAACTACAGCTATTACGGAAAAGGCAGTGATCCTTTTATGCCGCTGATCGATATGAAACATGGCCATATTCGGATCGCCGGTGTTGCGTTGTTTGATCATTCCAAATACGTTGATCATATCAGCTTTAACGATGCCTTTATTTTCAAGCTCATGTACCAAAATTTCCAGCAGGGATCCCATGAATTCAAATTTGGAAAAAACAATTATCTTAACCTTGAAAACCTGAACTCCACGGTAAATTATGATATCGATCATGGCAATACAAATCCGGTGATAAACATGAAAATTCATATCACCGGCAAAATCAACGATGCAGCCGGCACTCCGCTTTATCAGAAAAAAACCATTGATATGATCGAAAAAACAATCAAAAAGCAAACCGAACATCAAGCCAAAGCGATGGTAAGGAGGTTTCAGAAAGATGAGATTGATCCTCTCGGATTAGGAGACAGAGCCAGAAGCCAGTCCAGGCATTTCAATTTTAAAGACTGGGAAACAAAATACCCTGATGTCCCTGTCCATATTAAAGTTAACATTCGAGTCACCCAAGGCGGCATTGTGGAATAAGAAAAAGCGTCAGTCCGGCTTTAGCCATCTGCTGACGCTTTTTTGCTGCTGCTTAACGTGTAAGGATATCCATCTAGCTGTGTTACAGATATTGGACTATCCATTACAAGCTCAATCGGAAAGATTTTTGCCTGCTTATTAGAAACAAGCCATGAACTGATCTCGGCAGAGTTTAGAAGCGCTTAATTTAAGATAAACCTGCCTCACTGATTTCTTCTTCAAACTCATGTCCTACTTTTTCCTGATGAGTTTTCCCCCAATTTTCCATCATACGCAAAGTCTCCTCAAGATCTTTACCGTATGGTGTAAGGGAATAAACCACCTTTGGAGGCACCTGGGGATATACGGTTCTTGTGATCAGCCCGTCTTCTTCCAGTTCCCGGAGCTGTTGCGTCAGCACTTTCGGCGTGACAGCAAAAAGCTTCGCCTTTAATTCCCCAAAGCGAAAGTCTTTCTCCTGAAGCAGACAAAGAATTACGCCTTTCCATTTCCCGCAAACCACATCCAACGTTACCTCAATAGGATGAAAATATTTTTTCTTCCTTTCCTTCATTAAACCCAATCCCCCTGCTACAGTTAGTTTTTCATAGTATCAAAAATGTAACTATCTATCTTAAAAGTACATACTATTTAAATTACCTATGTCCCATTATACTTAGTATAGAACAGATTCCACGAAAGGAAAATGTATGAAAACAGAAAAAAAACAAGTTACAGTAAACCTGATAGGTAAAGGCGATCAAACTCTCATCCATCCAGATGATTTTCATACAGTTGTCCAGTTATTACAGTCAGCCGTCGAAGAAGGTTTAGCAAAACAGATTGAACACTTTCAAGACATTTTGGCATTTCGAACTACAGCTACAGGTGTCGGAGAAACCATCCTCAGTATGAATAAAAAGACCAACGAAATTCTTTTTTTCGCTCCATATCCTTTTAAAATCCTTGCTGACAGCCTGAAAATAAATATCTCTTACCATAAATAATCCTTGGGATGCAGGGATTTTTTAATACCTGCCTTTTTTACTGAAGAGCTATGTTTTCGGCAGCCATTATAGTGACCATTCTCCCAGTACCCTTAAATCAGTTTAATGACTTTTGAACGAAATTTTCTTCATAAAAAGGAAACAAAACGGCTTAAACGGAACTTTTTATTATCAAACTAAAGGAGGAGCAAGAATATGAAGTACATAAAAAAATGGACAGGTACGGTTTTAACTGCCGGTCTGGTTTTCTCAATGTTTGCCGGTACGGCACAGGCCGCCAAACCTTCCCAGTCACATGATTTATCACCTGCCACGGCCTATGTAGATGTTGCTGCTGCGACATTGTGGACGAAACCGGCAGAAACAAGGCCTTTAGATGAGCCATCCTTAAGCAACCCCGTAGATCTAAGAAAATGGACGACGAGTATGACCTATGAAGAGAAGCTTTGGCTTGTTGGACCTCTGGAAACCCAAGCATTATACGGAAACAAGGTAACGATAACGGACGAGCAGGGAGACTGGGTAAAAGTAGCTGTTGATGGTCAGCCAACCCCTCGACTCGAAGCAGGATACCCAGGCTGGATGCCAAAATCACAGCTGGTGTACAACAAAAAATTTGCCAAAGAAGAGAACAAGCCTTTCGCCTTGATCAAAAGTCCAACAGCATGGCTGTACAAGGAAAAATCATTGAAGCATAATGATCTTGAATTAAGCTACAATACCAGGCTGCCTGTTCACAAAATAAAAGGTTCCTCTGTTGGCGTGCTTACACCAGAAGGAAAGACAAGATATCTTGATCGCAAGGATGTTCAAGTCTATCTCTCAGAAGACTCAATTCCGGTACCAACCGGTGAGGACCTTGTAAATGAAGGCAAGAAATTCCTGGGGCTGCCTTATTTATGGGCCGGTGCTTCCGGATTTGGATTCGACTGCTCCGGATTTACCCATACGCTCTATAAAGCAGCAGGAATTACAATCCCACGGGATTCTGGACCCCAATCCCGAGCTGGTACACCCGTTGCAAAAGAAGACTTGAAAAAGGGAGATCTTCTCTTCTTCGCCTATAATTCAGGAAAAGGAAGCGTTCACCATGTAGGAATGTATGCAGGTGACGGCATGATGATCCATTCTCCAAACTCAAGCACAACTGTAAGAATTGATAAAATTGAAGGGATTTACGCACAGGAATTTGCAGGGGCAAGAAGGTACCTTCCTTAAAACATGGATGAAAGCACACGGAGCAATGTTCCGCGTGCTTTTTCTTGTTTACATAAAAGCGGCTTCAATCCGTTTCATCAGACGGCCGATGCATCTATTCGTTTCGTGAAGGACCACATTCTTATCCATGTTCTTCAATATGCGGTTCTCCATCACCATTTCTCCATCAATAATCGTCGTTTCGACGTCGGCCCGAGTGGCCGAATAGACGATACGAGAGATCGTATCTACACCATAAGAGGGATACATATGAAAATCATTCAGGTTTAAAATAGCAAGATCCGCCTTTTTTCCAACCTCAAGGCTGCCGATCTCATGATCCATTCCTACTGCCCGGGCTCCTCCGATGGTCGCCATCCGGAATACGGTTTTAGCATTCATGGCTGTAGGCCCATGGACTGGCTTTTGAATCAGCGCTGCAAGCCTCATTTCATTCAACATGTCCAAATTGTTATTACAGGGTGCACCGTCTGCACCCAAGCTGAGATGAATTCCTTGCTGCAGCATGTCTGGCACTTCGGCGATTCCTGAGGAAAGCTTCAGGTTTGACCCTGGACAATGGCTTACTTTCACCTTCCGCTTTTTTATAATGTTCTTTTCCTCATCATCAAGCCAAACACAATGTGCCAGAATCAGCCTCTCATTGGCAAGCCCGATATGGTCAAGATAAACCACATTACGCATTCCGGTTTCCTGTTCTACCAGTGCGATCTCACCACGATTTTCCGCTGCATGGGTGTGAACACAAACACCATGGCGGCCTGAAAGTTTCTGAACTTCGGTAAGCAGCTCCTCCGTACAGGAAACCACAAAGCGTGGACAGAAGGCATATTGTATCCTTCCATTCTCTTTTCCATGCCACTTCTCAAGCAGGTCGACGCTTTGCTGAAGAGATTTTGACGTGCTCTCCTGCAATCCGATTGGAACTTCTTCCCCTTTATCCATCATCACTTTACCGGAAAGTGCACGAATACCGCCCTTCGCAATAGCCTGAAACGCAAAATCCGTATGATTAACGGTCTCCATATCCACGATCGTAGTGGTACCGCTCTGAATCAGTTCTCCAATTCCAAGCATGGCCGAATAATAAAGGGATTCTTCATCATGGGATGCTTCGAGCGGCCAGATTTTCTGTTTCAGCCAATCCATTAGTTCCAGATCATCTGCTTGTCCTCTGAACAAGGATTGGCACAGATGGATATGCGTTTGAATAAACCCGGGGATGATGGTTCTGTTTGTAGCATCTATGGTTTTATCCGCCTGATAATCAAGGCTTAAGCCAATATCAGTTATGCGGTTGTTTTCAATGTAAAGATCTCCTTGAACGATCTCTTCCTGTGCATTCATCGTTACAATTTCTGCATTTTTTATAAGTATCGATGGCATGGATATCCTCCTTTTCTTTATAACAGAAAAGAAAAGAACGATTTCATAGCATGGAGAATTTAAGGTTCTCCGGTAGATACTTTCGATCCATATTATCGAAACTATATGAAATCTTTCTAGTTTTCTATCAGCGCGTTTTATTTAAAACTTGCAGCTTTAAAGAAGTAACCGAAAAGCCGTTTACGGGTGCCATGTCCTGCGAACACGTGGAACAGGCGATCACCACATCCTCCAGCGCCTTTAAACGAACGAAATCCCCCGGCTTCGACAGCGGCTCTGCGATCACATAGTCGCCTTCTTCATCAAGCACATTGTTCATGAACCAGTTGATTGGATCCGGGACAGGCAGATGACCTAAAGAATAGGTTTCTAATGCTCTATTAAGATTATCATGGCAGTTCGGATGATCTTCAAGATGGAAATCTACTTTATATCGGTAATAATCGCATGCCGGAAAAAAGAAATCGTGCTTTCCTACCGTGTCCTGCAAAAGCTGCATGAGCGGCCGGCGCCGGTTGCTGTAAAGAAAATCTCCTTCTTTCAGGCGGATGCTGCTTAAGCTTGCCCTCATGTGGACGGGTGAGACATGTTCGTTATGATCCTTGAGAGAAAAACAGACAAAGTCACCGACCTGTTTTCCTTCCATGTCAATAATCACGAGTTCTTCCCCTGCTTTTACAAGCATGCTTCTTGCTTCATACGGCGGAATAATAATTTCTTCTTTAATACGGTATTTGTGATCGATCGGCATACTTCTCCCCCTTATTCAATGAATACTGCAACCGCTCGAACTGGGGATCCCGTCCCTTTTCGTATTCTCAACGGCAGTCCGAAATACAGAAAACGCATACCGGCAACCTGATCAAGATTGCATAGATTTTCAGTATTGGTTATGCCAAATTCCTTGCAGATCAGATGGCCGGAGTAATCCGGATCAAGCGGGTTATCGATAGCCGGGGAATCGATCCCGATATTGACTACTCCTTTTTCAGCAAGCCACCGTGCTCCGCTGTAATCTAAACCGGAATAGCGTGTCAGCCATTCCTCCGTCCCATAAGCTCTGTTGTAGTGGCCAGTATATAACAGGCAGATGTCTCCTTTTTGCAAAATCTGGCCGGAAGCGTCCAGCGCGTTTTCCAGCTCCTGCGGAGTAATATACTCTTCTGGATGAACATGAGACAAGTCCAGACATACGGCGGGCCCGTAAAAGAATTCCAGCGGCATCTCATCGATGAATTTTCCATTGGGGTCATACTCATACGTGGCATCGCTGTGGGTAGGGCCGTGTTCATTGATCAAAAGATTGTTGGTCGCGAACGGAAATCCGATCTTCTTCATGCTTTCTTCATGAGATATGTTTGGAAAGATCATTGTCTTTTGATGCAGCGGAAAAACAGGCATACCCTGATAGATTTCCTGTGACAAGTCTACAAGTTTCACACCCATAAACACCCTCCTTACAATACTGTTGGAATAACTTGGAAGCGGTCGACATCAATAAGTCCCATGTCGGTAATCTTCCACTCAGGGCTTGTAACGAGTGAGAGAAAAGATAAATGCATAAAGGGCACGTGGATCCCGCATCCCAATTCTTCTTGGGCGAGCCTGTGAAGTTCTGTAATCTTTTCACTGACCTCCACGCCTGTCATCTCATCGGTCATCAGCCCGCCTATATTGAGTGCCATATCCCCAACTACTTTTCCGTCAAGGATTAGCGCCAGGCCGCCATTCATAGCAATAACCCGGTTGACTGCTGTAACCATGTCTTCATAGTTAGTACCGGTCACGATGATGTTATGTGTGTCATGGGCGACGCTTTCTGCTATCGCGCCTCTTTTCAGCTTAAATCCATGTAGAAATGTTTTCCCGATTCTTCCGCTTCTGCCGTGCCGTTCGATCACCAGGAGCGGAAGAACATCCTGCTGAAGGCAAGGCTGAATGATGCCGTCTTTTATTTTCAGTTCAAATTCACGGGCACCTGTAAGATTTTGATCGGGTATCACTTCGATCGCTCTTACCTTTGCGCTTGAGGCTTGCGACGCTAGCACTAGATCTTGTGCTTTTACCGGTTTCCTTTTCACAGAACACTTCACACTTTCAGGATACGTATAGGAGGGAATATCTGTCGTCAGTTTATTCTGTTGTGCCGCCTTTTTGCCGCTAAGATACACTTGGTCAACCGTCATGTTAATAAGATCACTGATTACAGCGATGTCTGCGCGCTTACCTGGTGTCAGTACCCCGATATCCCTGAAGCCGAAGTGAGTCGCCGGATTGATCGTCACCATCTGAATCGCTTCAACCGGATCAATCCCCTGGGCAATCGTCCTTCTGACGATATCATCCATATGACCGGAATTCATTAAGTCTTCCGGCACCATATCATCCGAAACAAGGATGGCCCGCCTCGAATCCATGCCTTCTTCAGTGATCGCCCGAATGCACTCGGCCATATTCCGCTGAGATGAACCCTCCCGCATAAACACACTTACTCCGTAGCGAAGTTTCTCCACCATTTCTTCTTTCGTTGTTGTCTCATGGCAGGATACATGGGTACCTCCGCTGATAATATGAGCGGCGAGCTCTTCTCCAAACAAGGCCGGGGCATTTCCCTCGATCGTTTTGCCGATGCTTTTGGCATAAGAGACCGAAGCAATCAAATCGTCTATCAATTCAGGGGCGTTCTCAAACACAGGCCTGACATTGCTGAACCCCTGTATTTCACCAATTCCCTGGACATGAGGATCGTTTAACAGTTCCTTCATATCCGCTGATGTGATATCCTGGCCGGCCGTCTCCAATCCCGGTGCATCTGGAGTCAGGCATGGCACTGTAAAATATACGTTGTTAGGAAGCGTCTTTGCCTCCCTGACCATCTCCTGCATGCCATGGACACCGAGGACATTACCAATCTCATGGGGATCCGCAACAAGTGTTGTCGTTCCTGTAGGAATGGACAGCTTGGAAAATTCAGTAACCGTAAGCATTGCGCTTTCAAAATGCATATGCGAATCAATAAAACCAGGACAAATATAGCGGCCGGCGACATTTTCAACCTTTGTGGAAGGACCAATCAGTCTTTCGCAGTCCCCTGCCATCAGGATATATTCCCCTTTTATAGCCACATCGGCCTGATAGATCTCACGGGTAATGACATTGATAAATTGTCCGCCTTTTAATACGGTATCTGCAAATTGATTGGCATCAAGCAGCACATCAATGAGTTTCCGCCACTGGATGGCTTCTTTAATACCTTTTGTATCCATGAATTCAACCTCCTGACCTTTCCCAATCCAGGCTATCAATAATTCCTACGATTGCTGCATCTATTGGGGCATCTTTGTCAGCTGCTGCCCGTGAAGCCATACTGCCTGTGACATATAAAACTTTTTCTCCTACTCCCGCCCCCACCGTATCAACAGCGATGATCGGCATTTGCTGAGGAGATTCACTGATACCGATCGGCTGGGTGATCAGCAGTTTCGTACCTATCAGCTTTTCATCTTTTCTGGTTGCTGTTACCCGTCCAATAACTAAACCCATTTGCATGTCGTCCGCTCCTTACTGCCTGCTGATTTTTATACCATATTGTTTTGCTGCATCCCGCGCCAGCGGTGTGATAATGGCATGTTCTTCCGCAATCAGCAACTTCTTCTGTGCTTTTGCTGCAGACAGGATATCTGCCTCTGAGATGACAGACTGCTTTTGGCTGCTATCGTTCAGCCAGGAGGCAAGGCCTTCCCCATCTCTCAGCAATGTAACACCAAGCTTCTTCAACTGAAACAGTGTTTTGTGCAGCTCTGTTTTCAAGTATTCTGATCCTCGATCCAGTTCCTTACTGCGAAATACCTCATGAAAAGGATCGTTGCCATAAGGCAGGGCAGCAACTTTTTTACCGCTTAATAATGCTTGCAGGATGATACGGACAAATTCCCGCTGGTCGTTAAATCGCAAAAGATCGCCTGCAAGAGAAAAAGAGAGTACAGGAATAAGGATACAATCGGCCATTCGCAGCTTATCCTCAGTCAGACTTGAACTGAGATACCAGGCATCATGATTGCTTTCCCCAGCAAGATGTTCTTTCGTGAAATGGCGGAACAGGATTTTTTCTGTGAACACTTCCAGCCTGATCTTGCTTTTTCCTGCTTCACGGAGTAGGGCGAGCCCTTCTTCCATCCCTGTAAAATGATAGGTTAGCAGGGAGAGCACATAGGGAACTTTTTCTCCTGGCGGACAAAGCATGTGCAGCAATGTATTCCTGACCAGAGCGCTCTGCCTGGCGTCATGCACGATTACTCTCCTTTAGAAAGCATTGCTCTTTCGATTTCACTATGAGGCCGCGGGATCACATGAACGGATACGAGTTCCCCCACTCGGCTTGCCGCACTGGCGCCTGCATCTGTCGCAGCCTTTACTGCTCCAACATCTCCTCTGACCATAACTGTAACAAGTCCGAAGCCTACTTTTTCATAACCGCAGATCTCGACGTTTGCAGCTTTTACCATTGCATCTGCTGCCTCAATTGCCCCGACAAGGCCCTTTGTTTCAATCAAGCCTAGAGCTTCTCCCATTTTTTCATTCCTCCTGGTCTCTTTGGTTTGCTTAGATTCTATGTTTCTGCTTGTTCTATTCCTTCGCCGCATCGCCTGAATTCAAGGCAAACTTTGACAGAAGCTTTTCCGCCACATTCGTATGGGTTCTTGGAATGACGTGTGCTGAAATGACAGTACCCACCCTCTCTGCCTCTTTTTTTCCTGCTTCTACTGCAGAAGCGACAGCAGCGACATCTCCGCTCAAATGCAAGGTAACACCAAGAGCGCCGTGAACCCCGATCACCTTCTCGATGGCGGCTATCTTTACGTCAGCCGCTTTAACAGCCGCGTCTGCTGCTGAAACAGCGGCACAATATCCTACCGTCTCAATCATGCCTAATGCATACAATGCTTCCACCATCCTTATCTATCAATTTTAATTGCCATCCAGCATCTTATAGACGCTCGGCAAGCAGCTGGAAAGATGCTGATGGGGTCCGTACAGTAAAAAGTAGCCTTCTTCAATTTTAAAGCGTATATTCCATTTTGATAGATTTGCAGAAACCGGAAGAAGTAGAGCGATCGTCTCGTAACGCGACATTCCTTCTATGATCACGAGTGATTCTCTTGTGCATGAGACCTCAAGCTGCTTAAGGAGCCAAGCCCCCGGCTGTTCGATATAAAAGCGTTTGATCTTTTTTTCCGATTGGTGGTTCAGCGTCTGAAACAGAGTTCGTATGGCTGCTTCCAACTCGCTGCTATCATTATGATAGAGTTCTAGAAGAAAAGGCTTCTGGCCGTTTTTATCCCATTGGATGAAATATTTAATATCTCCGTTCTGTGCCAGCCACTCTTGAACGATCACCAGATGGCCTGGAGATGAAACCTGAGAAGAAAAAACAGCGACCGCTTTTGCGGGGATCGGCCGATGAAACCATTCCATCGTTTCAGGCTGAAGATTTGAGTATAGCCATACAGAAAATCCGCTTTTTGTTTTGCCAAATGACTTTACGGAGGGTTCATCGTCGTTATTCCTCTCTGGCCTATGGTTTGTTTCTGTATGTTGGCGGGATGGAATGCCTTGAGAAAGAGAAAGAACTTGAAGTTTGGATACGAGCTCACTCCCCGGATCCTTGCTGAACGATGAGTGTTTTTCTTTTTTTTCGGCCTTTACAGGTGGAGAACCAGCAGCACTTCCAAGACGCTTCTCCTTATTCAGCTTCTGGTAGTTCGGCCGGTAAAGCTCTTGCGCTGTCTTTGTTTGAGGTGTTTCTCCCCTCTTCTCTGACAGTTCCTGTTTCGCTCTTGCGGGGTGATCATTGCTTTTTAACACTTCCTGTACGATGGCTCGCATGAATTCCGACACATGGACTCACCTCCTTTTATAGAATTTTGGACAATTCGGGGTGAGGCCGGGGAATGACATTAGAAGAAATCAGTTCTCCTCCTGTCTGGGTGTGCGCCTGCCTGCCTACTTCGATGGCAGACGACACAGCGGCTACATCTCCTTCAATAATGACGGTTACAAGGCCTGAGCCGACTTTTTTAAATCCTGTCATCTTTATATTTGCGGCTTTGGCCATGGCGTCCAGTGCCTCGATCGCTGCTGTCAGGCCTCTCGTTTCAATCATGCCAATTGCATTCAATCAATGTCCCCCCTTGCTTTACAAATAATCTTCCAGATCAATGGGTCCGAACGGAATGGACGTACGTTTGAACGATTCCTTATGAGCCAGCGGTACGGTAGCGTCAATCCCCATTTTCGCTGTGACCCCCCTGACATTATGAGACGCCTCCAGTGGAGAGCCTTTTGCACCGGGTACGATAAAAATATCCTGATCGGCTTGTACTCTTACAGCCATCGCCCATTCCACATCCTCCGGGTCAAAGATATCCACATCTTCATCTACCACAATGACGTGCTTTAAGTCCTTATCACTCGCAAAGGCAGCAATCGCCGCTTGCTTACCGTCACCTTCCGACCTCTTTTCAATCTGAATGACCGCATGAAATCTTGCCACTCCGCCCATTGTAATATGGACTTGTTTCACGTTGGGCACCGTCTGTCTGACCGTACTCAGAAGTGTGGCTTCCCGGACAAGCGCCATCGGAAGCCTCTCCTCATAGCTCGAAGGAAAGATCGTCTGGCAGATGGCATTGTTTCTGTAGGTTACCGCTGAAAATTCAATAACTGGCTGAGGAGCTCTCGTACCATAAAAACCAGCGAGTTCCCCGAACGGGCCTTCCATCTCACGTTCATACGGGATCATTTTGCCTTCCAGAACGATTTCCGCTTCTGCCAAAACTTCCAGATCCACGGTTTTGCACTGCACCACATCAAGCGGTTTGCCGATCAAAGCACCCGCAACATCGAGTTTATCTGCATGATACAAATGTGTGCTGATCTGGGAACTGAGCACCACAGCAGGCACTACTCCAAACATCACAGCGACTTCCATCGGTTCACCGCGCTCTTCATACTCATGAAATTGCTGGAGAAGTTCAGGAGAGGTAATCAGCACGCTCGTCTTGTTTTCACCTAAGAATTGCATCCTTCTGATTGATGTATATCTCTTTTTTCCGCTTATATCTTTCACGACAAGAATTCCTGAAACATAATAAGCGCCGGAATCATCTCCGTGATAGGTTGGAATAGGAAAGAGCGCATCCAGATCAAACCGCCCTAGAACCACGTTGTCATGAACCGGTCCTGTTTCGATCAATCGTGTTGGGATCGGGGAAACAATAGAATCGATAATTTTTGAAACAAACTGATCTGGTGCAATGCCGATGCTGTCCGCCAGGAGGGCACGATCCCCGCCTAAGCCTCCGACCATGGGTGAAGAGTAGCCTTTCACTTTTTCAAAGTAGAACGGCTGCCTCCCTTGCCTGGCATTGAGAACGGCTCCGAGCTCATACAGGGGGTTTACTTCTCTTTTTACCCTGAGAAGTTTATTATCCGCTTCCCAGTGGTCAAGCAGGGCACGCATTGAAGAAGGGTTCATGCTTTCTCCCCCCATCGTTGTAGAAGCTCATGATCAATGCCCAACATGTCCAGAATCCGACCGGACATAAAATTAATCAGTTCCCATATCTCTTTCGGCTTATGGTAAAACCCAGGCGAGGCCGGCATGATGCAGGCACCCGCTTCAGCAAGCCTCGTCATGTTCTGAAGATGTATCAGGTGAAACGGTGCTTCCCTTGGAACGACGATCAGCTGCCTTTTCTCTTTCAGCATGACACTGGCCGACCGGCTCAATAAGTTATCTCCTACACCATTGGCCATCGCGCCTAACGTGTTCATGGAACATGGCACAACAACCATCCCGTCTGTTAAAAATGAGCCGCTCGCCACAGAGGCAAACAGGTTCTTGTTGCTGTGCACCTCTGCATATTGTTTCAACGTCTCCATTCCGACACCGCACTCAAACTGCAAGACTTTCTCTCCCATTTCCGTCACGATCAAATGGGTCTCTACCCCGAGCTGGTGCAGGGCCCGGACGAGCGAGTAGCCATATAATGATCCGCTCGCTCCGGTAATTCCTACAACGATTCGTTTGTTTCGGGCCATGGCAGGTTAAACAACCTGGCTATTTTTTGAAAACTTTTTCCTGGCCGCTTCCATATATTCCTTTGTTGACATGATGTCGCCAAAAAGATCGATGTCCCGAAGCCCGGATTCGTGCATGGAATCATCCTTAGAGGCCGTGGAGTCAGACAGGCAGATCACATTGTAGCCATGATACAGCGCATCAGAACCAGTGCTTCTTACACATACATTGGTCCAAACACCCGTCAGGACGACCGTATCGATCTCTTCTTCCCGGCAGAACAGATCAAAATCGGTATAGCTGAATGCACTGTGCCGCCTTTTTTGGACGATATAATCTCCTTTGCTCTCATCCGGCTGCAGTTCTGGAATAAACTGAGAACCCCATGTCCCTTTGATGGCATGGACCGGACGGACCCTGAAGTCCCGGTCGTTTTTCCGGTGAGCTTCCTGTACAAAAACGACCTGAATACTTTCCTCATGGCAAAAATCGACGAGCTCTTTGATGGCCGGAACGATCTTTTCGCCGTTTTCGCAGCGGAGCGCCGCTTTTTCTCCGATAAAGTCATTCAGCATATCAATCACAACTACTACGTGCTTCTTTCCTCTCAGTTCCATGTACGGTCTCCTCTCTTACTTGCTTTTTTCAAGCTGCTGACGGCCGGATTTAGGTGCTGCTGTTTTAATCGCTCCTTCATAGTTTTCATACTTCAAAGTCCGGTCAAGGCGCTGGATGCTTTGCCGTTTGACGTACTCACCATATCCGGCTTCACCTACAATCCCGCCGGCTTCATAGTTATAGACCATATTACCTCTGACAATCGTCTGCACCGGCCGGCCTTTAAGCTTGATGCCATGCAGCGGGTTATATTTTGCCATAGATTCTGTCTGCTTCTCATCGATCTCCCACTCGCAATCAAGATCAATAACCGTAAAATCCGCATCACTGCCGATTTCCATTGCACCTTTTTTCGGATAGATGCCATAATGGATCGCTGCATTCTTACTCGTTACTTCCACAAAGCGGGACAATGATAAGCGTCCTTTGTTCAAACCTTCACTGACGAGAATAGGCACCATCGTTTCCACTCCCGGAATGCCCGGGAAACTGTTCCAGATCGTTGAGTCTGCGGCTGTTTTTTCCGTCGCAATCTCATATGGCGCGTGATCGGTCCCTACAAAATCAATCGTTCCATCTGCAAGTGCCTGCCAGTGTGCCTGGTTGTCTTCTTTGCCTCGAAGCGGCGGAGCGATCTTAGCGAATGCCCCTCTCTCACTCATGGAATCCTGGGCATTAAGCATCAAGTAATGCGGACACGTTTCAGCGGTTACTTTAACTCCCCGTTTTTTGGCTTCCCGGACAAGTTTTACGCCTTCTTTCGTACTCATATGAACGACGTGCACCCGTGCATCTGTTGCTTCTGCATAGCTGATGATCAGCTCGATCGCCACTTTTTCAGCGAGCGCCATCCGTGCCTCAGCCCAAGCCGGACCATCTTCCCGTCCCTCCTTCTTCAACTTCTCGGTATAAAACGTGCAAATATCATAGTTTTCAGCATGAACACCAATCGGCATGCCGGTTTTTGCGACCTTTTGGAAGATCTCCAGCATCTCGCCATCCGATACTTTCGGGAACGTTGGTACTGATGGCGTCATGTAAACCTTGAAAGCCACCACCCCTTCGTCCATCTGCGGATAAATATTATCAATCCATCCGTTCCTTGCGTCTTCTCCGGTCATGCCGCCCCAGAAGCAATAATCGATATAAGCCTGTCCCCGTATCGGGGCAATTTTCTTCTGAAAACTTTCACCATCCCGGACAGAAGGCTTGGAACAGCAAGGCATGTCAATGATCGTTGTCAGCCCGCCTGCTGCTGCCGATCTTGATCCAGTAGCGAATGTTTCGCGGTGTGTAAAGCCTGGATCCATAAAATGTGTATGCGGATCAATACACCCCGGGACGACAAGCTTTCCTTCCATGTCGATCACCTTGTCCGCTTTTAAAAAATGAATATCGCTGCAAAAGCCTGTTATCTTTCCTTCATGCACGAGGATGTTGGTGATGACTGTACGGTCTCCCTGTGGAATCATTGCATTTTTTAAAATTAAGTCCATTTCCGTCTCTCCCTTTTATGTTTTCAGAACAGAAACAGTGAAAAAGGGGCATTTTTGACATGCCCCTGATCGTGAGCATACCGCTATAAAGCCTCTGCAGAAGCATCCGATTTCAGCTGCTCCATCCTTTCCTGCTCATTTATATTCATAGACTTAAAATTAAATACTAGATTGAGCAAAATTGCTGTCAAACTTCCGATTACGATTCCGTTTTCAACGAGCAGCCTGACACTGTCCGGCAGCTGGCTGAACACCATTGGAACGACCGCTGTACCAAGCCCGATCCCAACGGAACAGGCGACGATCAGCAAATTTTCATTGTTTGAAAAATCAGCCTGAGAGAGCATCTTTACGCCAGATGCAATGACCATCCCAAACATCGGGACCATCGCACCTCCCAGAACAGCCGTTGGAATGATTGTCGTCAGCGCCGCTATCTTTGGAAGAAGACCGAGAATGAGCAGCAACCCTCCTGCAGCCATGACCACATTTCTCGTTTTTACTTTGGTTAAAGCCACGAGACCTACATTTTGAGAGAAGGACGTATACGGAAAGGAATTAAAAACGCCTCCGATCATAACCGCAAGTCCTTCAGCACGAAGGCCTTTTTTAATATCTTCCGGCTTAAGTTCTCTATCGCAAATGTCACTCAAAGCAAGGAAGACACCAGTAGACTCAATCATGCTTACAATCGCAACGATGCTCATCGTGAGGATGGCAGAAAAATGAAATTCCGGAACGCCAAAATAAAACGGCTGTACAAGATGGAACCAAGAAGCATCCTTAACAGGTGTAACATCTACGAGCCCCATAAAAGAAGCAAGTACTGTTCCGGCGATCAGCGATAAAAGAACAGAAATGGCCCGTACATATCCTTTGGAGAACCGGTTGATCAGAATGATGAGCACAAACGTAAAACTGGCGAGCGATAAATTTTCAAGGCTGCCGAATCCTTTCGAACCGAGCCCGCCGGCTGCATTATTCATCGCCACCGGTATGAGCGATACCCCGATGATCAGTACGACCGAGCCGGTAACGATCGGCGGAAAAAATTTCAGGATCTTTCCCACAAACTGAGAGAGCACCATGACGACAAGCCCCGAAGCGATAATTGCACCGTAAATGGCGGTGATTCCCTCCAGCTTTCCAATCGCAATCATTGGGGCTACCGCCGTGAACGTACAGCCGAGAATGACCGGAAGCTTGATGCCGAAGTGCTTTCCTCCAATGACCTGCAGAAGAGTAGCAATTCCGCAAGTAAACAGATCAATGGAGATGAGATATGCCAGCTGCTGGGCGTTCATACCGATCGCCGGCCCTACAATCAGCGGTACGATAACCGCTCCTGCGTACATGGCCAGAACATGCTGTAACCCGAGTACTCCAACCTTCCAATTTTTAAGTGCTGCCATTTTGCTTGCCTCCTTGATGTTTTTTGTGCAGCTTGCGTGGTTGCTTTCATCACCTCCTTTAAGAGCAGGAATATATTTGAAGCGGCATGTAAATCTCTCGAAGTGGACAGTAAATTCCTTGAAGTGGATCGTAAATCTCAAAAAGTGGACAGTAAATCCCTTGAAGTGGATCGTAAACCTGAAAAAGTGGACAGTAAACTCATCAAAACGCCATGCATCTGCAGCCTGCAAACTCCCATAATCATCCGCAGCTATGAAAATAGGAATGTTTTTTTGAAACTCTACTATATTTGTACAAACTGACTCTTTAAGACATACAACCGCTAGATTTATACAAGCCAATTTGTCCATAAATTATATGGGGAGGATGAACTTTGAAGACCATTGATTTTTGCGTAAATGGAAAGGACGTTTCGGTAACATGCAGTCCGACAAAGATTTTGCTCGATGTGCTGCGGGAAGATGCGGGGTTAACAGGCAGCAAAGAATGCTGTGGAAAAGGAGAATGCGGTTCCTGTACGGTTCTGCTGAATGATGTACCCGTCTGTTCATGTTTAGTGCTTGCAGGGCAAGTTCAAGGAGAACGGGTGGTCACGGTAGAAGGGATCGGAACGAAAGAAAACATGGATTTCGTTCAGCAAGCGTTTGTTGATGAAGGGGCGACCCAGTGCGGGTATTGTACACCGGGACTGATTGTGGCTTCACGAGCTTATTTAACTTCTATCGGCCATGTTCCTGGGCTCGATGAAATTAAACGGGCACTTGGCGGTAACCTTTGCAGGTGTACAGGCTATACAAAAATACTTAAAGCAGTCCAGACAGCGGCCTCCCGGCAGTTTTCAGCACGTGAACTCTAGGATGCCTTCCGTCTCGGCCATCCTGCTCGCCGCCGGCCGCTCATCCAGAATGGGTACATTAAAAGCTCTGCTTCCATGGAGAGAGACCTCACTCGTTCGCTACCAAACCGAAACATTGTTAAACGCCGGAATAGATGACATTTCAGTCGTACTGGGGTATAAGGCTTCAGAGCTGTCAAAGGAACTCAGCTCTTACAACGTAAAAACAGTCATAAACAAAGCCTACGAATCCGGGAAATGCTCGTCCATCAAAGCAGGAATGGCAGCTATAAGCCCCTCTTCTACAGGCGTAGTCATTGCTGCGGTGGATCAGCCGCTCTTGCTGAACGTCATCAGGCAACTGTACAAGTTTCACGGTGAACAGCCTGCCGCAATCATTATCCCTGCCTTTAAAGGAAAACGCGGACATCCCCTGCTTATACCAGAGCATTTTTATCCAGAGCTTTGCTGCATCAGCGAACAAACACAGGGACTCCGCCATTTCCTCAGAAACCGTCAGAACGAAATTGCCACGGTGGAAATCAATAAACCAAGTATTCTTTTAAACTTAAATGAGCAAGCCGACTACCAAGCAGCCTGTTGGGAGGATTCGTAATGTTTGTTTCAGAGATTGATATGCTGTCACCACGCTCTTTAAAGGAATGTCTTTATATCCTGGAGAACGAAAAAGCAAACCTTCGCCTTTTAGCCGGGGGAACAGACGCTGTCGTCCGCATGAAGGAAGGAAAGTGGCGTCCGGATTGCTGGGTAAGCCTTAAACATGTTGAAGAACTCCGTTTTATTACGATACAGAAGGATGAGATTCAGATCGGACCTCTGACGACTCATTCTGAAATCATCGCTTCCCCTCTCCTGCAGGCACATGCCGATGTTCTTGTACAGGCATGTCAGGAAATCGGGGCAGCACAGATGCAGAACATGGGGACCATCGGGGGAAATATTGCGACAGCCTCCCCTGCGGGTGATACGATTCCTGCTTTATATGCACTTGGAGCGGTTATTGAGCTTACTTCATTATCCGGAAAACGAGAGATGGATGTGGAGGACTTCTTTATCGGTCCAGGAAAAACCGCAGCTAATCCTAATGAAATCATCACTAAAATTGCGTTCAATGTCCGAGATAAAAATGACATCGGTATCTTTCAAAAGCTCGGTCCGCGGAAAGCTCAATCGATCTCGATTGTCAATGTTGCGGTTACGCTTTCCATGAAGGAAGGAACAAACCAGTGTACTGGCGGCCGTATAGCTTTCGGTTCAGTTGGCCCAACAGCCATACGGGCGAGAAAGTGCGAGGCGATGCTGACACTCGGTGCACTGACGAATGAAATGATCGCCAACATTGGCAAAGTGGCTTGGAAGGAAGTCATGCCGATCTCTGACATCCGCGCCTCCGCTTCTTATCGCAGAGATATGGCTAGCGCACTTCTCGAACGCGGACTATATCGTTTAATGAAAAGGTGGGCAGAAGATGGAAAACAGTCATTATAAGTACGTGGGAAAGCGGATTCCCAGGATAGACGGCCCTGAAAAGGTGACAGGCGAACTGAAGTATATGACGGATTATCATTTTGAGAATATGGTCTGGGGAAAAGTACTCCGCTCATCTTTTCCTTACGCACGCATCAAACAGATCGATATTTCAAAAGCCAAAGAATTGCCAGGCGTTATTGCGGTCTTAACGCATAAAGATATTCCCGGATTTAACGGTTTTGGCATCGTCGTTCCTGACCAGCCCGTCCTCGCAAGCGACGTGGTCCGGTGTACAGGGGATGCCATCGCGCTCGTCGCGGCGGAAACTCTGGAGATTGCTGAACACGCCGTTTCGCGGATCCATGTTGATTACGAACCCCTCTCCCCTGTTACCGATGCTGAGTTTGCGATGACAGACAGCGCGCCCCTGCTCCACGAAAGCGGGAATATCCATAGCCACGTAACGATAAAAAACGGAGACACAGAAAAGGCCTTTGCAGAAGCAGATATTATTCTTGAAAACACCTTCTATTCCCCGCGCCAGATGCATGCCTTTATTGAAACAGAAGGCGGCTGGGGTGTGGTGGAGCCGGACGGGATGCTCACGATCCGCTGTCCGGGGCAATACGCCTATAGGGATCGTCTTCAGATTGCCCGCGCACTGGCACTGAACCCGGCCAGAATCCGTGTGGTCTCTAATCCGATCGGCGGCGCGTTTGGAGGAAAAGACGAGATTACGGTTCAGATCTATTTGGCCCTCCTTGCGCTTCATACGGGAGGACGCCCGGTAAAAATACATTTAAACCGGGAAGAATCCGTCATTGCAGGCATTAAACGCCATCCCTTTAAAGTTCAGATGAAGACCGCCGCCAAAAGTGACGGAACGGTTATTGCCAACCAGGTTCGTGCGGTAGCCGACACGGGGGCATATGCTTCATTGGGCGGTGCGGTCATCGCGCTGGCCATTGAACATTGCTGCGGCCCTTATAAGGTTCCCAATGTTGATCTCGAAGGATTTTGTGTTTATACCAATAATGGCATTTCAGGGGCGTTCAGAGGCTTTGGGGTCAATCAAGTATGTGCAGCCATCGAAACACACATGGACATGCTTGCTGAAAAGCTCGATCTTGATCCCATTGAACTTCGAAAAAAGAACGTCTATCAAAAAGGCGATACATCGAGTATAGGGCATGTACTGAAAACAAGCGTCGGTACACTCCAAACACTGGAGACTGCGGAAAATTGCGAGCTCTGGAAGAATCGTAATGTCCATAAACAGAACATCACCGAACCTTGGAAAAAACGCGGAATCGGAATAGCCACCTCCTTTCATGCAGTCGGCATGGGAATCGGTCTCCCAGATTATGGAGCGGCTACCATCGAGCTAATGCCTGATGGAACCTTTAAAGTCGGGGTCGGATGCGAGGATATTGGAGGAGGAAACAGCACCGTCTATGCCCAGGTTGCAGCAGAGCTTTTAAATTGTGATATTAAAAACATCTCAGTCGTCCAGGGAGACACCGCAGAAACCATCGACAGCGGAACGGTGACCGCATCCCGTTCTACCTACACTGGCGGTAAAGCGATTGCCGCAGCCGTTCCCAATATGATCCGTCTTTTAACAGAAGCCGCAGCAGAGCTTAAAAATGTCTTGCCTGAAAATGTGCTGATCGGCGAAAACGAAATGTATGTTTTGGAAGAGGACAATGAGCACATTGTTTCCTACGGGGACATATACCATTATCTCTATGAAAAACACCGGTCTGTAAAAGTGGAAGGTCATTATATGCTTCCAAAAGAAAAGGAAGAGATCAAAGGCTCGGGCGGAGCACCTCACCATCTGTATGGCTATTTAACGCACGTCGTTCTTGTGGAAGTAGATACCTTGACGGGAGAAACAGAAGTGCTCCGGGTTGTTTCTATTCCCGATGCCGGCAAGGTTCTGAATCCTCAAGGGCTTGAGGGACAGGCAGAAGGCGGAGCCGTTATGGGAATCGGCTATACCTTGTATGAAGACGTTCTCATGGAAGCGGGGTATCACAAGACCACGAATTTCACGAATTACATCCTTCCTACGATCCGGGAAACACCGTTCATTGAAACAATTCCAGTCGATAGTGCAGAAGAAACCGGACCTTTTGGAGCGAAAGGAATCGGTGAAGTGGTGATGATTCCGATTATTGCGGCCATTACAAACGCAATCCATGATGCTGCCGGAATCCGGATTCAGCATCTCCCCGCTACTCCCGAACGAATTTTTACAGCACTTAAAGAGAAACAAACCACAACTCCGCGGGAAACAAGAAATGAATAAATTGGAACTGTACGAGAAACTCTCAACAGCCATCACACAGAAAAGACGTGTCTCTCTTCTAACAATTACTGCCGCTGGCCGAGCCGAAATGATCGGTAAGCGCATGCTTTTCTTTTCACAGGATGAAATCTATACTGAAGCAGGTCTCGACATGAAACTCGCCTTTCAGCTCGCTGAGATCTGCTTCCCCTTTTTCCTCAAACAACGTACGCGATCCGTAACATTTGTGAGTAATGATGAAACCCTCAAGGTGTTTCATGAAGCATTTGCGCCGCCACCGCATTTAATCATAGGCGGTGCTGGACATGTCGCAGAGCCCGTTGCACAAATGGGCAAGATGCTAGGTTTCTATACGTCAGTCATTGATGATCGGCAAGAATTTGCCCGCAAAGAACGTTTTCCATTTTCTGATAACGTTTGCTGCCAATCCTTTCATTCGTATTTCAAGTCTGTTCCTCTCAATAACTCCACCTATATTCTCCTGCTGACGAGAGGGCATCAATTCGATGTACTCAGTCTGCAGCAGCTGCTAGCCAGAAACGAAAAACCAGCGTATATTGGCATGATTGGAAGCAGACGGAGAATCTCAGGAGTTTTTGAACAGCTTCGTGCTGATTTTCCAAATGAAACCTTTGCCAATCTATATACACCTGTCGGGCTGGATATTGGAGCGGAGACACCGGAAGAGATCGCCGTCAGTATTTTTGCAGAGATCCTTGCAGTAAAAAAAGGCAAAATCGGTGCTCCACTCAGCTCTACAATCCGTGAACTGGCGAAAATAGGTTTTAGAAAGGGCAAAAAAGATGAAAGAAAATGAATTTATTCAAACCATACAAAACATCTTTAACACCGGCAATACTGCGGCATTAGCAACCATCGTCCGTACAAGAGGCTCGACCCCCAGAAAGGCCGGGTCCAAAATGATTGTCTATCAAACAGGAGCCATTACGGGTACAGTCGGCGGAGGCTGCGGAGAAGGCGAAGTGATCGAAAAAGCACTGGAAGTGATCAACACAGGCCTTCCTGTCATCCATGAGGTAGATTTAACAAGCGGACTTCTTTACGAGGATGGAGGCATCTGCGGAGGAATCATGGATGTATTCATTGAACCGCTGCTTTAAAAGAACAGGAGAATATTCCTGTTTTTTTGTTCATAGGATGTACAAATTAACCTGTCTCACCCCATGTGCAGCGTTTCTACTTTCATCTTAGAAATGAACGTTCCCTTTTTTCCGGTTAATTGATTGGTCTATGGATCCTCAAATGAAGAAAAGGGGTGTTTTCCATGTCAGCGGCAGGAAAAAGCGCATCAGGCAAAAGCTCTTCTCTGGACAGATTTTTTAAGTTAACTGAAAGAAAAACGAACACAAAGACTGAAATCCTCGCAGGAATTACGACCTTCCTTACCATGAGCTACATTATTTTTGTCAATCCCTCCATTTTGGCCGACGCCGGAATTCCGAAAGAAGCGGCTCTCGCAGCCACCATTTACGGCAGTGTTTTCTGTACGCTGTTAATGGCTCTTTGGGCAAACTTTCCGGTAGCTGTAGCACCAGGCATGGGATTGAATGCATTTTTCACGTATACGGTCGTGCTCGGTGCCGGTTTAACCTGGCAGACAGCCCTTGGTGCCGTGTTCATTTCCGGAATGGTGTTTTTCCTGTTAACGATCACCGGTGTCCGGCAGAAAATTGTTGACGGAGTTCCTGCACTATTAAAATCATCGATAAGTGTCGGAATCGGATTGTTCATTGCCTTTATCGGACTGAAAAACTCTGGTATCGTAGTTTCTAATAAAGACACCTTTGTGAGCTTAGGCAAGATTACTGAAACAGGCCCGCTGCTCGCACTGTTCGGACTTCTTGCGGCATCTTTTTTAATGGCGAAGAAAAAGAAGGGTGCTTTGCTGATCAGTATTTTGCTTACGACCGTTGTCGCCATGATTACAGGCTTTATTGACTATCCGCATGCCGCAAAAGATGTAGCCTCCTTTTCCCTTCCAAGCCTTTCTGATACCTTCCTGGCGATGGATCTGAAAGGTGCATTCGCTTATGGCATCCTATCGATTTTATTTTCTTTTACCATTGTTGAACTGTTCGATAACCTCGCAACATTAATCGGCCTTTCCAGCAAAGCCGGTCTGGCAGATGAAAACGGAAAAATAGAAAATCTGGACCGTGCCCTTCAGGCAGATGCCATTGGTACGATGGCCAGTGCAGCCATGGGCGGTACAGTCATGAATGCCTATGTTGAAAACGCCACGGGTATTTCAGAAGGCGGGCGTACCGGGCTTACAGCTTTAACTGCCGGAATTCTGTTCTTTTTGACGCTCCTTTTTGCCCCTTTGATTGCTTTTGTCCCATCAGTAGCCACAGCACCCATCTTAATTCTGGTCGGTGCCCTGATGCTCAGTGAAATCAAAGCAATCAGCTTTAATGATTATACCGATGTAATACCTGCTTTTCTTACCATAATTCTCATGCCTTTAACCTTCAGTATCGCCCAGGGGCTGGCTTTCGGTTTCATCTCATACACCATCTTAAAACTAACGACCGGCAAGCATAAGGAATTGCATTGGATGATGTACTTGATCAGTATTGCGTTTATTATCAACTTTATTTGGGGAAGCCATTAAAGAAGAATGCTTAGAAACGGGCCGGGATTAAACAGATTTCCCGGCCTATTCTCAAAAACAAGCAGATCGAAAGGGGCTCAAATAATGGATTTGAATCAAAAATCGCTTTCTGCACGACTGGCCGCCTCTTCTAAACGAGTCCCTGCCGACCTGGTCATCAAAAACGGCAAAATTATTGATGTGTTCAGCCTTACCTTGATTGAAGCAGATGTCGCAATATCTGATGGAGTGATCGTTGGGATTGGGAAATATCAGGGAAAAAATGAAATGGATGCAAGTGGTGCATACATATGCCCTGGACTCATTGACGGCCATGTACATATTGAATCATCCATGGTTACTCCTCAGGAATTCGCCAACGTCGTCGTTCCTCATGGCGTCACCACTGTCATTGCTGATCCTCATGAAATTGCCAATGTGAGCGGAAAAGAAGGCATCGATTATATGATGAATGCATCAGAGCATCTCCCCCTCGATGTATATATTGCACTTCCTTCCTGTGTGCCGGCTACACCATTTGAACATGCTGGAGCAGAACTGAACGCGTCCGATCTTGCACCCTTCTACGCTCATCCACGGGTGATCGGTTTAGGTGAGGTCATGAACTATCCTGCTGTTTTTCAAGGTGAAAATGACATGGTAAAAAAATTGTCAGATGCGTCGTTCCATCATAAGCACATTGACGGACATGCTTCCGGTGTCCCTGCAGATGGAATCAATGTATATATGGCAGCTGGAATTCGAACCGACCATGAATGTGTGACACCCCATGAAGCAAAAGACAGGCTGATGAGAGGCATGTATGTCATGCTCAGGGAAGGCTCGGCTGCGAGGGATCTCACCGTTCTTCTTGACGCAGTGACTGAGCGGAACGCCCGCAGATGTTTGTTTGTAACGGATGACAAGCATCTGGATGATCTAATCGAAAACGGCAGCATTGACCATAATATCAGACTGACAATTGAAAAAGGATTTGACCCTTTACTTGCCATTCAGATGGCCAGTCTTAATGCAGCCGAATGCTTTGGCCTAAAACAAAAAGGGGCCGTCGCTCCCGGATATGATGCGGACCTTATCCTTTTATCTGATCTTACAAGCTTTAAAATTGAAGAGGTTTATAAAAGCGGAAAGAAAGTGGCTGAAGAGGGCAGAATGCTTCCCTATAAAAAAATGGCCGCAGCCGCCTCACCTGCCATTACTAACAGCGTTCAACTTCACCCGGTCTCCAGCAACTCACTGGCCATTCCTATGAAAAATAATGAGACTGCAAACATCATTAAAATTATTCCAAACAGTATTGTAACGAAACATCTGAAAGAAAAAGTCAGTACTTCTGACGGCAGCTTCGTAATTGATGTGAACAGAGATCAGCTAAAACTGGTTGTTGCTGAACGCCACCACTTGACTGGAAACATTGGATGCGGAATTCTTAAAGGCCTTGGAATAACATCAGGAGCCATCGTATCCACTGTTGCCCATGATTCTCACAACATTGTTGCTGCCGGGACAAATGACAGCGACCTATTAAAAGCAATTGAGATTATGGTTGAAATGAAGGGCGGCCTGGCTGTCATCGAGAATGGTGAAGTACTTGCTTCCCTCCCGCTTCCGATCGCCGGCCTCATGTCAGACAAGAGCCATACGGATGTCTATCAGAAGCTGCTCGAAATCAATACAGCATTAAAGCAGATAGGATTTGCACATGATTATAACCCTTTTTTGACGTTATCCTTTCTGGCTCTTCCCGTTATACCTGAACTAAAGCTTACTGATATGGGATTGTTCGATGTGATAACATTTCAGCACATTCCTGATTCACATTAGCACCTCCTTTTCACCATTCTGTCTAAATTCCGATAAATGAAAAAGCTGGTTTTCAGGCCGATTTCTTCCGCCTAAAAACCAGCTTTTAGCTTTTTCTAATATTCCATTTCATCCTCTTGCAGCGACGATTGCAAAGTATTCATTAAATCATAATAATCATCAGGCTTTTCAAATTGATCGGGCGCCCAGTTCTGTTGGATCCAGGAGGCCACTTCCGGTGCACTTTGAAAAACCTGTCCTGTTGTATCACTGTCTCGAACGGTATATATGTTGTTATCTACATCGATTGTTACATCACAAGGAAAGGCTCCATCTTTTTTGTACAAAGAGTACTCCATGGCAAATACCTCCTCCTTCAATAGGATAATTAAGTTATACCCTGTTTGTCTCACTTTTATGTTATTCCATTGGGCGCATTTTTTGTTTCGAATAATGAATAATCTATCCGCGTACCCTATAAATGTATTACTTTAAGGAGGCCTTATGAAAAAGAAACAGCAAAAAACAGATGAAGCAATAACCAATGCACCAGATGAAAAAGAGTTTAGCATCGCCACAGGATTGAATTCAAAACATCCACTGGGGTCTGACGCTTATGCCCCGGGAGATTCTGTGAACGAACATAAAAATTTAGAAAGCGCCAACCTTTATTTAGATGAAGGTGAAATTAGCCAACAGAACAATAATCTATAACAGCTTGATAATCTCCTTAGCAATATATAACGCAACTCCCCAAATTAAGATAGCGGACAAGCGGTTTATGAACAAAAGCCGCTTCCCGTTCCCATCCCGTTCTCCAATCCACTTTCCTGCAAAAGCCAAACCGATAAACCACAGCCAGGAAACGGATATACACGCTATTGTAAAACCCAATTTCTCTGCTCCGCTATACACGATTGAGCTTGTCCCGATTACGCCTGCTGTATCCAACAGAGCATGCGGATTTAAAAGAGATACAGACGCGGCAAAGGTCACTTGTTTCTTCATGGGCAGGGCCGCTGCTTCACTGCTTTTTGATGGCTTACTTCTCCAAACGGACCAGCCCATGAACAGCAAGAAAAAAAATCCTCCCACAAATAGAATCATTTTAAGCCAAGAAAAACTTAAGATCAGCAATGAAACACCAAAAACAGCCAGCAGGATGAGGACTGTATCACAGATAGAAGCCGTTATGATAACAGGCAAAGCTTTTTTAAACTGCTTTTGGTTGGCACCTTGATTAAAAACAAACACATTTTGAACTCCTAAAGGAAGTATCAATCCTAACGCCAGCAGAAACCCATGTATGATCGGCTGCATCCTTTTCCCCCATTCCAACAATTTCTCACTCTAAAATTATGGCATAATTTCTTACCTATCGCAGAAAATAATGGAATGAAAAGGAGGTTTTTTTATGCAAAGTTTATTGCTGAAGATCATCAGCATACCGCTGATTCTTCTTCTGTGCACGTTTTGGTTTGAGAGTGTTACCTTTAACAGACCGCTGCCCTTCTTCATCATTACAATCATCCTTGCGCCGATTGCTGTTTTAATGGAATATGTATTTCTGCCCCGCCTATCCTTTTGGTCTGTTTTTGCAGCTGACTTCATCGTTTCTTACATTTTGGTTTACGCGATTAGTTCATTAATGTCCGGTGCTTATGTAACATTTTGGGGAACTTTTTTAATCGCCCTCACTTTTACATTGGTCGAACTGCTCATTCACAGACAAATCGTGGCTGATCATATGAGGCATTCTTATAATTGAGGCCTGACTAAAAAAAACTGCCGTAATCTTCGGCAGTTTTTTTTTGTCCTTCTCCAGACGGTTCATAAAAGTTGCAGTTTTGCCCCGGCTTGCCTACAATTACGGTGATTAAGTTAATATTATTCTAAAAAAGAAAGAGGTTATACGATGCGTACGATGCCTTTAGAAAAACGAGAAATCACATCTAGCCGTCTAGCATTAGGGTGTATGGGCTTTGGCGGCAATTGGGACCGCAGCCCCATTTCCGACGAAGAAATCTTAAAAACCGAAAAAGCAATTGATGCCGCACTTTCTTCTGGCATCACGATGTTTGATCATGCCAACATCTATACAATGGGTAAAGCTGAAGAAGCATTTGGGCATGTATTAAAGGGAAATCCAGACTTACGCGACAAAATGGTCATTCAAAGTAAATGCGGAATCCGCTTTGCTGATGATATCGGTCCTGGCCGTTATGATTTTTCTAAAGAACACATTTTGGGTTCAGTGGATGAAATTTTGCAAAGGCTTACGATTGACCATTTGGACATTCTCCTTCTTCACCGCCCTGATCCTCTCATGGAGCCTGAAGAGGTAGCAGAAGCCTTCCAGCAGTTAAAATCAGCCGGGAAAGTCCTCCATTTCGGTGTATCCAATATGAACAAAGCGCAAATCCAGCTTCTTGAAGCCTATTCAGACGAGCGCTTGATCGTTAACCAATTAGAGATGAGTTTAAATAAGCTTGATTTTGTCGATCAAGGCGTACATGTTAACCAACAGGCTGGAACGTCTGTCCATTTTGCTGACGGTTTGATTGAACATTGCATGCGGGAAGATATTCAGATTCAAGCTTGGTCACCTCTAGCTCAAGGAATTTTTTCAGGGAACAGCTCTTTGGAATTGTCTGAAGCAGAAGCGAAGACCAAAGAATTAGTAGCAAAAATGGCCGCTGAAAAAGGAACCACGCTTGAAGCAATTGTCCTTGGCTGGCTCATGAGGCACCCGGCGAAAATTCAGCCAGTTATTGGTACGACCAACGTTCAGCGCATTAAAGATGCTGTAGATGCTGTCCGACAGTCCGAAATGATGACACGCGAAGAATGGTATGAGCTTTATGTTTCTTCCAGAGGAAATAAACTTCCATAAAAAGAGAACGGCCAGACTCAGGATTAACCTGGAGTCTGGCTTCGTTCTTCTACGCCTCTCTCTTTATCCAAAACTACTTCTCTTTGCATGGTTTCATGCTTTTTCAGATCATGTTCAAGACGTCTCACCTTATTTCTCAACTGAACCACCTTTAAAATGCCAAAAAAGCCGACGGTCAATCCGCCAACGGCAGCCGATCCTAAAATAATAAGGACAAGCGGCCATTTCACCGTTCCAAAAATATAATTAAATTCTACATCGTTGCCATTTACTACGGCAAAAACGGCGATCAACAGGGCAAAAAGTAAACCGAATATCAAATATCCTTGTGCCTTCATGATCTCAGCCTCCTTAGCACTCCTATTCCCCATTTCCTTATATTTTAAATTAAAAAGTGAATAAATCCTTAACTTGCTTGATAAAAAGTTTAAACCATGTTACAGTTATAACAGTTATTTTTGTTCGGTACATGACTTCTTCGCAGCGGTTTGCGTCTTGAATGATATTTGAGCAGGAATAGTAATAAATCGTGGGATTATCCACACAGGAGGAACATCATATGTTACAAGGTAAAGTTAAATGGTTTAACGCAGAAAAAGGTTTCGGCTTCATCGAAGTTGAAGGCCAAGACGATGTATTCGTACACTTCTCTGCTATTCAAGGCGACGGTTTCAAATCTCTTGAAGAAGGTCAAGATGTAACTTTTGAAATCACTGAAGGTGCTCGCGGACCTCAAGCTGCTAACGTTCAAAAGTAAGTGTGACTATAAAAGACTCCTGATTTCAGGAGTCTTTTTTTTATTTTACTTTTTTCATAAAAGATTTTATTTCTTTAATAAGCTCATGTGGAGATTCGTACATTCCCATATGGCCAGTTTCCTTTAAAAGGATCTGTGTAATCATCTCACCGGAAACTGAAAAGGTTTTTTCAGAAGGAATAACTTGATCACTGTCGCCTGCCACAAGGAGAACCGGCATTTTTGCTGATTGAATGACATCATTCCGGTTGGGCCGGTTCTTCATCGCAACCAGTGCACAAATGGCTCCTTCGGCGGGAGTATCATAGCCAATATCCTTCGCTCTGCTTATTCTGCTTTTCTGTTGAGTTCCAGCAGCGAAAAGTTTCGGAACGAGCTGATCGATGACCCCAACCATGCCATCTTCTTTAATCTGGGCAATCTTCTCGTCTCTCCCCTTCCTGCCTGCTTCATCATCTGGAAAAGCAGTTGAATGAATAAGTGAAAAACCGTTCAGCCTGTTACTTTGATGGTCTGCAAAAGCTAATGTGATATAACCTCCTAAAGAATGGCCAAACATCGTTACCTTTTCTAGTCCTAGATGCTGGAGTAAATCTTTAATATCTTCGGAAAGATCTTCTACTGCGCACGCTGATTCACTTATCGATGATTTCCCATGACCTCGCAAATCGGGAGCGATCACTCTATAATCCCTTGCCAGCTCAGGAATGACTTCCTCCCAATACTGATGGCTGCCGCAAAAACCATGAAGCAACACCATTGGATCTCCTTTACCCTCATCGATATAAGACATTTTTACAGATCTGAGGTTGGCTGTTTTTAATTTCAAGGCTACTCCACTCCTTCTGTATGTACTCTTATCTTTTACCTATTATTCAAGCTTTCAAACTAGAGGAACCATGATCTTGATCTTTTGCCTAATAAAAAAAACGCATGGTTTTTCACCATGCGTTAAATTTCATCAGGGTTTTTAAGCTTTTTGTTCACTGCCGCTTTCTTTTATTCGGAGAAATTCAAGATAACAAAAAAAGACCCTTTATTTAGGTCTTTTTCCGTTCATCCATTACATCTTCCGCATTTTAATGCCGGAAACCGAATGATTTTTTCCTTTTTCTAAAATCAGATGAGCCCTGTACTTCGTAGGAAGAATGTTTTCACGCAAGTTTAATCCATTGATGGTGTTCCAAATATTCAACGCGAACTGGATGGCATCATCATCTTTTAAATCAGCATATCGATGGAAATACGAGACCGGGCTTTGGAATGCTGTGTTTCTTAGAATTTTAAATCGCTCAACATACCATTTCTTGATCTCTTCTTCGTCCGCATCAACATAAAGGGAAAAATCAAAAAAGTCAGAGACAAAAATCTGCGGTGTTTGCTTATTCCGTTTTTGTTTTGGAACCTGCAGGACGTTTATTCCCTCCACAATAACAATATCAGGCTCTGATATCGTCTGTACCCGGTCAGGCAAAATATCATATTCCAAGTGGGAATAAATTGGAGCCTCAACGTCTCGCTTGCCTGATTTTAGTTCGGATAAAAAATGAATCAGACCTTTTAGATCGTAGCTCTCCGGAAATCCCTTCCGACCCATAAGTCCCCTTTGCTCCAGAACAGCATTCGGAAATAAAAAGCCATCCGTCGTTACGAGCTCAACTTTCGGTGTATTCGGCCACCTTGAAAGAAGTGCCTGAATGATTCTTGATGTCGTGCTTTTTCCGACGGCTACGCTCCCCGCAATCCCTATAATGAATGGCGGCTTTTTTATTTGTTTTCTCAAAAAAGCATTGGACTGCTGATGCAGCTGCTGTGAGGATGTGACATACAGGTTCAGCAGCCGGCAAAGCGGCAAATAGATGGAGGACACCTCATCTAGAGAAACGTTTTCGTTGATTCCCTGAAGCTCCGATATCTCCCACTCCGTTAACGGCTGTATATCGGCCGAATACAGGCTCGCCCACTCGTTTCTTGAAAAAGAAAGATAGGGCGAGAACGACTCATTCTCTAACATCATCTGGCTCATTGCTGGCATCTCCTTTTTGGATCACTATGCTTAATATTCTATATAAACGGTCATAGGATACTCATACGTTTAAAAGTTCTTTCTATCGCTTTACAATGTTAACACAATTTTAAAGATAAGATAACCTGATTGTAAACCCAAACGACTTAAATAAGAAAGCGTTTTCTTTCAAAAACGTAAAAAGGACCTCCTTTAATAGGAGATACCTTTTTTATCCATAATCTTTTATTTGCGAAAGAAACGTTTTTTCCAAAAAATAAAGGAGACGAGGCCTGAAAGTGTGAATGCCAAGCATAGACTTACGAAAAATGCATGGGGATACTTTTGAAACGGCAAAGGAATATTCATGCCATAGAAACTCGCCACCATGGTAGGAAGAGCGAGTATGATCGTAATGGAAGTTAAGAACCGCATCTCCACGTTCAGGTTATTCGAAATAACCGAAGAAAAAGCATCCATTAAACTTTTCAAGATATTTCGATAAATCAGGCTCATCTCAATCGCCTGTTTATTTTCAATAATAACATCCTCAAGAAGATCCTTATCCTCTTCATACATCTTCAGATAGCTGACTTTCAACAACTTCTCCAGTACAGCATCATTCGACTTAAGTGAGGTCGCAAAATAGACAAGGGACTTTTCAAGTCTGAGCAGCTCAAATAAATCCTCATTCTTCAATGATTCTCTCAGTTCATTTTCGATCTGCTCCGTTTTCCGGTTGATCTGGCGCAGGTACCGCAAATAGTAAGTTGCGATCATTTGAAGCAGCTGAAAGACAAAGCGTGTTTTCTTGTAGGTATAAAAATTCTTGACTTTATGTTTTGCAAATAACTCCAGAATAGGGTTCTCCCTAAGACAAACGGTAATAAAGTGAGAATCAGTTGAGATCATGGCAAGCGGAAACGTATCGTACTGTATTCCATTTTCATCAGAAACAAGAATTGGAAGGTCTACGATAACGCTCACGGTGTTTCCTTCTTTTTCAACCCTGGACCGTTCTTCTTCATCCAAGGCATCTCGTAAAAAATCCGGATCAATCCCAATTTTTTCTACAACCAAATTGATTTCTTCATTGGTAGGTGCAATCAAGTTAATCCAGCACCCTTTTTTAATATCTTCCATCTCTGTCATTTGATTGGCACTGTCAGTGTAATAAACATTTAGCATATGATATACCTCTTACATTCAGTCTATTCCTATAATAAAACAAAACCCTTCAAAAAAGTAAACAAAATATTTATTTATTTTTCTCTCCTTACCATAACAAACTTCTCTTCTTTCTGCAGGTTTTGTTTGAATCTTTAACATGAGGCGTAACTTTGCCTACAACAGATTCTCCTTCCAAAAAATTACGATTTTTGAAGTGGAGTATCAACAGCCTGAAGCTGCTCGGTGTTTCGACGATTTTATCAGGTATTAAACTTGATGTAGCTCAGACAGCAGTCCAGCTGGGAATTGGCCTTTCCTCCGTCAAAATTATGAACAATTTGAGAGAGGGCCTTTATAGCATCGGTTTTAGGATACAGTAGAAAGACAGAGAAGAGGACCTTTTTGAATTAAAAGGCCCCCTTTCTTTATGCTAAATCAAGTTCAATGGTTACTTTGAAAAGATCGCCGTCTGCTTCAACGTCCATGCTGCCCTCGTGAAGATCAATAATGGATTTTGCGATCGCCAGCCCCAGTCCAGAGCCTTCTGTATGACGAGAGGTATCTCCGCGCTTGAATCGTTCAAACAATTCTTCTGTGTTGCCTCCCAATTCATATTTCGAGACATTCTTAAAGAAAAGAACGGCTATATCCTGCCTTTTTTCAATCGCTATATACACACGTGTGTTCTCAAGAGAATATTTAAGGATGTTTCCAATCAGATTGTCAAACACCCGCCAAATTTTTTGTCCATCAACATACGCATCAATCGACTGTTCGGAAGCAGACATCCTGATTTGGAGGGTTGATTGTTCAATCGCTTCATCGTACTCAGCCAATGCCTGCTGCAGCAGCTGAACGATATCCACTCTAGCCTTCATAAGTTCAATACTTCCGCTTGCCATCTTGGAAGCTTCAAACAGATCTTCTATCAAAACCTTTAACCGTTTTGACTTTTTATCAATGATCTGCACGTAGGCTTCCCTGCTCTCTCCATCTAGATCAGGAGTCTTTAAAAGCTCTGTATACGTAATAATGGAAGTCAGTGGGGTCCTGAGATCGTGGCTTACATTTGTAATCAGTTCTGTTTTGAGCCGTTCACTCTTTGCCTCCGATTTTTGGAGAGACTTAACTCCATGTTTCAGCGTATTGATATTTCGGGCCAAACCTGCCAGAGCAGAACTCCCTTTCGCCTTTAAATCCGGCTCCATGTTCCCTGCCGCAAGTTCGCTTGAATGGAGGATGATTCTGTTGAAATAAGAGATTTTTTTGAGCGAGAACATCAAAACAGGAACCGTTACGACCATAAATAGAACAAGATATAAACCGACCAGCTGAACTTGATATAAAACAAAGCCTACTCCAAATCCGGATGCGAAAATGACGATTAGTAAGATCAAGTATTGGAAAGCAAGACTTCGAAAATGGAAGAACTTCTCTAAATCATGCCAGAAACGATAGGTTAAAGAAGTTTTCCAATATCCTTTAGTCCAACCGCTTTCTTTCCATTCGGAAATGAGCCAGATCAGCTGGATGAGGGTCAATCCAGTAATAAAGGTTGCGAATCCAATAGTGATGACCGCTTCATCAATCATGCTGGCATAAGATCCATAAATATTGTAATCAGTCGCAACCCCAAGTGAGATAAAGAACACAATAGCAGAAATAATCATACAGCCGATTTTTAGATCAACAGGTATTTTTTTATAAAGCGTTATATAGGGTGAGTGAGCGATTAACCGCAGCAGCTGATGTTTTTTCGCCTGCCAAATACTGACACATAAAGCGATTAGTCCTGCCGCACTATAAAGGAAAAAGAACTGTTGGTTTCTTTTGAACATTTTGTACTGATCATATAACATGCTGTCTGCTGGCAAAGCCTTCGGGACACCAATTTTCCCTTCTAGAACAGAATGATCATCTGCCAGAATTCCCATGGCTGCTTGTTGTGAATCCCCCTCATCATATAAAGAAGGCGAATAATCAGAAATGGACAAGTAACTATTTTTTTCGCCAGTATAATTTTGCAGGTACAGCATATTACTGCTTTCCAGCTTTTTGTATGCATCTTCTTTATTAGCTGCTGTTAAATTTGTAAAAACTTCTGCTGTTTCATTGTTTTGCAAATAATATTCAAAAGAAGATTGCCACTTCTGGAATTCTTGTTGAACGGCTTTCTTATTTTCAATAAATTGATCGATTTGCTCTTCTTTTTCTTTCGTTACTTTTTGCTTAACATACTTATCGCTTTCAAAGTTCTTTTGAATGTCTTCAATCTTTTTATCTCTTTGTTTTTTAAAATAAGATTCCAGCTTTTTATCATGGTTCGTGTTGGCTTCTTCAAGCTGGGGTCTGAACTGGTCTTGAATGCTTGAAATTTGCTCCGATAAGTCACCATTTCTGTATCGGTATTCCTTTATTTCCTTTTTGGAAACCGTAATTTTACCCTTGAGCTCCTCACTCGTCAGGTTACTCACCTCATAAATATGAAGGTAGCCTAGAAAGGTTTCGAACTCACCCTTAAATTCATCTGTTTCAAAATAACTTTTTCCCATATAAGTATCCCAATGATTCAGAAATGCCAGCGTACCGCTCAATCCTATCGTAAATAATATCACCCAGGCCACCTGGCCAAGTTTACTTTTCCATCTTGTATCCAATACCCCATACCACCTTTAAATATCTTGGATTTTTCGGATCGATTTCGATCTTTTCCCTGATCTTCCGAATATGTACGGCGACCGTATTTTCTGCATTGTAGCAAGGCTCCTGCCACACCCTCTCATAAATATCATGAATGGAAAACACTCTTCCAGGATGGGACATTAATAGCTCTACAATCTTGTACTCAATAGGGGTCAGCTTTACTGCTTCCCCAAGAACCGCGACTTCCCTTGCCTCTTTATCAAGAGTAAGCCCATTTAGGTTGATAACATTACTTTTGCCTTCATAATTCCCTAACGTCATGTACCTTCGAAGCTGTGATTTCACTCTGGCGATCAGCTCAATCGGATTAAAAGGCTTTGTCATATAATCATCAGCTCCAATCTGAAGGCCGAGGATTTTATCGGTATCTTCACTTTTGGCACTCAGCATGATAATGGGGATATTTTTCTGTTCCCGGATTTTAAAGGTTGCCGCTATGCCATCAAGCCGAGGCATCATAATGTCCAGTATGATTAAATGAATGACTTTTTCATTAAGCTTTTCAATTGCTTCCAGGCCATCAGCCGCCTGAATAACCGTCATCTTTTCATTCTTCAAATAAATTTCTATCGCATCGCGTATTTCTTTTTCATCATCTACAACCAGCACTGTGAATTCGCTCATGGTTTCTCACACTCCTTTCAAAATTATATCATGTTCCTTTTTTTGGGATTACCTGTATCTTAACCTGTAAATCTTAACAATCTGCGAGCATAAATCTTAAGTCTTTCTTAATATGAACGCTGGTTAAACTATGGAGCTTGAAATGTATAGGGTGGGATTGAAAATCAGACGGGGATCAGCAAGCTGCTCCCCGTCTGATTTTCAGGCTCTTCATCTGTTACACAGAACAGCTGGCTCCTCGCCAGCTATCCCACCCTCTTTCGTAGAAAAAGACTTGAGGGTCTCTGGAAGCATCAGTTAGTGGTGATACTCTGCAAGGTACATCAAAATTTGTATTAAGAAAGTTCAAACAAAAAGAGACCCTGTAAATAAGGTCTCCCCGTTTCAGCTAAAGCTTATCGGTAGTTGTCATGTATAGGTTTAAACACATCTTCGTCAGCACTTCTTACGATGGAAAAGTGATCGACATTGTAATGACCGTGAAGGATCTCATTGTGGTGGGCAATGATCTGGTCGGCGTTCAGCGTTTTTGAATTCGTTGTCGAATGCCCTTCTTTTACAAGGGTTACATCAAATCCTTGCACAGTGGCCATCCTTACTGCCGAATCGATGCAATGCTCTGTCTTGCATCCCATAATCACGAGATGCTTCATTTCGTTCGTTCTCAAAAATTCCAGCAGATCTGTGCCATAAAAGGCATTGGTTGCTTTCTTATCGAAAACAGGGGAATCGTCAGGCACATTGATGTCCTTATGAACAAGAAATCCTTTTCCCTCACCAGATGCGACATCCTTATCTCTAACAAACAAGATCGGTACGTCTAAGTTCATCGCTTTACCAATGACGTTATTTATCGTTTGGATCAGCTGTTCTTTTTGATAAACTTCTTCATTTTCTTTTTTTCCGTCCAGCAACTCCTGCTGCGCATCAATTACTAGCAAGGCTTGTTTCAAGCACTCATCTCCTCAATTTTTAACTAAACTAGATCTTTCCTTTGTATAAATTGATTTTGGTTTGACATAAAAACCGCCTCCTTTATCGATGTCTGTCTACTATATTCTTTAATAGCCCTCAGAATCCTTCTCACGATTCCAATACCTTCAATTATTTCACACAATTAAACTTGAAAATTATGGTAGAATATAAAGAGATTAATAGAGACGGAGGACAGGAAATGAAATCTTTGCTTTTAAAAGCTGGTATGGCAGGCTGCCTCGCCATCGGTCTGTGGCCTGCGAATGATGCACATGCTGCGGAAACGACGGATATCCAGGCAAAATGCACTTCATTCGGCACTTTAAAAAAAGGAACCAATCCCAGTTTTCAGCATATGAACTGTTTGCTGACAGACGCAGCACTCCAAGCCGGCATACCACCGGAGATCGTGAAGGCTGTTGCCTCAAAAGAAAACAATGGATGGAAGCAGTTCGATAAAAAGGGTCAGCCCGTCATCTCACATGATAACGGTATTGGTATTATGCAGATTACCGTTCCGAAAAACTATGATCCTGTAAAACTAGAAAAGCTAAAATATAGCATCCCGTACAACATAGCTTTCGGAGTTAACCTTCTTGCCTCTAAGTATAAGAATTCCGAGTTGCCTGCTGTACTGCAAATGCTTACCAGGAAAAAGTAATGTCTCTCTTGAATGCGGACAGTTTCTTAGGGAATACAAACCTCCAAAAACCAGCTTTCTCAACAAATGATTTTCAATATGATCCAACCAAATCTAACAATATTAAGTTTATAACAAAATCTTACAGCATAACCAAAAGGCTTCATGCTTCAAGATATTTAATGAAGAAGAACGACAAAGCCAAAACTAGCTGGGATGACCATTCATTCACACACGTGAAGATAAGAAAAGCTCCAACGACAGAAAGCTCTTCTAAATACATTAAAAAAAATACCCCTTTAACGATCACAGATAGCTTTAAGTATGATCAAACACCAAAGAGCATCAATCAGTTTGTCTGGTTTCCTGTAACTGTTCCGGGTGAAAAGGGCACATGGTATATCTCATCTGCTTACATCACCAAAGCAATGTCCAAGCCTTCTGTCAATCCAGTTGATGATAATGATACAAGTCTTTCAGGTAAAGCACCGAAAGGCATGAAGGTAACAGTCAAAAAGGGGAGCAAAACAATCATCTCCAAGAATGCTGACTCAAAAGGTGTTTTTAATCTTGTTATTCCTAAACAAAAAGCCGGAACCATACTATCTGTAACCTATCAAGACAGCTTGAATGCGGTTAGTCCTGCATTCTCCGTTAAAGTCGCTGATAAGACAGCACCTTCTGCTCCAAAGGTTTCTGCCATCACCTCAAAAACAACAACGGTAGGCGGCTCAGCAGAAGCATACTCTACCGTTCTAGTAAAGAAAGGTAAGACAACGCTTGGCAAGAACATTGCTGACAAATACGGAAAATATAAAGTGAAGATGAAAGCTCAAAGAGCGGGTACAATTCTTTCCGTTACAGCAACCGACAAAGCAAAGAACACAAGCAATGCTACGACTTATAAAGTTAAAAAATAAGCAGATAAAAAAGCTGATCTCTTCGTGAGGATCAGCTTTTTCTATAATTACACCCGTTTACGTTCGGGCCGTTCCTTGTCTCGGTGAGCGGATGTTTTTTTGCTTCTGCGGTTACGTTCCTCCACCATTCTCAGTGTAAGCATGGCAAAGCTGATCATTAAGGACAATACCTTATACACCGCCATCAACAACATCCTCCCTTTTAAAATGGGATTGTCATTTTACTTTGGAACGGTTACATTTTTTTCTTCTTTCTGGCTAGCTTCTTTTCTGGATTCCATACCCAAATAAAGTAAACCATTGCCTTCCCCTTTTTTGGTAAGTCCAATGGATTGTGTATTTTTACAAAGCTGGGCATAAATCTCTGGGTCGGTGAGTTCCCTGCCAAATTCGGCTTCTTCTTTTAAAATCAGTACAGCTAATGCACCTGAAACGTGCGGAGTTGCCATGGAAGTTCCTGACAGCTTGGCATACTTTTCACCTGGATACGTGGAAAGCACGTTTACGCCGGGTGCTACTAAATCAATTTCATCGTTCGTATTCGAAAAGTCCGCCAAATGCTTTTGTTCATCCACTGCGCCTACTTGCACGACTTCTTTATAATAGCCTGGATAAGCATGCTCATCTGACCTCTCACTTGAATCTCCTTCATTTCCAGCCGCGCAGACAACCATCACATTGTTGGCTGTAGCATTCTTAATTGCCTCATGCATTTCAGGTACATCGTCAGGCCCACCCAGGGACATGGACATCACCCTGACTCTTTCTCCATTCTCCCCTCGCCATTCTACAGCGTAGTTAATGGCGTCAATGATTCCCTGGTAGCTTCCGCTTCCATCAGCGCCGAGCACTCGAAGAATTAAAAGTTTCGCCTCTGGTGCTACTCCTGCAACTCCAAGCTTATTAATGGATGCTGCTATCGTCCCGGCAACATGTGTCCCATGATAGTGTCCATCCAAATAGTCTTCTGGATCATCGCTGGTAAAATTCCTCCCCCCAATGACACGGTCTTTTAAATCAGGATGATTTACATCACAGCCTGTATCAAGAACGGCAACGACAACATCTTTTCCCTTATTTCCCTGATCCCATGCCGCAGGAGCGTTGATCATTTGTATACCATACGGAATTTCTTCACCGGCAGTCTGCAGCACTTCTTCTAACTTAAAAGGAATTAAACGAACTTCACTCATAAGTCCTTCCTCCTTTATATAGGTGATGATGCAACAGGTAAAGATGTAATAAACATTGAAAAGTGACAGGGAGCGGTAAGTGTAAATAAGCTATGCCTTTAAAAGAATCTGGAATAACCGTTGCCGGCTGCCTCCCTTCCTTTGACATTAACTTCTGAGGGGTATGGGAATAGGTGTTTGCATCATTTTAGCACTATATATGTCCAAAAACAACCGTTTTCAGAAAAATGAGAATTTAGTTCTATTCTAAATTCGTTTGATGCCGGAATTAAAGCTTTTTTTATGCTTGCAACTTACCTTTTAGGTAAATAGATTCAAATCTAGGGATATAAATTCCCTCAATTATTTCGTTTTCACCTTTTTCCATGTCATTGCAATAAAAACGCACGCAAAAATTGTACCTCTCATATTCACTGCTTTGCAAAATCCTTTTCTATACAATATAAAAGAAATCACTGCACCAAAGGCTTCACCAATAAATGAAACAGCCATTCCTTCCCCAAACCCAAATACTGTTAAATTCGCAGCTGTTAAAAACACACTTGGTACGACTCCCAATAAACTGATGATAATGTTAATTCCAATACTCAATAAAAAGGCGATATTTTCATAGGCAGTAAACAAGTCTATAATTAAGTCCTTTAAAGACATCTCCGGCTATTTCTCCAAATGGCTGTCTTTTATCGTGTATTCTTGATCATTCTTATCTCTATTACGATGGTATGCAGCTTTTTCACTAAATGCTTGTTAATCTTATCAAACAATGTAAAAGCCTCTTTAACATAAACAGCTTGATGCATAATATCACCTCATATTTAATCCACCTTAACAGTTTATCTTAATAAAAGTCTGTTTTCGTATTCTTTGTTGCTATTGGGGGTGTTGATTTCCGTTCCAGGCTGCTNNAAAATAGAAGGGGCTGTCCAAGAAGTCTGTAAGCTGTTGATTTCCGTTCCAGGCTGCTCGCTTTCCGCGGGGCGCGCGGTGAGCCTCCTCGGCGCAGGCGCCTGTGGGTCTCACCTGTCCCGCTTCTCCCGCAGGAGTCTCGCACCTTCCACTCCAATCAACTTATCAATGGAGTCTTTACAAAAATGTTCCGTAAGCAATAATCTTTTAGTAAAGAGCCTATTAAAAAGTTGAAGTTAACTATTTCTGTTTAATCATCTTGATCTTCTTTAGATTCGCTGTATCAGTTAAAGAAAGCACCTTTTTCTTTCTTAGCATTATTCACAGAAATCAAATATAATGGAGGTTATACAGGAAAGAAGGTGTGATTACTTGAAAAGCAAAATGAACCAGTTGTTTAAGGACCAAAAGAGTGTTCATGTTCTGTATTCCTATAATGGAATGAAGTATTATATTGAACAAGTTGTAAGTTTTATTCAAGATGGCGTTGTGGCGGGAGATTACGTTATTCTTATTGAAAATGAACGTGTTTACCGTATGATTCACAATGAACTGAGCACAAGGTTAACGAAAGATCAAATGGAATTCGTTCACCGTGTAAACAATTTCGATTTCTATTATTCAAGTGGCAGTTATCATCCTCCTGCAATCTTTGATTACTTCAATAAAACGGTACAGCCATATATGGAAAAGAAAATCTCTTTCCGATCATGGGCACATGTGGAGTGGGCCACAATGGAAGATCCTCTGCATCTAATAGAAGATTTTGAGAAAATAGTAGACAAAGCTGTAAAACAGCTGTCGTTCCCATTAATTTGTGCATACGAAGGAGAGAGAATGCCAGACTACCTCAAAACGATTTTGATGGAAACACATCCTTACGTTTTAATGGAGGATGATTTCATCGTCTCCGAACAATACCAGCCAGTGATTGATGTGAAATAACACGCTTAGGAAATCATCCTAAGCGTGTTTTATATATCGCCTTATTCTATTCTTTTAGAAATTCATCAATGTATTTAACTTTAACATTTTTTCTTCCTTTCACCTGTAAAAATGACGGACAACCCACTATTATTTCTTAGGCTGTGAGAAAAATCCTTTTTTCGGTTGAAAGAAAGGGCTCGTGCCTATACTATTGAATATGGAATTGAGAAAGGAGGCGTTAGTGAAATGAAACTTTTTTCACATAATGACCTTGATGGGAAGTCATGCGGCATCGTTGCCATGCTTGCATTGGGAGAAGAAAATGTAGAAACGTTTTACTGCTCGCATGATAATATTAATCGCCGTGTTTCTGATTTTTTGCTTGATCCAGAGCAGGAAAAAAAACCGGTATACATAACGGATATTGCAGTAAATGATGAACTCGCTGGAAAACTTCAGTCACGGTACGAAAGTGGGCGAGAAGTGCAGCTCATCGATCATCATGTGACTGCCGATCATTTAAATAAATTTGAATGGGGTCTTGTTCAGACAAAACAAGAGGATGGCAAGCTCACCTCTGCTACCTCTCTCCTTTATGAACATTATATAAAGAAAGGTCTGTTGAAGGACCAAGGAGCATTAAAAGAATTTGTAGAGCTCGTCAGACAGTATGATACGTGGGAATGGTTTGAGAATGAAAACGAAAATGCCAAGCGGCTAAACGACCTTTTCTTTTTGCTGCCTCCGGGTGAATTTGAAAAAAATATGCTGGAACGGTTAAAAACAGAAGAACACTTCCATTTTTCCGAAACGGAAGAAACAATACTTCAGCTCGAAGAAGACAGCCGAAAAGCGTATATTAAGAAAAAGCAAAGACAAATGGCTGAAACATGGGATACGGTTTACAAGACTGGCGGGGAACCGTATCGAATCGGAATCGTTCATGCGGAAAGCCATCATTCAGAGCTTGGCAATGAACTGAACCGCGAAAATCCGCATCTTGATCTGATCGTGATCTTAAACATCGGCGGAAAAAGAGCCGGTTTCCGTACGATATATGACCACGTCGACGTGTCAAAGTATGCAGCACAGTTCGGTGGCGGCGGACATCCGAAAGCCTCTGGATGCACCCTGACACCTGAAGGATTCCAGCGCTTCGTTCTTCCTGCCTTTGAGATTCCGCCAAGACGTCGTGATGCACACGACAACGAATGGAACGTGCGAGAAAATGTCTATGGTACACTATTTATTAATTACAATAGAGAAATTACAAACCTCTTTCAAACAAGCGACAAACAATGGAAGCTTATTCATAACAGCCTTCCCGTACCGAAATCATTTGAGGAATTTCAGTCTGCAGAAAATTACTTGAAACGACAGTACAATTCATGGCTTATGCCGGATGAAAAGTATATAGACTACATCAGTTCCAGCCTGGGGATTTCTCAGGACAAAGTAACTTCAGATTACAAAGAAATAATGGACAAACATCGATCCTTCTTTATCAAGGAATCATAAAACAAGCGCACAGACTGAGTCTGTGCGCTTCTTTATTGCATGGACAAAATCAGCAGTATGTAGATATGCCAGCCCATTATTAAAAGGTAGACAAAAAAAGCAATGTAAACAAAAAACTTTATCTTGCTGCGAAGCGGTAAAAAAGACAGAAGCAAAACAAGGAACGAAAACAAAATTTTCACCGCTATAAAGGCAAATGGATGAAAATCAAAGAGAAGCCGCATGACCGGGTTTAATTCTTCCCCGCCGTGCTTCAGAAGCCTGTAGGTCAGGAAAGCATCAGCCAGATTGAATAGTGCAAGTAAATAGCAAATCCATTTATAGAGTCTCAACTTCCTGCCACACCCATTGACTCATCTCCCTTCTCTACCATTGTATACCCAAATGATCCTCTATATTATCTTCTCAAAAAGGCACTGCCTAATTCCATAAAAATTTAAAGGCCTGATATCCGAAATAACAGCCGAAGCAGATGAGTGAAAGGCCAGATATACGTGAGATCAATTTAAGCAAGGAATCTGCCAAATACCGCCTGAAACTGCTGGCTACAAGAGCCATCGTAAAATCCCAAAGCAAAATTCCGCTGAAAATCGCCCCGCTGATCAGAAAAAGCTGCTGTTTATGATAAGTCGACGCTGTCTCTGCCAGAACAGAACCATAAATGCCAAGCCAAAAAAGAATAGTCAGAGGATTGGTCAGTGACATGAAAAAGCCTGATAAGAAACATCTCCATGTTTTTTCGCTTCCCTGCTTTTTTGAAAGAACCATCACTCCAGAACTTTGAAAGCTTTCAATGCCTGTGTAGATTAAAACAAAACACCCAAACAGCCAGAGAAAGGCTTTGATGACGGGAGCATCCAAAAAATGAACCAATCCCATATAAACAAGAGCCATGTAGATTGCATCTGCTGTCGTTGCTCCAAGTCCCACCATCCAGGCATGCCAGAAACCGCTTCGTATACCTTTATCCATCTGTGCAGCATTAATTGGTCCAATTGGAGCGGCCAACGACAATCCTAAAAGCATGTATTTAAGTAAAATCCCCACTGAAAACCTCCGCCTGTAATTTCTGTTTGTACAAGTTTATTCAGCTATCAGAACTTGTACGCCTTTTTTGTGATGGGATTTATGGCATAAACGTATAACAAAATTCTCCAAAACACATGTTAAGAATAAGAAAAATAACAGGAGGAGTCGGCTGATGGATCATCAAAACCTATACAGCAATGCTTTAGAGTGCGTAGAGAATGCAAGAAAAGCCATTGAAGAATCACAAGGAAACAACAATCCCGAAGAATTCCAGCAGGCGAAACAATTGCTGGAATATGCCCACGAAATGGTTCAGCAATCCCGACAAACGGATGGATTGACAGAGGAACAGACAAAGAGGCTTTTTCATGCCCGTGAACATCTCCGTCATTTACAAGAAACAACAAATGCCATTGAAGCCACCCGTTACGAGTAAGCGGAGAGATGAGAAATAAGGAGGTCTTTACCATAGAATGAACAGTAATCGATTGCCCGTCTTGACGATTGTGGTTCCTTGCTATAACGAAGAGGAAGTGCTCATGATCACCGCAAGGGAACTGACATCCATACTCAAAGAAATGATTTCAGAAACACTTATTTCTCCAGAAAGCAGCATGCTCTTTGTAGATGATGGAAGCAAGGACAAAACATGGGAGCTTATTACCGCTTTACATAAAACAAACCACCATGCGAACGGAATTAAACTGGCGAAGAATGCCGGTCACCAGAACGCCCTCCTTGCTGGAATGGATACGGCAAAAACCTATTCTGACTGCATTATCACAATCGATGCTGATTTGCAGGACGATGTGCAGGCGATACGGCAATTCATCCACAAGTATCGCGCAGGACATGATGTAGTTTACGGAATACGAAGGGAACGGAAAAACGACACCGCCTTCAAACGGCATACTGCTCAATGGTTTTACAGAGTTATGGAAAAGATGGGCGTCGAACTCATCTATAACCATGCCGATTACCGGCTGCTGAGCAAAAGAGCGTTAGAAGAACTTGGACGGTACCGTGAGAGAAATTTCTTCATGCGCGGGGTCGTCCCCCTTCTCGGCTTTTCTTCAGCAGAAGTTTATTATGACCGGAAAGAAAGAGCTGCAGGAGAATCGAAATATCCACTTCGGAAAATGCTCGCCTTTGCGTTCGACGGAATTACATCATTCAGCATCAAGCCAATCCGCTTCTTGACCATTTCCGGCTTCTTATTCTTAGTGTTCAGTGCAATCGCAGGGATTTTCGCTATAGTTCAGAAGTTTAACGGATACACTGTACCGGGCTGGACATCCATCATCCTGTCCATCTGGTTCATTGGCGGACTTCAGCTGATGGGAATCGGACTTGTTGGGGAATATGTTGGAAAAGTATTTAAGGAGGTCAAGCACCGGCCGCGTTATGGTATAGACAGCGGCCTTATCAGAAATACCTCACAACCCAAAAAACCCTCTGCCACACCCCTTCGTACCCGGCTGAGGTCGAGCAGAAAGCTTTCCTGACTCGCTCAATACGTGTAGCATCCACCACCGAAGGGAAAGGATAAAGAAGGGAGGTTTGATTATAATGAATAAGAAGAATAACTCAGAAAAGACACGCCTTGAAATCAACCAGGATACAGCCAATGACACCGATGGACTTAATCAGGTTCTTGAATTTATAAATGCCAAAGGAAACACTAGAAAACTAAACGATGCCGTGAAGGATGAAAAATAAGAAAGGGGCTGTCCAGAAAGNNCCGCACGCCCCGCGGAAAGCGAGCAGCCTGGAACGGAAATCAACAGCCTACAGACTTCTTGGACAGCCCCTTTCCTTTTTTAATTGGCTTTGTTAAAGCATATTGTTAATTTTCTTGGATATTGGGCATCGCATACTGATGCTTAAAAGAGACCCTCAAGTCTTTCCCCAATAATAAGGGGTGATCGCTGGCGATGATAAGAGCCGGCTGATTAGTGAAACAAATGAAACGCCTGAAAAGCGGATGTGGCTGTCCTGAAAGTCGAAAATTGACCTTCAGCAGCTCCTTTTTGGCTTGAAAATCTTCAATGAAAAGTTGATTGAAGTGGAAGGTGCGAGACTCCTGCGGGACTAGCGTGACAGGTGAGACTCCCGCAGGCGCTAGCGCCAAGAGGCTCACCGCACGCCCCGCGGAAAGCGAGCACCCTGGAACGGAAATCAACAGCTTACAGACTTCTTGGACAGCCCCTTCTGCTTTTCAATAGGAGGTTCAATCACCCCCACCAAAAATCAACAAAATGGACTAACAGAGCTTTTTAATTAAGCAGCCACGTCACGTTTCTTGAATACAATCCAGGTAAGGGCAATGAAGATGACGAAGTAAACTGCAAGTACAGTCAATGAAAAATTCAGGGTCATCCCTTTGATGAAAGGTGTGCCATCAAAATACTGCTTTAAATCCACATTAGCGAACAATATATATTTTACCCAGTCATACTTAGAAAAGAAGTTAACGATCAGAGTGCCTGAAAGTGATAAGAAGATAGAAAAACCGATCGCTAGCGAACTGTTGCGGAATACGGTGGACATCATGAAGGCAAAGGTAGCCATCATGAGCAGCATGATGCTCGCAAAGCCGTATTCTTTCCACATGTGCCAGATCATGTTTTCCTCTACGACCTTCCCGTCCGCATAACTGAGATAGGACTGAGGGCTTCCATCAAACCCGAAGAGCACTCCGCCAAGAAGCCATGATACAACAAACGTGATGAGAATCATCAACAGTGCATAAAGAAGAGTAGAAATGTATTTGGAAGCGAGTATGGTGGTTCGGCTTACAGGACGAATTAGAAGCAGCTTAATCGTCCCCCATGAAAATTCACTGGCAACCATACCGCCCGCTATTATAATGGTAAAGATTAAGATAAACTGAATCGCATCCGGGCTTTCACTAACAAATGACCATTGATTTTTCGTTTCCAGCGGTTTGATATTATGGGAGATACGATACTCGTTGATCGCGATCAAGCGCTCATTATGCTTCTTCATCATCGGCTCTTTTTTCAGCGTCTTTTCCATGGATGCATTTTCTGCTTTAAGTTCCTGCTTCCAGTTGTCTTTTACCGGTGCCGACTTTTCAGTTTTTGTGATGATTCCGCTCAGTCCGATAAAACCGATGAGCAAAGCAAGCATGATCAGATTTCCGATACGCCGGTATATTTTCAAATTTTCATTGCGGATCAATCCCATGAAGTTAGACAATCTCTTTTCCTCCCGTCACTTCCAAGAATTTATCTTCCAGCGTTTTCGTTTCTGATGAGATTCCATAGACTTTTAGTCCTTCAACCACAAGAGTGGCTGTCACCTCTGGTATCAGGTCTCTTTCCATCTCTGCCTCAATATAGCCATTGCCAAGAGATATCCGTTCAGCCTTCACATGATGGCTCACGGCATGGCGTGCCGCAGCCACTTCATCCACAAGGAATCGCACTTTTCTCGTTCTGCCGCTTTCCACGAATTCCTTCGTGCTCTGAACGCCGATCAGTTTTCCGTGCTGGATAATAGCAATCCTGTCGCACATGAGCTCCATCTCGGATAAAAGATGACTCGATACGATAACAGCAATGCCTTCTTTCTCAGCCAGTTCCCGAAGATAGTGGCGAATTTCCCTGATACCTGCTGGATCCAAACCGTTCGTCGGTTCATCTAAAATCAGAACAGATGGAGAGTGAAGCAAAGCCTGTGCAAGACCCAGTCTCTGGCGCATCCCAAGCGAGTAGGTTTTTACTTTTTCATGAATCCGATCTGTTAATCCGACCAGTTCTACCACTTGTGCAATCCTTGTCTTGCTTACCCCTTTCACCATTCGGCTATAATGGATGAGGTTTTGGTAACCCGTAAGAAACTTATACATTTCAGGGTTCTCAACAATAGCACCAATATGAGAAATCGCCTTCTTGTATTCCGTCTCAATATTTTTACCGTTTATTAAAATTTTTCCGCCGCTGAGCTTCATTAATCCAACCATCATACGAATGGTTGTCGTCTTCCCAGCCCCATTCGGTCCGAGGAAACCAAACACTTCTCCCCCATAAATATCAAACGATAATCCGTGAATGATCTCTTTCTTCCCAATCTTTTTCTTCACATCTTGCAGTTCTACCAAAGGTTTTCTGCTCATTGTCTTCTCCTCCATTACTCATATTCTTTCTTCATCCATTCCACGATGGACACATTCTGATGGATCCGGATTTCCTCTACTTCTTCCATGCGGAGTACCCTTCCATCCTTAATTAAGACGACCAGATCAAGAATAGGTTCAATCTCTTTAATCTCGTGTGTTGTAATAATGATGGTTTGAGTTTCAAAGTCTACAAAAGACAGCAGACCTTTCACAATGGAATCCCTTACCATAGGATCCAGCCCAGACAGCGGTTCATCCATGAGAATCACCGGGACTTCTCTCGCCAGTGTCACAGTGATCTTTAACCGGCCCCGGTTTCCTTTGGATAGGTTCTTCACTTTTTTGCTGCGGTCGAGCTTCATATAGTCCAGAATTTCTTCCGCCTTGCTACGGTTAAAATCACTGTATATGGACGCGTAATAATCAATCGTTTCTCCAACGGTATAAAAGGAATAATACGTATCCAGTTCTGAAAGATAGGAAACTTTTCTGCTGATATTACGGGACACTTCCTCCCCATCAACTGATACACTGCCCTTAGAAGGCCGGATTAGTCCAGAGATTAATTTCATCGTTGTTGACTTCCCGCTGCCGTTCTCCCCTACAATTCCGATGATTTTCCCCTGCGGCAATGACAGCGAAAGGTTATCCACTGCACGATGGTTTCTATATTTCTTGGTCACATTCTTAAATTCAATCACGCTGTTCACCGCTTTCTTCGGATGAGATAAACTCTTGTAAGCCTGCCATCATTTCTTCTGCTGAAAATCCCATTTCTTTCATGTCGGCAAAAAAGGATGAAATCTGTTCTTTTTTCAAATTTTGCCGAAGTTCGTTTAATACTGATTGGTTTTCCGTTACAAACGTCCCTTGACCCCTTTTTGATTCCACACTACCCATCCTTTCTAATTCACTGTAGGTTCGCTGAACAGTATTCGGGTTGACTCCCGACTGGATCGCCATCTCCCTGACTGACGGCAGCTTCTGCCCGGTTACCAGTTCTTTACGAAGAATTTGGCGGTTAATCCGGTCGGCGAGCTGCATGTATATCGGTTTGGATGCATTAAAATCGTCTGCCATGTGCTACACCTCAACTTTTCGTTCGATTAACCAGCTGGCTGCAAGAAATAGTACAATTGCCAAAAGCAGATGGTAAAAATAATAGCCAATATAAACGTGCTTAAAGACTCCATATACGAAGTCGCTATATTTAAGATTGACTTTCCCCCAGATAAATAGAGCATCAAATACTTTGGTATCTTCCCATTTTGCGAGAAGCCACGGCCCAAAGAAAAAGACTCCGAGCCCGATTACCCATCCGCTTACTTTACCGAGGTTTTTTGTGGTTACGAGATAAATCGCCCACAAAAACGTTAAACCTAGTCCAATGTAGAAAGAAATAAGCAGGATATGAATGACTAGAAAGGTGCCAATGTAAATGACATCAGACCATGCCATATCCGAATTGAATTGAAAAATGTCCATTACCATCGTTCCGGCAATAAGCGTTACAACGCTAGTAATGAATAATGAAAGTGCAAGAGCCGCGAACCCGTTTACCAGCTTTGCCAACAGCAGCTTACATACAGACATCGGGGTCTGCAGCCATATATGCAGTGTTTTTTGCTCGAGAAAGTAACTCACACATAAATATCCTGCCATATAGACTACATGCATCATCACCGCAAACGCACAAAATGCAAAAAAGGTTTCAGGCTTGCCCATCCTCCATGCTGTATACACTCCAAGTCCCAAATATAAAAACAAAGCAATTAAAGCACCGAGCACCCCGCCTTTTCCCAACCTGTATTCTTTTTTTAATTGTCCCAACCAAGGATTCATTAAACAGTCCTCCATTTCACATTGTTCGAATGAACTAGTGTACTAGTGACATAATACACTGGTATTCAAGAAAATGTCAAACCCATTTTTCGAGGTAGTTTACCGTAATATCAGTTTGGCTAGTATTATTGGGGTTTTGGACAGTAATTTTTTTCTTTTGGACAGTAAAATTCCGCTTTTGGACAGTATTTTGGGATTTCTGGACAGTATTTCTTCTGTAAGGCTTCCTGCCAAACAAAAAACCGGCTGATCTTCGTAAAAGATCGTATTTTTGAACAATAATCCTGTAAATTTGAAAATAAAAAAATGTCGTTACGATTTTTTCAGGTTAAGGGACTAGTCTGGCGCTCATACCTCAGCAAAAGATCTTGAAGAAGCCAAAATACCCCACTGAATCATCTGGCTAAGTACCACAGCATGAAAATTTACTCAAAATCCTTCATTTTTTCATAAAAAATGACCATGTTGCTTCCCAATTGAATGGTTGTCCTAAAATATCCTGATTTCGCACAGCCATTACAAAAAAAAGAGGCGCTTTCTCATCACACCCCTTTAGCATGATAAGAAACTCCTCTTCTTTATGGTTATTGTCTATTTTCAACTTTCTCCTGCAGCTGTTTGATCAGCTGTTCTACTTCTATAAAACCGGAAGATTCCTCTCCATATTTCCTGGCATTTACACCCTGGCGTTTTATCTCTTCATCTCCGACAACTAAAATAAAGGGTGTCTTCTGTAATTGTGCTTCTCTGATTTTATAGCCCAGCTTTTCTTCTCTCACATCAGCTTCTACTCTTATTCCTGCAGATTTCAATCTCTGAACCACATCCTCTGCATAGGGCTGGTGATGCAATAATGACACAGGTAGAACCCTCACCTGGATCGGTGCCAGCCATAATGGAAACGCACCTGCATAATGTTCAATCAGAATTCCTAAAAAACGGTCAATTGAACCGAGAATCGCGCGATGAATAACGACCGGACGCTGTTTTTCATTCTTTTCATCAATATAATACAGATCAAACTTTTCAGGCATCTGGAAATCCAGCTGCACTGTCGCGCACTGATGGCTTCTGTTTATGGCATCCCGGATATGAAAATCAATCTTCGGACCGTAAAATGCACCATCACCTTCATTGATCCTGTAATTCAATCCGGCTTTCTTCAGAACATTTTCAAGGGCATTCTCTGCCTTTTCCCAAAGCCTCTCATCCCCCATCGAATCCTCTGGACGAGTAGAGAGTTCAACCTCGAATTGAAATCCAAAAGTTCGGTACACCTCACCCACGACATCAAGCACTGACTCTAATTCGCTTTCAATTTGATCCGGTGCAACGAAGATATGGGCATCATCCTGGCAAAATGTTCTTACACGCAGCAGCCCGTTCAGCGCTCCGCTGAATTCATGCCGGTGCACCTGGCCGAATTCTGCGAGTCTTAAGGGAAGATCCCGGTACGACCTGCGTTTGTTTTTATAGATGAGCATATGCCCTGGACAGTTCATCGGCTTTAAGGCAAAACCAGCCTGATCCACTTGTGAGAAATACATATTTTCCTTGTAATGATCCCAATGGCCCGATTGCTCCCACAGCCGCTGATTCAGCATAAGCGGTGTCCTTACTTCTTCAAAGGAGTGGCTCATCTGAAATTCCCTCAAAAATCGTTCCAGTTCATTTCTTAACAACTGGCCCTTTGGCAGGAAAAATGGCATTCCAGGAGCCTCTTCAGAAAACATAAACAGATCAAGCTCTTTTCCGAGTTTGCGGTGATCTCGCTTTGCTGCTTCTTCAAGAAAGAGAAGATGCTCTTCGAGTTCCTTTTTTGAGGAAAAAGCAACTCCATAGATCCGCTGCAGCATTTGATTCTCCGAATCGCCCCGCCAGTAGGCTCCAGATACAGAAGTTAACTTAAATGCTTTAATAAGGCCAGTTGAAGGAAGATGCGGTCCTCGGCAAAGGTCCATAAACTCTCCCTGTTTATAAAATGTAATCTTTTCATCCTCAGGGATATCGTTGAGCAATTCCAGCTTCAAATGATCCCCTTTTCCACGCCAATATTCCACTGCCTCTCCCCGTGAAACCTCAATCCGCTCAATCTTTTTATTCTCTTTGATTATCTTGTTCATCTCGGCTTCAATGGCAGGTAGATCTTCAAGTGTGATCGAAACCGGCACATCCATGTCATAGTAAAATCCATTCTCAATGATCGGCCCCACTCCAAGTTTTACATTGTCATATAGCCGCTGAACAGCCTGAGCTAGGACATGTGCAGCGCTATGCCTCATGATGTTGATTCCCTCATCGGAATCAAGTGTTAAAATCTCTACGGCCGCGCCCCTCTCTACAGAGAAGCTCAAGTCGTAAAGGACATCGTCAATCCTTCCTGCTGCAGCCTTCTTTTTTAGACCAGGACTGATTGAAGCCGCAATTTCATCCATTGATACACCATACGGGTACTTTTTTTCGGAACCATCAGGAAATTGAATGCTGATCTGATTTTCTTTCATCTTATAACCCTCCATTTTAGTTTTTGAATAACAAAAAGCACACCCATCCCTAATCTAGGGACGAGCGTGCTTATACCCGTGGTTCCACCCTGGTTCCCGCCATAATTGCATTTGACGGCTCCATTCGCTGTAACGCAGCTCATACGGAATGGGCTAATGGAATCCAGTTTCACCCATTCAGCTCCCAGGCGGTAAATCACTCTCCTGTGTTAGGAAGTTCTCAGCTTTCCTTCCTTCTCTGTATAACCGGTTTGAGTCATTCTTGTCCTGTTCACAGCTATTTTCTATTTCGGGAAGGGAAAAAGAAAAACCCACCCATCCCCGGCAATAGGGACGAGTGCGTTTTACCCGTGGTTCCACCCAGATTCCCATCAAGAGGTTTTACAACGAATTGATGGCTCCAGTGCTTTAACGCAGCGGCTGCGGTATAGGCTAGTCTTATTTCACCGATACAGCTCATGGATGGTAAGCGATTCTCCTGCGTTGGGAAGTTCTCAGCACCCTTCCTCTCTGTGCAACCGGCCAGAATCACTCATGTTCCTTTCAAAGCTTTTCATAACGTTCAGTTTTATTAAGATAGAATATACAGTATTATCCACATTGATACAATCTTTTTTTTTAAAATTATAATTTTTTTCGATGAATGATAGCTGGGCCGCCAGCCTTTCCTACGATCAAAAGGTCAGCCATATTTAAAAACAGCCCATGTTCCACTACGCCTGTGATCCCATCGAGCCAAGAAGCGGTTTTTTCAGGATGTTTGATACTTTCCATTTTTAAATCAATCACATAATGTCCGCTGTCTGTTATAAAATAAGCATCTTCCTTTTTTCGAAAAGACGGTTGGAGCCCTTCTTTTTCAAACAGACGGAAAACCTGATGAGATCCGAATGGCAGCACCTCTACTGGCAGGGGAAATGTACCGAGTGACTCAACCCGTTTAGCGGAATCAACGATCCATATGATTTTGGAAGAGATGCTCGCTACTACTTTTTCATACAGCAGGGCGCCACCTCCTCCTTTTATCCCATTCAATTCAGCATCTACTTCATCTGCTCCATCAATGGTAAGGTCGATTTGATCGATTTCATTAATGGAGATAAGCGGTATATTAAGTGACTCTGCCAATTTTGTTGTGGAATCTGAAGTGGATACTCCCTTAATCTGAAGTCCTTCTTTTACCCGCTCCCCCAGTTTTTGAAGCATAAAATAGACAGTAGATCCTGTCCCAAGGCCAATTGTCATTCCTTCTTCTATGAAATCAGCAGCTTTTTCGCCTGCCATCTGTTTTTCGTTCATCATTGTTTTCTCCTTTAGAACTCTGGGTATCTTATTTCATACTACCCTTTTTGTTCTTCGATTACGCGAACAAGTATAAGAATAAATGTAAAATGGGTAAAATTAAAAGATTACAACTTTCTTTTTTTTCAGGGTTTCATACTTTATCATTCAAAATTAATTCTTGGCGGTGAATCATGTTAACCTCATTGAAACGATTTTTAATCGGACGTCCGTTAAAATCTAACGAGGCCGGAGAACATAAATTGAATAAGTTGAAAGCGCTGGCAATTCTTTCATCTGACGCGCTCTCCTCTGTTGCTTACGGAACTGAGCAGATTCTCTTGGTACTCGTAACATTTGGGACGGTCGCCTTCTGGTATTCCCTGCCTATCGCAATTGGAGTCCTTGTACTATTACTGGCACTTATATTATCTTACCGGCAGATTATCTTTTCCTATCCTCACGGCGGAGGAGCCTATGTCGTTTCTAAAGAAAACCTGGGAGTCAATTATGGTCTGGTTGCCGGGGGATCTTTACTCGTTGATTACATATTAACCGTAGCTGTTAGCGTATCTGCAGGAACAGACGCCATCACTTCAGCCTTTCCTGCCCTCCATGCGCATAACGTCGTGATTGCGGTAGTGCTCGTTATTCTCATTACGATTTTAAATCTTAGAGGCTTAACGGAGTCGGCGAGTATTTTGGCCTACCCGGTTTACCTCTTTGTTGTGGCCCTTATCATTATGATCGGGGTCGGTCTGTACCATATTGCAACCGGAGGTGTTCCGGTATCTGCACACACGCCTGTCGGTACACCGGTTGCTGGTCTGACGCTGTTCCTGCTTCTCAGAGCTTTCGCTTCTGGATGTTCTGCTCTTACTGGAGTTGAAGCAATCTCTAATGCTATTCCGAACTTTAAGGAGCCCCAGCCGAATAATGCTGCCAAAACGCTGATCATGATGGGATCATTATTAGCTGTTTTATTTACTGGAGTTACCTTCCTTGCTTATTGGTATGGCATCGCACCTAAAGTAGAGGAAACCGTTGTATCACAAATTGCTGCTGAAACGTTCGGCCGTAACTATATGTATTATTTTATCCAGGGAACAACCGCACTAATTCTAGTCCTTGCAGCCAATACTGGTTACTCAGCGTTCCCTCTTCTCGCTTATAACCTGGCGGCAGATAAATTCATGCCGAGAATGTACACGATGCGTGGAGACCGCCTCGGTTATTCAAATGGAATCATTACGCTCGGCATCGGTTCTATCATTCTGATTGTTGTGTTCAGAGGGCAGACTGAGAACTTGATTCCCTTATATGCCGTAGGGGTATTCATTCCATTTACCTTGTCACAAACCGGTATGATCTTAAAGTGGCTTAGAGAAAAACCAAAGGGCTGGATTTCAAAACTAACGGCCAATCTGATCGGTGCCTTGATCACACTGACCGTTCTCATCATCTTTTTTGTCACTAAATTTACTCAAGTCTGGTCCGTTCTGATCTTCTTGCCGTTAATTATCCTACTGTTCCACCGGATCCATCGCCATTATAAGGACGTCGGTGACCAGCTTCGCCTGGAATCAGAACATCCGCCTCTCGCCATCGAAGGAAATGTTATCATTGTTCCGGTTGCCGGGATGACTCGGGTGGTTGAAAACTCACTTAATTACGCTAGAACCCTCTCTGACCAGGTCATTGCCGTTTATGTAGCCTTTGACCGACAGGAGGAAAGACAATTTGAAGAGAAATGGAAGGAGTGGCAGCCGGACATCCGTCTCGTCACACTGCACTCACAATACCGGAGCATTATACAGCCGCTCACCAAATTTATCGATACTGCCCAACACAAGGCAAAAGAATCGAACTATTGGGTGACGGTGTTGATTCCGCAATTCATTACGAAAAAGAATTGGCACAACATTCTTCATAACCAGTCAAGTTTGCTCATCAGAGCTTATCTTCTGTATAAAAGAAATGTGGTTGTTACTACTGTTCCATATCGATTTAAAAAATAAGAAAAGGATGGCCAGCTTTCTGTCTAGGCATCCTTTTTTTATCAGTGTTCTACATTTTGAATTCAATTTTCCCGGTCTCTTTATTGAGGGTAAGGGCGGCCGCAAACGGTTTGCCCTGCTTGCTTTTAAACCCTTTTAACTTGGTGGTTTCGCCCTTTTCCAACAGGCGTTTCACCTGAGCTGCCGATAGCTTTTTCCGTGCGATTTTGCCGGAAATGGAAAACTTGCACCCTTCTTTATAACCGCTGCATCCATAGAAGTCATTTCGCTTAATATAGATGATTTCTTTTCCGCAATACGGACATTTACCGATGGGTTCTGCTGTTTTAGACAACGGAATATTCTCTACCTTCCAGCTTGCAGCACCGGCAATGGCATCGCTGATCACTTTTTCTGTCATTTTGCGGGTCAGCTCCATAAACTGTTTCGCATCTGCTTTTCCTCTTCCAATCTCACGGAGCCGCTGCTCCCAAACCGCAGTTGTTTCAGCAGATGTCAAAATGGATTCTTCACCGATCGCTGCAATTAATCCCTTCGCTTTTTCGGTCGCAAATACTTGGTTTTTTTCTACTCTGATGTAATCCAGCTCTTCAATTTTTTTTATGATGCTGCTTCGTGTCGCCTCAGTGCCAAGACCTTGAACTTGTTCGAGCACCTTGCTCAGCTCTTCATCCTCAATCGTTTTGCCGGCTGTTTTCATGAGGGTGACGAGACTTCCGAGCGTGTAGCGTTTAGGCGGCTGTGTTTTTCCTTCCCGGATTGCAATGTTCTCCACTCTTCCTTTGTCGGCTTCAGTTAGATCCGGAAGAAGGGTGTTTTCATCGTCCTCTTTTTTATCTTCTTTCTTTTTGTTTTCAAAAAGGACCTTGCGCCATCCTTCCTGTACGATGACTTTTCCTTTTGACATGAATTCATCCCGCTCATTTACTTTTGTAACGATTGTAGTGGTATCCATAATCGCCTTATCATAGTGGGCAGCAATCACGCTCCTCACAATCAGATCGTATATGTTCCGCTCATCTCGGCTTAACTTTACAGGATTAGCCACGTTTTCCGTTGGAATGATGGCATAGTGATCAGATACTTTCGCAGCATTTACAAAACGCGGATTCCCTATGAGAGATCGCTTGGGTGTAGGAAGCAGATGTTTATATTCCTCAAGGTCACCCAGCTGCTTCAATATGCCCGGCATCATTTTCGCCTCTTCTTCAGTGATATACGGGCTATCCGATCTTGGATAACTGACCACTTTTTTTAAATAGAGATCACTTGTAATGTTCAGTGTTCTTTCCGGGGAGTACTTATACACTTGATTCGCTTTAGCTTGGAGAGCAGAAAGATTAAACAGCATCGGCGGATGGAATTCTTTTCTCTCCTTTTTTATGCTTTCCACGGAACTAGACTGATTTTCAGTCCGCTTTTTTATGTCCTCTGCCAGATCTTTCGTTTTGAGGCGGCTGCTGTTTTTATCATGCCATTTTCCGCTGTACTTCTTTCCATTCACATCAAATGAACCGATCACTTCAAAGAAAGGTTCCGGCTTAAACTTCTCGATCTCATGTTCGCGTTTAACAACTAGCGCGACTGTCGGTGTCATGACTCTTCCTGTCGGAAATGTCTCTCTAATTCCTTTTTTCTGCATTAAAAGTGTGTAGGCTCTCGTCGTATTCAACCCGACAAGCCAGTCGGCACAGGCTCTGGAATAGGCTTCAAAAAAGACCGGGAGTGTTTCCTGGCCTTCTTTCAGGTTTTTGAATCCATCCAAGACTGCTTTTTTTGTTAATGATGAGATCCATAAGCGCTTTACCGGTTTTCTGCAGTTCATATTGAGGAGAAGAGATTTGTAGATAAGTTCTCCTTCACGACCCGCATCGGTCGCACCGATGATTTCAGTAACTCCGGGTTCAAAAGCCAGCTTTTTAATCGTTTGAAATTGATCCCATTTAGAGGGAGAAACTTTATACCTGAAACGGTCCGGCATCATCGGCAGCGTTTCAAGTTTCCATTTTTCCCATTCCGGTTTATAGTCCTTTGGCGGCACCAATTCCAGAAGATGGCCGACACACCATGTTAAATAGGCTCCTTCAGGAAAAAATTCCTGAGGAGGAATCTCATAATATCCTTTTAGTTTCTTAACCTTAGAAAAAGGCCCTGCAAGAGCTTGGGCCTGTGATGGTTTTTCAGCGATAATAAGTTTCATGGTTCACTCCTTGAAGCATACATATATTCGTCATTATGCTTCATTTAATCCATAGATTCGAACATTTGTACTCTTTTTAATTATACCATTTTATTTTCATGAATAAAATGTTCTTACAGACTCGTCTCCCCGCTCTGTGCAAAAAGGTTCTGCTCTTCATACAAATAAAAAATGTAATCGGTAGACACACCTGCCCCGTCCATCTGTCTGAGCATGGCGGTAAGATTTCCTCTATGGTAGGTTCCATGATTGACAACATGCAGAATAAAATCCTGCAGCGGCGCCTTAGCTTCCCCGAATTTCGGATGCGAAATCGTGATCACCTGAAGTGGATCTTCTATCCCGTTTAAATACAGCTTATAGCTGCTGGATACTTCCATAAATAATTTCTCAATTTCAATCAATGATACGCCTTCCAGCCTCTCATTCCATTCATTCAGCGAGTGGATCGTTTCTTCGTATGTTCTTCCAGAAATCGTCCATAGCCAGATCAGATCCGTTTTCAGCATGTGAACCAATGTATCCATCAAGCTTGGAAACACACTTTTTATTTCTTGCCTCATCCGTTCTTCTGGCAGCTTCTTTAAATGTTCAAACCATTTCTTGTTGGCCCAGAGATGATAGTCCATCCATTTTGATGCTTGATTTTCCATATATTAAATCTCCTTTTATCATGGTTTATTTTCATAGTAGTCCTTCGATATGACAATGAGATCTTCCTGCAACCCTGCACTTTCTTCTTAAAACAAGGAAAATCTCTTCGGAAAGAAGAATAATCTAAATAAGGACACTACAGCTTGGAGGAACAACTCATGGCAGAGAAACAGACACAAAAGAGAATCCGATTACGGGAATTACGAATAACCGACTGGAAGGATGTACATGCGTACGCTTCTCAGGAGATCACATGCCGCTTTCAGCCGTGGGGCCCAAATGCCGAGGAAGATACGCTGGAATTCATGGGCCAGGTTATAAAAGATACAAAGCATAATCCAAGGTCTCGCTATGCTTTTGCGATCATTGAAGAAAAAGATGAAAAACTGATCGGAGTGGCAGAACTGAACATCAGGGATTTCACTAACAAAATCGGAGAGATCGGCTATGTCATCCATCCTGATTATTGGGGCCGAGGCTATGCAACCGAGGCGGGCAGACTTCTAATCCACTTGGGTTATACCGTACTGCGTCTTCATCGAATCTATGCAACGTGCCACCCTGACAATGAAGGGTCAGCCAGAGTTCTCGAAAAATTAGGAATGACAAAAGAAGGTGTATTGAGAGAAGATCTAAAGATGGGAAGTGGATGGCGGAACTCGCTGCTCTTCAGTATTTTGGAGCATGAATGGACGGGTATGCCATAAGGTTATGGGTGTGTTCTTGAATAAAATCCTTTATCTCATACTCTCACTTGTACTGATCATACTGTTTTCAGCCTGAGAGTGAACGTCTTTATCTTTGGAGGTAAAGTGGCGGGTGGATACTGGTCACTGGATGGCTGAACAGAATAAAAAACCAGCATGAAGATTTTCACATGCTGGTTTTTTATTTTATGCTGTTGTTATGGTTGCTTCCAGCTCCACTTCGACATTTCCTTGTATGGCTCTTGTGATCATACATGAAGCTTCTGCTTTTTCAGCCAGTCTTTTGGCGAGCTGCTGATCTGCATGTGTCGCCCCAGTTTTTAAAACAATAACAGGGCGATGTATGATTTTCTTATACGTGATCACACCTTTTGTTACATCCACGACCCCAACTGAATCCATCGTAAGGCTTTCTTTATCCAGGCTGCTTCTATCCATCATGGCAGCAAGAGTAATAATATAACAGGTTGCTGCTGCACCAAGCAGCATTTCATCAGGATTGGTACCCACTCCTGGCCCATCCATTTCAGGAGGAATCGAGATTTTCATTTTCAGGTTCCCTGTTTCAATTTCACCTACATCATTTCGCAAACCAGGCCAGTTGGCTTTTAAATGAAAGGTATGTTCAGCCATATGATCAGCTCCTTATCTTGTTTTCCACTCTTATTGTAACCATCCTAGACCATTCACTCACTTAATCTGCCCTCAAAGACAAATAAAAAGTATTAATTATACCTTCTTCCCTGATTTTCAGTATAATGATAGAATAGTATCTTTTTACATATTCACAGTTTATTCTGTTAATAACAGAAAATGTTGAAGGAGAAAAGAAGACATGGCTATTCTTATGGTAGATGATAATTCCGTAAATCTATTTGTTATAGAAAAAATATTAAAAGGTGCCGGTTATGAGAATACGGTTTCGCTTTCATCCGCCAGCCAATTGTTTGATTACCTTGAAATGGGGAATCCCCACCCGAAAAAAAGTGATGTAGACTTGATTCTATTGGACATCATGATGCCCGAGATCGACGGAATTGAAGCCTGCAGACGTATTCAAGAGATTGAAAGGCTAAAAGATATTCCCATCATTTTCATCACCGCCCTTGAAGATACTAACAAACTTGCCGAAGCGCTTGATGTGGGCGGAATGGACTACATCACAAAACCGATCAATAAAGTTGAACTGCTAGCCCGTATACGGGTGGCGCTAAGGTTGAAGTATGAAAAAGACTGGCATATCGAGCAGGAAAAGAAGATCAGGGATGAGCTCGACCTTGCCATGCAGGTTCAGAGAAGTCTGTTAAATCCTCCGCTTCAGCAAGAAAATATCCAGATTAACGTCTCCCATCTTCCCTCATTTAAGCTTGCGGGTGACATGTACTACTGGCATCGCTTTAGTGAGCACCGGTATGGTGTCATCCTGCTGGATATGATGGGGCATGGGATTTCCTCCTCACTTGTATGCATGTACATTTCCTCTGTAATGAGAGATGCCATCAAGATGATTGAAGACCCGGAACTGGTAATTAAAGAGCTGAATCGCTATATGGCGCTGCTTTATAATCAAAAGAACTTCTATAATTACTATTTTACGTGCATTTATTTGGTCATTGATACAAAGAGCAAAACCGTAGAATATGTGAATGCAGGACATCCCCCTGGATTTGTACTCATTGATGGCGCTGAGCAATGCCTGCTTGAACGCGGCAGCTGTGCCGTAGGTTTCTTTGATCAATTGGAAGTGGAAAAATCAACGATCCATTTTGAAAAGGATATCCAGCTTCTTCTTTTTACTGACGGTGTTATTGAAGCGAACAAGGATGAGAATCTCTTACTCGATAAACTGCAGTTTATCGCTTCTCAAAAATGGAACCAAACCATCACGTCCCCCATTCATATGGTCATACCGGAAGAAGAGCTGGTGAACCAGCAGGACGACATGTGCATTCTAATGATTCAGGCAGCAGCCAGTAAAGTTCCTTCTGTCATTTAACATTTCAATAAAAAGCTAAAGACGGGCGATCAATTCGCCCGTCTTTTTTAATCTAGTTTTCTATATATTTTTTCAGCTGCATCAAACTCAGTATAGTATGGAGTCTTTTCGGAAAAGCGAAGAGATTCTTTGTTGCCGAGTCCAAGGAAGCCACTTGGACATAGACTCTCATAGAACAACCCTTGCACTTGATTTTGAAGTTCACTTGTAAAATAAATCAATACATTACGGCAAATAATGACATGAAACTCATTAAAGGAAGAATCGGTGACGAGATTATGCTGAGCAAAAATAATATTGCGTAAAAGGGAAGGATGGAAATAGGCAAAATGCTCATCGGCCGCATAATACTCTGAAAATGCCTCTTTTCCACCTGCCTGCATGTAGTTCTTTGTATAGGTCTGCATCTTTAGCAGAGAAAATGTTCCCTGCTTTGCCTTCTCCAGTACTTTTTCATTCATATCTGTAGCATAGATTGTGGTTTTATCGGCCAAGCCCTCTTCCTCAATCAATATCGCCATTGAATAGACTTCTTCACCCGTAGCACAGCCCGCATGCCATATACGAATCTCGGGCATTTTCCTTAACTCAGGAACCACACGTTGCCGGAAGGCCTTGAAAAATTCGGGATCACGGAACATTTCAGTTACATTGATTGAAAAATCGTTGAGCAATTTTTCGAGAAAACCCTTTTCATGGATAACTTTCTCGAGCAGTCTCGTTATCGTTGGAATTCGTTCCATACGCATTCGGTTCTGGATCCGGCGGATAATAGATGATCTCATATATTTTCTGAAATCAAAGCCGGAAAGCCGATAGATCGCTTCTAAAAGGAGATCGGCCTCCATGTTTTCCACGAATCCAATTTCAAGTTCTTCTTCACTTGCAGTAATTTGATCATTCATCATCTATGTTCGTCCTTACTTGTTTGTAATCCATACCCTCATGACCGAAAAGAGCTGTTCAATCTTCAAAGGCTTGCTGATATAATCCGATGCTCCGGCTTCAAGACATTTCTCACGGTCATTCTTCATCGCTTTTGCAGTCAGAGCGATAATAGGGACACCGGAGTTTTCTTCGTTCTCCCGAATCCTTCTCATGGTTTCATATCCATCCATAACCGGCATCATGATATCCATCAGGATCATATCAATGTTCTGCTCCCTTTCCAGCAGTTCCAGACATTCTGTTCCGTTAGAAGCCGTAATAACCTTTATTTTTTCGTTTTCCAGTGCTGTTTTTAAAGCAAAAATATTGCGGTGATCATCATCAACTATCAATACGGTTTTTCCCTTAAAGGAGCTGATATCAGCTGGAGCCTGTTCTGCAGCCGGCCGATCGTTCTTATTAAGTTCCTCAAGTACTTTGTTTTCTTCCTGAACTTCAGGAGAAATGGCAGCAGCAACCTCGCTCACTGCTTCATCCAGCTCTTGAACCGGCGCAAGTCCGTTAGGGAGGCTAGGAATATACAAGGTAAAAGTGCTTCCTTTCCCTTCTTCACTTTCGAGCTCCAGCCGGCCGCCCAGCAGTTTTACAAATTCAAGGGATATGGATAGGCCCAGGCCTGTACCCCCATATTTACGGACAGTTGCTCCATCTCCCTGCTGGAATGCTTCAAAAATTAAATCATGTTTGTTCTTGGATATTCCGATTCCCGTATCTTTAACCGTAATTTTAAGCAAGTGGTCTGCACCGTTCTGAAGGTCAAAAACAGGTTCTTTTTCGATATGCAGAGAAATCTTGCCTTCTTCGGTAAACTTAAAGGCATTGGATAGAAGATTTTTAATAATTTGCTGGAACCTCTTCTCATCCGTATAGAAAATATCTGGTACATCTTTCTCTTTAATGATTTCAAACTCAAGGTTCTTTTGATCGGCGATGGGTCCGAAATTCCGCTCAAACTGCCCAGGAAGCTCACTCATGTTCATCTCGCTGAAATACATTTCAAGTTTACCTGCTTCGACTTTTGAAAGATCCAGAATATCGTTAATCAGGTTAAGCAGGTCTTGGCCTGAGGTGTGAATCACCCTCGCAAACTCCTCATCTTCAGAAGAAAGGCTATTCGAAGAATTCTCAGCAAGCATCTCAGAAAGGATCAGAATACTGTTAAGCGGTGTTCTCAGCTCATGTGACATATTGGCAAGAAATTCAGACTTGTACCTGGAGCTTAATGTCAGCTGCTTGGCTTTTTCTTCAAGCTGTACTTTTGCGTTCTGAAGTTCTGCCGATTTTCCTTCTGCTTCAATGGAACGCTGTTCAAGCTGCTCATTAATCATGCGCAGTTCTTCGGATTGCATCTGCAGTTCTTCGGATTGTGTCTGAAGCTCTTCGGATTGTGCCTGAAGTTCTTCTGTCATCGCCTGAGATTCTTTCAGCAGGCGGACAATTTCCATTCTGCCAATCACACTGTCGATGGTCAGGCCAATAGTTTTTGTTGCGTTTTCGATCAGCTCAATGTGCTGTTCTGTAAATGTGTCAAGTGAAGCAAGTTCCAAAACTGCGATCACTTCCTGCTCATTCAGAACAGGGGCAATCAGCAAGCTCTTAGGACGAACTTCTCCAAGCCCTGTACCAATGACTTGATAATCCGCCGGCAGCCTGTCCACCACAAGGATGCGTTTCTCAGACACACATTGCCCGATAAGGCCTTCCCCCTGTTTAAACGCCTCTCGCCCTGGTTCTCCGATAGGCTCTGAAAACGAACCTTTTTTTACGTATCGGGATTGTTCTCCGCTCCCTTCCCGGATATAGAGAGCACCCATGGAGGCCTGCGTTAAGTGGGCAACACCTGTAACAAATTTCTCTCCCAGCACTTTAATCGTAGATGTTCCCTGATATCTTTCGACTACCTGATTCGTGCTGGACTGCAGCCATTCCCTCTGCTCAACTTTATCAAGCAGTTCATTGGTCGCTTCAGCCAGGTCTTTGATTTCATCTTTCGTTTTTACATGTATGCGCTGGGTAACGTCACCGTTAGATGACATAGCCGTAATGGAACTTACAACAGCCTTAATGGTATTAATGATCGAGCCTGAAACAAAAGACGCAATAAGTGATGAAACAGCCACAACAATAACCAATAAAGAAAAGAGCCCTGTTTTCAGGAATTTGTTCTGCTCGTCAAGCCTGTCCGCCCGTTCTTTCGTCAAGCCTTTTTCAGTGGTTCTGAACGTGTCAAACTGGCTGCGGATCTGTTCTACACTTTGGCTGCCTACATCTTTTTTAATAAGAGAGAGAACTTCTCCATCCTTGTTTTCCTTCTTCAGCTGAATGGACGGATTTCCTGTTTTCTGGAGCCAATTGTGAATGGATTTATTAATTTCCTCGAGCCTATTTTGCTGTGCTGGATTATCGGCAATCAGCCCATAGAGCTTTTTATAATCGTTTTCCAAACTGTTCACTGCCAGGTTAAAGGGTTTAAGATAGCTCTCATCCCCGGTAATAATAAAACCGCGCTGCCCGTTTTCCATATCGAGAACCTGCTTTTCAATCTCGTTTGTCAGCGAATGAATTTCTATGTCATGATTAATAATAAAATTCCGCTCTTTTTGCATAGAGGCAATCTGATTATTTACTACTACTATTGATACGATCAGACAAAGAATAATCACTAGATATCCGGCAAAAATTTTTGCGCGGATTCCAAATCTGTTTCTCCCTATCATTCTATCATCCTGCCTTTATTATTTTCATAGTTATCCACCTTTATTATAAACAACATTTACCTATATAGATAGCTGGAAGTAAAGTATTTCCACATCTTCTCTCTGCTTTTGATGCGTTGACTTCCTATTTTAGATATGATAGGCTTGTCTAAATTTTCAAAATCAAATTACATAATAGTGGAGACAAGGTTCCATTGCACAAATGCAAAGGATGAAAAGGGAAGCCCGGTGAAAATCCGGCACGGTCCCGCCACTGTAAAAGGAAACGAGCTCATAATGCCCACTGGCCGGCAGGCTGGGAAGGGATGCAGCTCGGTATATAACCCTTGAGTCAGGAGACCTGCCTTGTTTCAACAACACTGTTTTAACCTACGGGAGATAGGGAGGTGTTAGATTCTTGCATACAATGGGGTTTACTCTACCCTTTTTTAGGCATTTCTAACGTTCTGTAACTGGCGTTGGGAATGCTTTTTTGTTTTTATTGCATATTTAGTATCTAAAAGAATGGAGAGATAACACATGAAAACGAGCAACTTGGGATATCCCCGTATCGGCAGCAATCGGGAGTGGAAAAGAGCACTGGAAGCATTTTGGAAAGGAGAACTGACGGAAGCCAGTTTTCTGCAGCAGATGGAACAGATCAGGCTTGCAAATCTGCAAAAGCAAAAAGACATGGGCATAGATATTATTCCAGTCAATGATTTTACACTTTATGATCACATGCTCGATATGTCAGTGATGTTCGGGCTGGTGCCAAAAAGATTTGAAGCAGTGGAAAATCCTCTCTCCCTTTACTTTGGCATGGCAAGAGGAAAACAAGAAGCCGTCGCGTGTGAAATGACCAAATGGTTTAACACAAACTACCATTATATCGTGCCGGAATGGGAAGACCGTGCGCCGAGGTTAGTGGAAAACAGGCCTCTTACCGCTTACAAGGAAGCAAAGGAGAAGCTTGGGATTGAAGGAAAACCGGTTATTGTCGGGCCTGTTACTTTTATAAAATGTGCAAAAGGATACCTTCCCGAACAGGAAGACACGCTGCTTTCCCAACTTGTCCCGTTATACTGCCGAATTCTTCAGGAACTGGAACAGGCGGGCGCCCAATGGATTCAAATCGACGAGCCCATTCTCGTTACTTCCCTATCCGAAGAAGAACTATCAGCATCCAAGAAAATCTATGAACAGTTCCATAAAACCGCTTCCGGTCTTAATATTATGCTGCAGACGTACTTTGAGAGCGCAGAGCATTACAAAGAAATCATTCAGTTTCCTGTCCAGGGGATCGGACTGGATTTTGTCCATGGCGAAAAAACACTGGATGAGATGCGTCTGCATGGGTTCCCAGAGGATAAAGTGCTGGGTGCAGGCATACTTGACGGCAGAAATATATGGCGTGCTAATTTGAGCCAAAAGCAAGAGCTTATACTCCAGCTTGAAGAACTGGCTGCATCCGAACGAATATGGATCCAGCCTTCCTGCAGCTTGCTTCATGTCCCTGTTTCAGCCAAACACGAGCATTCCCTTCCGCAAGAACTATACAACAGTCTTGCCTTTGCTGACGAAAAACTGGAAGAACTGCGATTGCTGTCATCACCTTCGCAACAAGAAGCAATAAAGAAGTATGATGATGCTCTTTACTTGCTGAACAGCTCTCCGGCAAGAAACCGGACGGAGGTTTTATGGGAGGTTGAAAAAGCTCAAGGCAAAGACCTTAAGCGGAATCAGCCGTACATGAACAGAAAACAAAAACAGCAGGAAGTTTGGAACCTCCCTCTCCTCCCTACGACAACCATTGGAAGCTTTCCGCAGACCGCGGAAGTAAAGCAGGCCCGGGGGAAACATAAGCGAGGGGAATGGACGAAAGCACAGTATGATCAATTTGTTAAAAGCCAAATTGAAAAGTGGATTAAAATCCAGGAAGATATTGGCTTAGATGTTCTTGTTCATGGGGAGTTTGAACGAACAGACATGGTGGAATTTTTCGGACAAAAACTTAACGGGTTTGCCTTCTTAGAGAATGGATGGGTTCAGTCCTATGGATCTCGCTGCGTTAAACCGCCTGTCATCTACGGTGATGTCGATTTCAGTGAACCAATGACCGTAAACGAAAGTGTGTATGCACAGTCTCTGACCGATAAACCGGTAAAAGGAATGCTGACCGGGCCGGTGACCATCTTAAACTGGTCCTTTGTCCGGGATGATATTTCAAGAGAGAATGTCTGTTATCAAATAGCAAATGCCCTGCAAAAAGAAGTGCTTGCACTGGAATCTGCCGGCATTACCATGATCCAAGTAGATGAACCGGCATTAAGAGAGGGCCTGCCGCTGAAGAAAAGCAAGTGGCAGCATTATATTGACTGGTCTGTTAACTGCTTTTTGCTGACCACCTGCACTGTAAAGGAAACCACGCAGATCCACACCCATATGTGCTATTGCGATTTTAACGAGTTTCTTGGCGTCATCAGCAAGCTGGATGCCGATGTGATTTCTCTTGAAACATCCAGAAGCCATGGTGAGCTGGTCTCTGCCTTTACTTGGCAGTCATACGAAAAAGGAATCGGCCTTGGGGTTTATGATATTCACAGCCCTCGAATACCTGAAATTGAAGAGATGAGGGTGATGATTGAAAAAACTCTCGAAGTATTGCACGAAGACCAGGTGTGGGTAAATCCTGATTGCGGACTGAAAACAAGAAACATATCAGAAACCATTCAATCTCTCAAAAATATGACAGCTGCTGCGGCTCTGGTCAGAAAAAAAGAGGCAGTCTCGTAACATGGCTTCTCAAATACCTGCCTCCTTTCCTTCTGAAGCAAAGACCGTCCAGCAATCGAAAACCTGCTTAACAGATTTAGTTTTCCCGCCGGATACGAATCACCACCATACTGTCTTCGGCGGGAAGGTCATGGCTTATGTAGACAAGATCGCCTGCATAACTGCCATGCGGCATTGCCGTAAACCGGTCGTGACTGTTTCGAGTGATTCCTTTGAATTTCTTGGCCCGATCAAAACCGGTGAAGCTATTAATCTTGAAGCTTATGTCACATGCGCCCACCGGACATCCATGGAAATTTTCGTTAAAGTAGAATCTGAAAACCTTCTAACAGGCGAAAAACGGCTTACGTCAAGGGCCCTGTTTACCATGCTTGCCGTAGATGCGGAGGGCAGGCCGTCACCGGTCCCTCCCCTCGTGCCAGTGAACCAAGAAGAAATTCATCGCTATCAGCAAGCAAAGGAACGGTACGAAAAGCGCAAAAAGAAAAAAGCTTGATGAATGACAAAAAGACAGGCCCTTTTTCTCAAAATCTGGGCCTGTTTTTACTTTTGAATAAGAAAAACAGAATTTTCTGTTTTCAAATACATATTCTTTTGTTATCATTGTCTTTAAAACTTTAAAGGGAGGACGCGTTAAATGGTTAACTATAATGGTCGGCGTTTTGTATCCGTGAAAAGTTCAGAGAATGGAGAAACATCTTCGAAAACCTATTTTACGTATAAACAAGAGGATGACATTTTAAGCGCAACGTATTCAGGAGGAGATGTTCTCAAGGGAAACATGATCGGCATCGTAAAAGAAGACGGCAGCATCGAATTTACCTATAGCCATATTAATCGAAAGCATGAAATCAAAAGCGGCAAATGTTTTTCCACTCCAAAAACTCTTCCGGACGGGAGAATTCAGCTATTTGAAAGATGGAATGGATTTGGGATGGAAGAAGCTGAAGAAGAATCAATTGTAGAAGAAGTTTCTGACCTGGTGTTTACTCCGCAGATTATTTTTAATTAGATTGTGAATAGTCATTGAAGAACAGCCGGGATGATTGAGCTTATCCCCGGCTGTTCTTATTTTCTATTGAGATAGGCAATTAATTGACAAAATTAATAAAGGTTTATGCTTCTGCTTTTAGTTCATTGACCGGTGCGTTGTAGACTTCAGTATCCAATTCTTTTCTCGCCTTGCTCGTCAGAATACCGGCAGTCATGGCCCCGCTAACATTCAAAGCGGTTCTTCCCATATCAATCAGAGGTTCAACAGAAATGAGCAAACCAGCCAATGCGACAGGAAGGTTCATAGAGGAAAGAACCAGAAGTGCAGCAAATGTTGCGCCGCCCCCAACGCCTGCAATCCCGAAGGAACTGATTACGACGATAACAATCAGGCTGAGTATGAAAGACGGAGTAAGCGGATCAATTCCTGCAGACGGTGCGATCATAACAGCAAGCATGGCCGGATAAACTCCAGCGCACCCGTTCTGCCCGATGGTAAGTCCGAAGGAGCCTGCAAAGTTGGCGATTCCTTCAGGTACTCCAAGGCTCTTTTGTGTACTGATGTTAAGTGGAAGCGCACCTGCGCTCGTTCTGGAAGTAAAGGCAAAGGACAGAACCGGAATCGCTTTGCGAATATACGTGACAGGACTTAACCCAGAGAATGTAATAAACAGCAGGTGAATGATAAACATGAGCGCCAATGCGACATAGGAGGCGATCACAAATTTCCCAAGTTTTGCGATGGCGTCCAGATCACTAAGAGCTACCGTTTTGGTCATCAGTGCGAGGACTCCATATGGTGTTAACCGGAGAATCAATGTAACAACCCGCATGACAATAGCATGAACCGCTTCCACAATACTGGCGAACAGTGCAGCTTGATCTGCTTGTTTCCGTTTGACTCCCAGGTAGGCTATTCCTACAAAAGCGGCAAAAATGACAATTGCAATCGTTGAAGTCGGACGTGCTCCTGTAAAATCAAGAAACGGATTTCCAGGAAAGAGGTCAAGAACCTGCTGAGGCAGTGTCTTGTCTTTAATCTGGTCAAACGTGGTCTGAAGCTCTGTTGCACGTGCGAGCTCTGGAGCGCCTTTCGTGATCTGGACCGCTTCGAGATGGAAGGATAGTGCAGCTGCAATTCCGATCGCAGCGGCGATGGCTGTTGTTCCGAGCAATATTCCGATAACCGAACCACTGATTTTGCCGACGTTGTTACTGAGTTTTAATTTTGTAAAAGCAGACAAAATAGAAACGAAAACAAGCGGCATTACCGCCATCTGAAGGAATTTTACATATCCTCCTCCCATGATGGAGTACCAGTCGGCCGAGTTGGACAGCACCTTGGAAGCAGGCTCATAAACAAACTGAAGAATGAGTCCAAACACAATTCCTGCAGCTAAAGCCGCAAAGACACGTTTTGAAAAGGATACTTTCTTACGCTGAAGGTAATACAAACCGCCAGCAAGCAGCAATAACACAACAATGTTCACGATGGTTAAAAAGACATTCACTGTTCTTCCCTCCTTTTAGTTTCCCGCTGCTCTCTCATGAACATAAAAAGGCTCACTTCTTTTGAATAAAAGAGTGAGCCTTCAGCATTTCTGATCAGCAGAGGTATAGTGATGTATTCACTTGATACACTATATTCTGGCTTTTTTTATCGTATTCTTAATATTCTATTACGTTAACGTTTTATACATCACGATATGCGGTCCGATCGGCGGCAGATCAAACACCTCACCGTGTTCACGAAGACCAAGCTTTTTATAATAACCCGCCACTCCAACTCTTGCATTACACCACCAGGAATCAGTATGCTGCTTCTTCAGCATGTCTTCGGCACTTATTAGAAGTCTGCTTCCCGCCTTTTCTTTCCTGTATTCTTCAAGGGTCGCCATTCCGCGCAGACGGTACTGCACGTTTCCTTCAATATCAGGATGATTCTCTTGATAAAAGGAAGCGATAGAAATGAGTTTATCACCCTTATAGGCTCCAAGATGAAACGTTCCATGATCATGATCGCCAGGAAACTGGCAATCTTCCAGCGTTTGATTGGGCCGAAGCACTTTGTGTCTAATCTCGTAGGTTTGTTCAGCGGGAATCACTTTAATGTCCAGCATGAAGGTTCCCCTTTCTACTGGCAGGAAGAATTCGATTGAGAAAATGTGTCCTGAAACGTTCTGCATCAACTTCAATGCCGACAGAGATTCCCTGATCTGTTTCCACACCCCTGCTCTGGCCAAGCTTTTCCTGTTCTGTCGATACTCGGACATTCATCGGTTTTGTACTGATAAACGTGGGATCAACTGCAACTCCGACGGCTAATGGATCATGAAGAGCACAGCCGCCGAGACCTGGATTCTTTCTTTCATAAAAATCCATATAGAAACTGCACATATCCGCAAATATTTCAGCAGTCTTTAATCCGCAGCCTCTCCATTCCGCCAATGTTTCTCTCAGCAGCAGGGTCTTCATCGTCACATCCAGACCGACCAAAGTAATAGGCAGCCCTGAGTTAAGTACAAAATCCGCCCCCTCAGCATCCGCATAAAAATTGGCTTCTGCAGCAGGTGTAACATTTCCCGGGACAGTGACTGCGCCGCCCATAATCACGACTTCATTCACCAATCCTGTAATGGAAGGATCTTTTTCAACAGCGAGAGCCAGATTGGTCTGTGTACCAACCGTGATAAGAGTGATCTCATTTGGATGTTTTTTCACCATAGAGATGATAAAATCACTGGCATGCTGTCCTGGTGAGAAGGGTTCGGGCAGCGGCAGCTGAATGTTTCCCAAACCATCTTCTCCATGGACTTCATAAGCTCTATGGCGAGTGCTTTCTCTGCGAAACGGCCGTTCTGCGCCTTGAAAAACTGGAATATCTGCTCTCTCTAATAATTGAAGAACCTGAAGCGTATTTCTTGTCGCTTCTTCTGCTGATACATTTCCAAAACCTGTTGTAATGCCGAGTACGTTTAATTCCGGAGAATGGATCGCATAAGCGATCGCCAAAGCATCATCAATCCCCGTATCCATATCAAGAATGACAGATTTCATGGCTGTTCCCTCTCTTCATTTTCAGTTTCTCTTACATTTAACGGTTTCCGATATAAATGCCTAAACCGATGATACAGACGAGAATCAAAACAACATAAATTGCAGTAAGCCTGCTCAGATTATTTTTCGTTGAGGACCCGTATTTTTCATCCTTTTGGAGACCAATGGCAACGGTAAGCCCTGTTACGATCAAACCAGCAATTATAGCAGTCACGATATATCCCATACTCATCCCTCTTTCTATCAACTATACGTAACTAATGGTAATTCAAGGAACGGAAATTGCCAAGTAACCGGAGGCATTATTCACAAATTAGTTGAATAAAAACACAGTGGCCAAACCCGAAAATGTAAAAAATAGTAAAAAATTCTTATGCAATTTTTCCTGTTCTCCTTTAGGATACAGATGGATGTGAAAATTATAGAGACTATTGGGGGCCGTTTATATGGTGCATGAAACACTTCCTGACTGGGTCTGGCTGCTATTTTACTCTTTTATAGCGCTGACTTTATTGGCAACCATCACAAATCTGTTCAAAAAAGTACATATAAAAGCTTCCATTATTAATCTTACATTTGTCATCGCAACACCTGTAATCAGTTTTACTTTTGCTTTAGGACGTCCTGAAGGCAACACGGAATGGGATCATTTGATTACTGGTATGCTGAGCGGTTCCCCATGGGCCATCATCATTCTGCTAGGCTGCTCTTTTATGCTCTATTGGTGGTTTAGATTTTCATTCCTCTTCGTCAGCCTTAATTCATAAAAAAGCAGGTTGGCTCGCTTGCCCTCCTGCTTTTTACTGTTTAATAGAAAGGTAAAATTACCGGGTACGGACTACGCTGAACGGCACCAGATTTCTGTGGCTTCAAGCATCTGGGTACTGGACTTCGGGATTATGGTTCATGCTATGATAGCCATAGATTCTCGTTTTAAGACTCCCTATAAAAGGGAACAATGGTGGTAATAAGGAGGCGGTGCGAGATGGCATTAAATGACTTAGACTTCAAAACAATAAATTTTCGCAAGCATCCAGAAAAATACCGTGTCGGCCGTGGTGAACAGGGAGTCCTTTTAGCAGAACCCTATAAAAGTGAGATTCTGCCTCATTGGCGGTTTAAAACTCCAGAAATTGCATTGAAATCCTCTCAAAAGATTTACGGACTCTTTTTGAACTACAAAGAGAAAGACGATCTTGTCGGAATGGATATGGCAAGAAAGTTTCTGCAGATGGGCTATACACGTGCCCGAAGATATGCCAACTACAAAGGAGGAAATAATTACGGTGAAGACGGCAAAGTCAACGAACGGCAAATCGATGACACAAAAGCAGAGTCTGCTGCTATTTTTATGAAAAGCTCTTTTCTAAAAGATTGTTGCTTTGGGAACATTTTTGTTAAGAGCCTTCATTGACAAGTTGATTGGAGTGTAAGGTGCGAGACTCCTCGAAAATGAATTTCACATTTTCTTCGTGCGATATAACGCTGCCGAAGCCTTCCTTGTCCTGCGGGAGCAGCGGGACAGGTGAGACCCACAGGCGCATGCGCCGAGAAAGTAGGCGCTGGCGCCGGTAAGGCTCACCGCACGCCCCGCGGAAAGCGAGCATCCTGAAACGGAAATCAACCACCCCTAAGAGCAACAAAGGTTACGAAAACAGCCTTATGAAAAGATGGAAACAGGCAAGAGAAGTGGTTAAATGATAAAATAATACACATAGCTTTCATACTGCAAACAATCGAAATTGAGGTGATGTTATGCCAAACACAAAAGCTTTTCGGATAGGCTACGCAATTATCATTTTATTGGTCATTGTTTTACTCTCATCCAAGGTGGAATTTATCTTCCGTCCGGTGGAAATTATTTTTACGACCTTATTCTTCCCATTCTTGATCGGCGGGGTTATTTTTTATTTATTAAGACCGATCGTCTATTACTTAGATCGCCACAAGGTACCGAAAGTGCTTTCCATCCTGATCATCTATCTGCTGTTCATCGGGCTCGGGACTTTGCTTGTTTTCCTATTAGGCCCGCAGCTGCAGAGCCAATTTAAAAGCCTGATTAACAATGCTCCGCAGATCGTAGACTCGCTTAACGATAAAGTGAACAGCCTGAAGCAGAATGAATGGTTTTCACGTTTTCAGCAAAATGATTACATTACGATCGACAGCCTTACCTCCAAGGCAAGCGATTACGCCAAAGGCTTTGCCGGCAACATCGGCACCAAGATCTCCAGCCTGATCGGCATCATTACGAGCGTTGCTACAGTTATCGTTACGGTTCCGTTTATCGTGTTTTATTTGCTGAAGGATAGTGAAGGACTTGGCAACAGAGTAGAGAACTTCCTTCCCTATTTAAAAGCAGCAGAAGCGAAACGAATCTTAAAAGATATGGATGAGGCACTGAGCTCTTATATTCAGGGACAAGCAACCGCAGCCTTTTTAGTAGGTGTAATGATGTACATCGGCTACAGCATTATCGGCCTTGATTATTCTTTAATTCTTGCCATAGTCGCTATGATTACCAATATCATTCCGTTTCTTGGTGCGTTTATCGCCTTTATACCGGCTTTTATCATTGGTTTGATCATGTCGCCGCTCATGGCCTTAAAGGTAGCCATCGTGGTCATTGTGGTGCAGCAGATCGATGGAAACGTAACTTCTCCACTGATCATGGGAAGAAAACTGGATGTCCATCCGCTAACTGTCATCCTTATCCTGCTAGTTGCCGGTAACATGGGCGGTTTTCTCGGCATGATACTGGCCGTTCCATTTTATGCCCTTCTTAAGGTTATCGTCAGCCATACGTACCGCTTATATCAATTGAATAAAGAAAAAGACCGTAATGGTATTCAGATCGTTGATTAATTTAAAACAGTAAGCCGGTGTCCCGGCTTACTGTTTTTTTTGTGTACAAACCGTTTTCCTTCTGTTCACATAAACTATGACAAGCTATACCCTTTCAAAAGAAATTAATCATTGCTTCTAATATAATCACACAACTCAATAATCGTACCCTGCGTGTGAACCGGATTAATATAAATTAACCTTCTTCCATATGGATTGATCCGATAGGTATCTTTTAAAAATGTGATTCCTCGACCCTCATACTCTCGTATCGTTTCTTCAAGGTTGTCCACTTCATATGCCAGATGGTGGACACCTTTTCCTTTTTGGCGGATGAACCGTTCGATCGGAGATGTTTTACTCGTAGGTTCTAAAAGTTCTATGACTTGATTGTCCATTTCGATAACGGCGATATGTGTTTCAACCCCTGGTTTCTCGCTCGTATACTGATGAACCAGTTTGCCTCCCAGGTTGGTTGTGTAAAAATCAATCGCTTCATTTATTCTTCGTACCGCTATACCGGTATGATCCAATTTCATGAATAACACTCCCTTCTAGTGAACTAGTATACCCAAGAAGGATGATCCATTACAAAATCTCTCCCCCTAAATTGTTCATAATAGCACCTTGTTCCTTACCTGTAGTAGAATCAAAGTATAGGAGGGATACAATGAAAACGTTTGAGGAAAAGTTGGACCAGTACGCAGAACTTGTTGTAAAAGTGGGCCTTAATGTCCAGGACGGCCAGCGTTTACTGATCAATTCACCCATTGAAGCTGCAGAATTTACGCGCAAGGTAACAGAACATGCTTATAAGAACGGCTGCAAGCGCGTCTTTGTAGAATGGTCAGATACAGAAACAAGCCGTATTCACTTAAACAACGCTTCTGAAGAGGTATTGAAAGATAATATTCCGCAGTGGCAAGTTGACATGCAAGAAAGTTTAATGGAAAACAATGACTGTATGCTCATGGTGACTGGGAATGATCCCAATGCCTTTCAAGGAGTTCCATCCGAGCGCTTATTGCTTGTGCAAAAGAACGCAGGTGAACGACTTGAAAAATTCACGAAAGCAAGACTTGCAGGTGATGTTCCTTGGCTAATCGCTGGAGCTCCGACTGCCGGTTGGGCAAAGAGTGTTTTCCCTGAAAAAAATGAAAACGATGCCATTAAGGCCCTTTGGGAAGCGATTTTCCAAACGGTTCGTGTCGATCAGCCAGATCCAGTAGCAGCATGGAGAGAGCATGGAGAAACGCTGCTAAATAAAGTGAATTATTTGAATGAGCAGAAATTTAAAACGCTGCACTATAAGTCAGAAGGTACTGATCTTAGCATTGACCTTCATCCTGAACATGAATGGATCGGCGGCGGCCATCACTCCACATTCAACACGTTTTACATACCGAATATGCCGACAGAAGAAGTATTTACTGCCCCGCTTAAAGAGGGAGTAAATGGAACGGTATCAAGCAAGAAGCCATTATCGGCAATGGGGAACATTATCGAGAACTTCAGCTTAACCTTTGAAAATGGAAAAGTGGTAGATGTTAAGGCGGAAAAAGGCGAGGATACGCTAAAGCAGCTCCTTAACATCGATGAAGGAATGAAATATCTTGGTGAAGTCGCTCTTGTTCCGTATGACTCTCCAATCTCTAACTCAGGGATCGTGTTCAACAACACTTTATTTGATGAAAATGCTTCCTGTCACCTTGCATTAGGCAATGCTATCAGTATGAACATACCCGGGGCAGAGCAGCTAAGAAAAGAAGAGCTTGAAGCAAAAGGAGTCAATCAAAGCCATGGCCACACCGACTTTATGATTGGTTCTGCAGACCTTGAAATTGAAGCTGAATATCAAGATGGAAAACGTATCCCATTGTTCACCAAAGGTAACTGGGCTATCTAGAGTAGTAAAGCGTAAGCGCCCTGGCTTAAGTCCAACAAGCGCTGGTGCTGGACAAAACAAAAAACGAAGGGCAGCTGCCCTTCGTTTTTATTTTGGAAACGTGATGATAAACGCTGTACCGTTTCCTAACTCGCTCTCCACCTTCACCTTTCCGTTATGCTTTTCGATGATCCATTGTGCGATGGATAAACCCAAGCCAAGCCCTTCAGCATCCGTTCTTGCCTTATCACTTTGATAGAACCGGTCAAATATCCGTTCCCTTTCACTTTCTGCTATTCCGGGTCCGTTATCCTTCACCATCAGTTCGATCGAAGAAGCAGCTTCTTTTGCAGATAACAGGATTTGATCACCCTCTCCCGTATGCTTCATGGCGTTATCCAGTAATATAACGAGCAGCTGATGGATACGTTCCCTATTTGCAGAAAAGGTGATCGGCAGCGATGCGTTAAGTGATATATTTTTGCCTTGGTAAGAGGCGATTTCTCCGTAATGATCTGCAATCTCCTGCAATAATTGATCAAGCTGAAACGACTGCTTTTTTAATTCGACCTGATTGGAGTCTGACCTGGCCAGCAATAAAAGCTGGCTGACCAGTTTTGACAGACGCCTGCTCTCTTTTGAAATGGCCGAGATATCCATGCTTTTGTCCTCAATCGTAGCAGATGGAGACCGAAATAAGAGATCGGTCTTCGCCTGAATGACGGACAGCGGGGTTCTCAATTCATGAGAAGCATCCGATACAAGTTTCTGCTGTTTGTCCCAGGCCTTTTTTATAGGGATTAACGCACGGCCTGCAAGAAAGTATCCGCCCCCAATGGCACAAACAGCTCCGAACAGGCAGCCAGCAATAATGACTAGCAGCAGCTTATGAAGCAGCTCTTCCTCCGTCTTCACGTTTCTGATCGCCTGCACCGTCACCGTTCCCACAATAGGAAGCTTTTCTTTTACCGACTTGGTCCTGTATGTCGCTTCATCCGTATGAATGAATTCCAGCTTGTTCATTTTCTTCTGACGGTAACGATCTTCATTATCGAAAACAAAGAATGGCGGACGCGGCGTGTCAAGGAGCTCATGGTTCTTATCCCAGATCAGGATAGTTACCCTGGAATCCCTCGCCATAAAATCCCTGTCTTCAGGGTTGTTAAGATCGTCCCGCTGTTCTGTATCATGTATTCCAGCAGTTCATACTGCTTAATGGTCAGCTTAATGGGATGGCCATCAACAATAATGTCATGCTCCGGCCCTAGTAATTCAATTCCCCGATAACGAAGGGTCTGATTTAACGTCAAGCTCCCGCTCCTCCGCAAAAGGGCGCGAAGCCTTGCTTTCAGCTCCGACGACTCAAAGGGCTTTACCAAATAATCATCTCCGCCAAAATCTAAACCCTTTACCCGGTCCTCCAACGAATCCCTGGCTGTTAAAAATAAAACTGGGGTGTTAATATTCTCTTTCCTCATGCGCCGGATAATCTGAAACCCATCCATCTCAGGCAGCATGACATCAAGCACGATGGCGTCATAGATGTTCTGCATGGCTTCATACAGTCCATCTTCGCCATCCGCCGCCTGGTCTACCTTAAATTCATCAGACAGTATTTCAACAATAGAATCCAGCAATGCCAGGTTATCTTCAACGACTAAAATACGGAGCACGCTTCTCCCTCATTTCAATGTCAATACTTCAGAATTCGTTTTTATTCGATATCTTAGTGCAATATTCTATTATTTTAAAGGATGCTTTAGCTATTTGCACATATTTTCCAAGTTGTTTTTTAAAATCCGAATACAATATTGCCAAGCATACCAGGCATTCCTTAACATTTCCTTAAGCGGATAAAAAAAATGGTGCCAGGCACCACGATTACACACTTGTGTAATTGCGGTGCCTGGCACCGGTAAAACTATCTATAGCGCTTTGCACCTTCATATTTAGGGGCCCAGTAAGAGCTGTCCAACTCAGAAGTGGTTACTCCTTTAGAAGAAGAAGCATGCATGAATTTCCCATCGCCTACATACACTCCGGCGTGAGAAAGATTGCCGTTCCCTTCGATATCAAAGAAAACAATATCTCCAACATGCGGAGAATCTACAGAGGTTCCTTCTTCATGAATATCTTTCACGACGCGCGGAAGATCGATGTTCGCCGCTTTATCGAAGATGTAGTTTAAATAACCGCTGCAATCAAATCCATCCGGTGTTTCTCCGCCCCACTCATAAGGAGTTCCGCGGTATTCTTCTGCTTGGTCCACAATCGCCTGCTTGCTGAATACACCGAGAGCTTTATAGACAGAATCTCCTGCGACTCCATCAACATTCATTCCTTTTTCTTTCTGCAATTTCTTTACTGCTGACTCTGTGTATGGTCCAAAGTAGTTAGTTGTTTCATGGTATGTAAAATAACCTTTCTTTTTCAACAATGCCTGGAGGTCCTGAACGTCTGAATCATGGGTTTCTGGCTTAAGCGTGTTGTCTCCAAGTGCTGCATGGCCTGCTACTGGATTGACGGCAAGAACACCTGCTACAATAATTCCCGAAACTAATTTTTTCAAAATAACATCCTCCTGTTTAATGAATTCCTAGCCAATTCTAACAACCCATTATGACATGAGGATGAAAATTAGATTACAATGAGATAACAATTAGTATCCAACTAACAAATATACCCTAATTTAATATATTGAAAACATATTAAGTGATTTTTTGGAATAAAAGTGTGCAGTCTTTAATACCAGAATGATATACTCCAAATAAATACATTTAGTGGAAAGTGAAATGAAGGAGGTGCTTGAATGCACATTCAACAAATGGCTGTTCCTTTGATGCTCATGGCATTTATCATTTATCGCAGAACGAAAAGGACCATCGGTTTTCAGCCCTATAAGCCAGGAAGGCTGGTTTTCAGGATGCTCATTTTTGCTGTCATCATGTTGGCTTTTCTGGCAAACGCGGCCATGCATCCGACTACTCTCCTTTACGCGGTGCCTGGCACCCTGATCGGAGTTGTCCTTGTCGTATTTGCAGCCAAACACAGTACATATCAATGGCGGGAATCCCAGCTGTTTTACCGGACACACAAGTGGATCGAGGCTGCGGTCCTGATTCTCTTTTTGGGGCGTTTCTTTTACCGTTTCCTGCTTCTCGCCTCTTCATCTGGTACACAATCATTGCAAAACACGCAATATGGCCAGCATTTTACAAGAGATCCGCTGACTGCTTTTGTTTTCTTTATTCTGGGAGCCTATTACATTGGATTTAACGCGTATATTTTAAGAAAAGGGAAAGCCTTGAAAAAAGAAGAGTCCCCCGTCCAACCTACTTTATAATTCACACAAACAAACCAGCCGACTACTCTTCTTCAGCTGGTTTTCGACGTTTTGAGGCCAATATAAATGCGGGGTGATAGGTTCATGAAAAAGAAAAGACTGCTGGCCGTCTTTTTTCTTCTGGTTCTGTGATACTGAATAAAGAAACGATTTCTGCATTTAAGGACAGACAGATCATCGGCATCCCCTTCCCTGTAACTAGGAAAAGCCGCCCTGGCTGGGGCGGCTTTTTCTCATATTTCAATCGTTTTTATAATTCGAGCCGGATTTCCGCCCACTACCACATTTGCGGGCACATCTTTCGTTACTACAGCTCCGGATGCAATGATGGCATTATCACCAATCGTAACGCCTGGATTGATGACGGCTCTGCCGCCGATCCATACGTTGTCGCCAATCGTAACAGGTTTTCCAAACTCACTCCCTGAATTACGCTCAACAGGATGCAGCGGATGGGTTGCCGTATAAATATGGACACCTGGCGCCAATAAACAATTATCCCCAATCCTGACTTCACATACATCCAATATCACACAATCAAAATTTGCGTAGAAATTCTCTCCAACGTGGATATTATACCCATAGTCACATCGAAACGCCGGCTCGATATAAAGATTCTTTTTTGTACTTCCGAAAAGCTGCTTTTTAAAAAAACTCTCTGTTCATCATCCGTTTCAACTGTCTGGTTATAGATTCGCGTCAGTTTTCTTGCTGCTTGTCTTTCATTAATCAGCTCAGGATCACCCGCAAGATACATTTCCCCAGCGATCATTTTTTCTTTTTCAGTCCGTGCCATTCTCTACCCATCCTTCCTGCTTACAATGTCTATTTACCATACCAAAAGACGAACAAAGAAAAAACGAAAGATAAAAATTCTCTCAAAATATTACAAAACATGCAATTATTCTCCAGGAAATAATGTTCCTTTATACAAAAAACCTTGGCTGTTGCAGCAGCCAAGGTTTAATTCGCAATTTATACTGGTTTTTTCAACCCATCAGGATGAGTTGGTTTTCCGGTAGCTAAGCCGTTGCCCAGCGTTCCGAACGTATTCTGCTTGTGCGGATCAATCAATTCATTATCTTTAAAATAGATTCTTGGTGTATTCCATAGAGCCTTCATGGCCTTGCTCATTTTCATTTCGTGATACCGCTCTGGCCACATCTTTTTAATATGCTGCTTAACGATCGGGTAATATTTCGGGCTCATACTTGGAAACAAATGATGCTCCGTATGATAAGAAAAATTAAAATGAAGCACATCCACCCATTTAGGGACAATTACGGTAAGACTGTTTGCAAGCGGATCATTTACTGACGTTATCGGATTAAGCCTATGATTGGTGGAAATGTAGCTCATCACAATAAAATTAGCGATTAATAGAGGGATGAGAAAGGCAAACAACCACTTAATAGGCCCGATCCAGAACAATAGACCAATCCATGTTGCCCAGGGCAAAACGGTTTGCAGCAATACAGCCGGACGATTTTTCGGATTAAAGTCCTTGATATATTCAATAAACATCATGGTACCGTGAATCGTAAATTGAATACTTAACGATAAAAAACTAAAGAATGCGCGTACCCAAAAAGGCAAGCGGTATATAGCTCGAAGGAAAGAATTCCGAACAAACTTTTCATAATTTGGCCATGCATCAGGATCCTTTTCGTCGTGTTGTGTGTGTACATGATGATTCATATTATGCCATTTTCTCCAAAGTCTCGGACCTGTGCTAAGCGGCCAAAACGCCACGGCACCCAAAAAATTTCTAAGCCAGCTCTTCTTGACTACCGTGCCGTGAAGAATTTCATGGCCCAAGAAGCCCATACCGGCAAACGATGCACCCAATACGCCTGCAATCACTATATTTAAAACCATGTGGAGGTCAAAAAGCCCAATCGCTAAAAAACCAGCCACAACAATTAACAGATATGCAAATCCTCCCCACAGCCGACCTGGAACAGGTTTAAAAACGTCTTTTGATAGATTCGGGGTAATACGGGATGCGTACCACCCAAACGAATGAAGTTCTTTAATGGGAATGTCCCCCTTCTTTGTAACAAGTTTTTCTAAGCATATAGGAGGTTGCGTGCATAAACAAGACATTCTTTGTTACAAATACTGAATTTTCGTAATATAACTTCATTCATCCTATCTCCCTAAGGGTTCCATGGCTCTCCACCATTACTTAGGTAAATGTTACTAATGAAGATTATTAACCAAGGTAATTTTCCTCATTTTTCCTCATAAGCCATTTGTAACCGTTTTTACATGATATATTTACAATAAACGACCTATTTTTTAACAAATGGGTGTTAGATTAATAAAGCTTTCTAAGCAAAATCCGCTTTTATATTTAAAAATATGAAGTAAAGGGTGAAAATTCATGAAGACAAAGAGCTACAAAAAGTTATTCAGCCTTGCATTGATTATGGTTTTTATCGTCAGCATGCTGTCTCCGATGGTTTCAAAAAAGGCCATTGCTGCTGATGTGATCTCGGTATCCGATGCCATTTCCAATAATACCGGATCCGATAAAACTGTCGAAGGATACATTGTTGGTGCAGTGAAAGGCGGAAGCGGAACATCTATTTCTTTTCAGCTGTCGGCTCCGTTCACGGATACAAATCTGGCCATCGCAGATTCTCCTGCTGAAACCGACAAAGCAAAAATCCTTCCTGTACAGCTGCCGGCTGGGGCAGTGAGAGATGGTTTAAATCTTAAAGCTCATCCAGAAAACCTGGGTAAAAAAGTTCAGATTACCGGTGATTTAATGGCCTATTTCTCCGTTCCGGGGCATAAGAACGCCAAAAGCTTTTCTTTTACAGGAGATACGCCATCAGAACCTCAAGCTGAACCAGTTACTGCTTCCCCTGACTCTGGATTGGTGAAAAGCGGAACAAAAGTAGCTTTATCTACGGCTACCGAAAATGCTGCGATCTATTACACTCTGGACGGAACCAATCCAACATCCAGCAGCAGCCGATACAGTGAACCACTTACCATTAATGAAGATGCAACCGTAAAAGCGATCGCCATCAAAGACGGCCTTAAAAACAGTGAAATCTCTTCTTTTAAATATACGGTCGCATTAACAGGACTTCGAATTCACGACATTCAAGGAGCTTCACACCAGTCTCCATTCACAAATAAATCAGTTGCGGATGTAGAGGGTGTTGTAACTTACGTGGTCGATGCCAACAATTTCTATATGCAGGACACCACCCCTGACCTTGATGAGAACACTTCTGAAGGCATCCTGATTTACAAAAAGAACCACGGCTTAAAAAACGGAGATCTTGTGAAAACGACAGGCCAGGTAAAAGAATGGGTGCTTGACGGATATGCGGATAAATTAAAAACTGATCTTCCTGTTACTGAAATCAACGCAGAAAACGGGGGCTCTGTTACCGTAACGGAAAGTGGCCATGCCCTTCCAGCTACCGTGGTACTTGGAGATAAAGGCAGACATATTCCAACACAAATCATTGATAATGACAATTTTGGGCTTTTTGACCCTAAAGAAGATGGAATCGATTTTTATGAAAGTTTAGAAGGCATGCGTGTCGAAGTGGATAACCCGAAAATCGTTGCTCCTCAAAACTACGGGGAACTGGTAGTTGTTACGAACAACAAAGGTAACACACCGTTTAATACCTCCGGAGCCATTAATATTTCAAAAGCTGACTACAACCCTGAACGAATTTTCGTGGATATTAACGACAGCAGCTTTATTGCTAAATCCGGAGATTACTTCAAAGGCAATATAACAGGGGTCATGAGCTACAGCTTCAGCAACTATAAAGTACTGACGAACAAAGACCAGCTCCCAATCTTTGTGGAAGGCAAAACAAAGCCTGAAACCACAAAGCTGAGGGGAAAACATAAGAAATTAACGATCGCCAGCTTTAACGTAGAGAACTTCTCTGCCAACAAAGATGGCAAAGATGGGACGAGCGATGAAAAATCGGGACGAATCGCTGACTCGATCGTTCATAACCTGAATGCCCCTGACATTGTAGGATTAATAGAAATGCAAGATGGTGACGGACCAGTAAACGATGGAAAGACCGATGCAAAGGACAGCGCTGATCGTCTCATCAATGAAATTAAAGCAAAAGGCGGACCTTCTTACGAATATACTGACATCGCTCCCATTGATGGCAAGGACGGAGGGATTCCTGGCGGGAACATCCGTGTAGCCTTTATTTACAACCCTGATCGCGTGTCTCTTGCCCCTGGAACAAAAGGAACAGCAACACAAGCTGTTGAATACAAAAATGGCAAGCTTTCATTAAACCCAGGACGTATCGATCCGACGAACCCTGCCTTTGAAAGCAGCCGTAAGCCACTTGCTGCACAATTTATGTTTAACGGAGAAAAAGTAACCGTAATCGCCAATCATTTTAATTCAAAAGGCGGAGATCAGCCAATGTTCGGCAAAAATCAGCCGCCTGTATTAAGCAGTGAGGTTCAGCGTCTGCAAATTGCCGGCATCGTCAACAACTTCGTAAAAAGCATTAAAGCCGATGATCCAAAAGCAAATGTTGTACTGCTAGGTGATTTTAACGATTTTGAATTTACCCCTGCCCTTGAAGAGGTAAAAGGAAATGAACTTTCCGATATGATTCAGGAAGTTCCATACCCAGAACGCTACTCTTATTCTTACCAAGGCAATGCTCAGGTGCTGGACCACATCCTCGTGTCCAACAACCTGAAAAAAGACACAAATGTAGATATCGTCCACATTAATTCTCAGTTCATGGAACAGCATGGCCGTGCGAGTGACCATGATCCAGTAATTGTTCAAGTAAAACTAAAGGAAGACTGCGGCTTGCATCAATATAAAAAAGCCGACTAATAGAACGAAAAAAACAGGTGCTCTGGGGCATCTGTTTTTTATATCATGCAGGGCTTTTACATATGGTCTTTGAAATCGTAAAAAAATATTTTTTATCAAGATGAACGTTTTGCCATCCCTACCCGTCACATTAATAAAAGGAGGTTTTCATAAAATGAGCAGACATATTGAATATTTAAATGATAAACTTATCATCCATTTTACAGGTTTGACGGTAGCGGCATCGCTCAAAAAAGAAATTGAGGTTCCTCTCTCATCCATAAGCAATGTAAAAATAGATGACTTTAAGATCAACCCGTTAGCCTTCCGTGTAGGCACATCGGGAATCGGAAAAAACGTAAAGCACGGCCGTTTCCTCTATGACAGCGAATGGGTATTTCTCTCCTATTCCAACCATAAGAACGTCCTGATTCTGGATCTGGAAGGTTTGGTTTATAAGAAGATTGTGTTGGAATTAGAATCACCTGAGGAAGCAAAGGCAAAGATTGAAAGCTTAATGGCTAAAGTTTAGTTTGTTGAAGTTCCAAGTTGCTCGCTAGTTAACATAAATCCATTTTGGCGGGTATTGCCTCCGTTTCGGCGGGTAAAATTCATATTTTGGCGGGTAAATGGATGATTTCCGCGGGCATTTCTTATGTTTCGGCGGGTAACTGGTTTTCCGCTCATCTACCGCCCCTTTGCCAAAGCCCAAAATCTCAATTTAATAGCAAAAGCAACCCAATGTTTCAATTTGGGTTGCTTTTTTACATCCAGCCTTTTTCTTCAGCGCTGCTCTTAAACGGCATCCCGATATCAAGCCAAACAAACATCCAGCTAAGAACGGAGTGCCCCTTGCGGTGGAGAGCTGCACTTCTTACTTCCTTCCCTCAGCACCTGAACCGAATCCAAACGCGATGAAACAATCTCCTCTCTGTTTTTCTTTTTATAAATGCAGTTGACACTTTTTCCAGTAAAATTGACGACCGTGTATGATCCATCCAATTACTTCATAGCTCTTTTTCTGTAAAAAATGCTAAAGTTTCACTCAGAAACCCTGAGCCTCCTGCCAAAATCACTTTTTTGGACATATCATTATCCTTCCCTGAAATGAGTTAGTTTGACTTCCATCTTTCCAATTTATGAAGCTTTCTTGTAAAGAACTTGGCCATAAAACGAGGAGCACCAAACTCCACAATCTTCCCCTGTACTCGCTCTTTCATCTCTTCTGCAGTAAGATCAGGGATTACAAAACTTCCATTCTCGTAACAATGGCTGCAATACATTCTGCTTTTTTCACCGTTTAGTTCTGTCCCTCCTCCTTTTTCATCCCTTGAGAAAGGCATTCCACAGCTTTGGCAATGTTTAAAAGTTTTCATTTTATCGTCATTCCTTTTTCGATTAGTATTTATTTCCATTCTATCATAGAAAAATTGGTATTTTTGTAACCGTTTGCTCTTGACCGAATTCCGGTGGTAAAGTACCTTAAATATAAGATATAGCCGTTTTGGTTTCTATAAATGAAAGAGAGGAGAAATTCAATGTCCGCAAAATTGCCGGAACATTTCGTCAATCAGCTTGAATTGCCCGTTATCTCTGCTCCCATGTTCCTTGTTTCAAGCCCTGAACTCGTCATCGAAGGCTGCAAATCAGGCATCATCGGTTCTTTTCCGCTGCTCAATGCACGAACGAATGAGGTGCTCGATGAATGGATGCTTCGCATTACAGAAGAATTAAAACAGGCAAAGGCTCAGGATCCTGAACGTAAAATTGCTCCATGGGCTGTAAACATCATTGTACATAAAACAAACAAGAGGTATAAGCAGGATCTTGAGCTCATCCGAAAGCATCAGCCTCCTGTCGTCATCACCTCCCTCGGACATCCGGGGGAAGTGGTGGAAATCGTCCATCAATACGGCGGTCTCGTGTTCTCGGATGTCATTCATCTTGGTCATGCCAAAAAAGCCGTCCAAACCGGTGTTGACGGACTGATTCTGGTCTGCAACGGCGCCGGCGGACATGCCGGAACCATTAATCCAATCGCCTTTATCGGTGCAGTAAAGGAATTTTGGGACGGAATCACCATCCTTGCCGGATGCATTAATAATGGTCAGGATATCCTGGCTGCCGAAGCACTCGGAGCTGACCTCGCCTACATGGGGACCCGTTTTATAGCAGCATCCGAAAGCTTCGCAAGCAATGAATATAAGGAGATGCTGATCGAATCATCCTTTGAGGACCTCATTTATACGGATGCGTTCAGCGGAGTAAACGCCAACTATCTCGTTTCTAGTATTCGCAATGCCGGACTTGACCCTGACCAGTTGAAGAAAAAAGAAGCTGTTGATATGTCCCATTTAGATTCCTCTGATGCCAGGGCATGGAAAGATATCTGGTCAGCTGGCCAAGGTGTCAACAGAATTAAAGAAGTAACGCCGGTTCATCAAATTATTGGCGATCTAAAAAGTGAATATGATCAAACACTGCAATTTTTAGTCAAAAAAACAGAGAATATCGTATCTAGCAAGTAAGGTACTTGTCCAATAGAAACAATAGCAGAGGAAGGTGCCCTCCTGTTTGCAGGGAGGCTCCTTTTTTTATTGATAAATAGAGTCCGCCGCACATTTCTAGTAAATTGTGTGAATGACTTAGGACAAGTTTTTTACTAGACACATATAATTACTGTATAGATGTACCTTAGTGATGAATGCTGCAGAAAGATAATTACTTCACTAGTTTCACCATCTTAGAAAGCTTAAAAAGGAAGTGAAGTTTTTGACTGAAATAATGGTGTCTATCACTGTTCTCTCCTTTCTTCTCACTTTGATTTTCATTTTTTGGCGTCCTTTTGATGTCAATGAGGCCGTGCCTGCAACGATAGGAGCTATTATCGTATTGTTATGCGGAACCGTCTCCCTCCATGATCTTGGCAAAATAGCTGAAACCATCAGTGGTGCTGCCATTACCATCACGGCTACCATTGTAATGGCAATCGTTTTAGAGAGTTTTGGATTCTTTAATTGGATGGCACAAATACTGGCCGAGAAGTCAAAAGGCTCTGGTATCCGACTGTTTTGGAATGTGAATTTACTTTGTTTTTTCATGACTCTATTCTTTAACAACGATGGAAGCATTCTAATCACAACGCCTATCTTGATACTGCTCCTGAAACATTTTCGTTTAAAGAATCACCAGAAAATACCTTACTTGCTTTCCGGAGCACTCATTGCTACAGCATCCAGCGCCCCGATCGGAGTAAGCAATATCGTAAACTTGATTTCCTTAAAAATTGTGGGCATGGACCTCTATATGCACACAGCCATGATGTTTGTACCGGCAACTCTAGGCCTTGTTTTCCTCGTTCTTCTGCTTTATATGTACTTTTATAAGAAGCTGCCCCGCAAACTGCCACAGGGTCCCATTAATTTTTCGAATCCAAAATCACATCCACTGAAGCCTGAAACTACTCCCGTTCTAAAAAATCAAGATTCCTTCATGTACAAAATTCTCCTCTTCGTGTTTTGTGTAAGGATCAGTTTGTTCGTTGCTTCTTACATTGGCATACCGGTTGAAGCCATGGCTGTTTTTGGTTCACTTGTTCTCTTAGGATGGCGATGGATCCATCTGAAAATCAATCCTATGGATATGTTGAAAAAAACGCCTTGGCACATCCTTATATTTGCCTTCAGCATGTATGTCATTATCTACGGACTCCACAATATCGGGTTAACGGATGCACTTGTTCATGTCCTGAAACCTTATGTGGCCAAGCATCACCTTTACGCAAGTCTGCTGATGGGCAGCACGCTCTCAGTCCTTTCCAATTTGTTTAACAATCACCCCGCTCTGATGGTAGGGACTTTGACTCTGACGAATATGGGCCTCGATCCCCTCACCTTAAAGGTAGCTTATCTTGCCAACGTAATTGGAAGCGATGTCGGATCCCTGCTCTTGCCTATCGGTACGCTCGCCACTTTAATGTGGATGCATCTGCTTAAAAAAGGCAATGTGAAAATCAGCTGGAAACATTATTTTAAAGTCACAATCGTGGTTATCCCACCGACGGTGATCTTCACCTTGGTCTGTTTGTATTACTGGGTCCATTGGTTATTTTAAAGGTTATGGAGGAAATTGAATGAAGAATGATTTAAGTAAAGAGTTTCAAGAATTATTGGACAATACCGTCTCAATTGAAGTATCTGGCGGGCACCATCACGCAGGAGTTCTAGTTGATTTGGGACCGGACATTTTTGTATTATTTAATGGCATGGAGTACCTATACATCCCCTCTATCCATGTCCATAACATCCGAAAAATAACTGAGCTGGAAGAAGACCCGATAGTAGCTCCTGCGGAAGTTCCGATTGACCATCATACTGATAAAATATCGTTCAGAAAAACGTTAATGAACGCCAAAGGGCTTTTTGTAAAAATCTATGTGACCGGGAACAAGACTCTACACGGCTACATTACAAGCGTCATGAATGACTATTTTGTCTTCTATTCCCCGGTATATAAAACAATGTATATTACACTCAGCCACTTAAAATGGCTGATTCCCTATAAAGATAACGTCACTCCTTATACGCTCAGCTTAACAAGTTTGCCGATCAGCCACAGCTCCCTCCCCCTTGCACGCACATTTGATGAACAATGCAAAAAACTTGAGAATCAAATGATCGTTCTTGATCTGGGAGACCATCTGCAAAAAACAGGTTTATTGAAAAAAGTCTTTGAACATAAGCTTGCACTAACCAATGCTGAGGGCGAGACTGTCTTCTGGAACCTTCATCACCTCAAAATTATTTACGCGATATAACCCGCTCACCAATTCAACACGAATTGGTGATTTTTTTTGGCACAATGCCGTTCATTCGCTATCGTTCGTCTGGAGGTTTAAAATAAAAGTATACAAGGAGGGATCACATGATTGGATTTATCGGACTAGGCATTATGGGAAGCCGTATGGCAGGCAACCTGATTTCAGAAGGACACGGGCTCACTGTCTACAATCGCACAAAAGAAAAGGCAGACGGTTTACTGGACCAGGGAGCGTTGTGGGGAGAAACACCAAAAGAAACGGCCCAGCAATCAGATATCCTTTTTACAATGCTGACTAATCCTAAAGCAGTTGAAAGCGTTGCTCTTGGCGAAGATGGTTTTTTGCAGCATTTGCCAAAAGGATCCATATGGGTAGATTGCAGTACAGTTAATCCAACCTTCTCGAGACGCATGGCGGAAGAAGCCAGAAAACATGACATCTGCTTTCTGGACGCACCTGTTGCAGGCTCGTTAAAACCTGCTGAGAGCGGAGAGCTTGTCTTCCTGGTTGGAGGGGAGGCTGAGGTTCTTGATAAAGTGCGTCCGTATTTAAATGTCATGGGGAAAGCCATCAGCCACCAGGGGGATCATGGCAGCGGCACGTCCATGAAACTGGTTGTCAACTTAATGCTCGCTCAATCCATGGCTGTCTTTGCAGAAGCTGTCAATTTTGGAGAATCACTCGGACTGGAGAAAAAAAACGTCCTGGAGACGCTGATCGGCGGGCCAACAACTGGAGCGTTTTTAGCCGGCAAAAAGGACAAACTGCTTACCAATCAATACGAAGCAGAGTTTCCTCTCGAACACATTCAGAAAGATCTTAACCTGGTAACCGGAGAAGCGTATCATAACGGAAGTGCTTTACCCATCGCAAACCTGACAAAAGAAATATATGGTTTGGCAAACCAATACGGATTAGGAAAAGAGGATTTTTCCGCCATCTACGAATTTTTGCGCACGCCACAGAAATAGAATACAAGTTTAGGTGTTTAAATAAACAAAAAAGGCTGTGCACAGGATACCCCTTCCCATGCACAGCTCACCTGCAACTATAATGTCTTCACAAATCGATCGATTCGGCGCATGGCTTCTTCGAGCTTTTGAATCGAAGTGGCATATGAACATCTTACATGGCCTTCACCGCTCACACCGAATACACTTCCCGGTACGACAGCTACCTGCTCTTTCATCAAAAGCTGTTCGGCAAACTCTTCGGAACTCAGTCCCGTCTTCTCGATGGAAGGAAAGACATAAAATGCACCCCCTGGAATATGGCAGGAGAGCCCCAATTCCTCCAGGGCATGGGTGACCAGGCTGCGGCGCTGGCGATAGCTTTCCTTCATTCTCACAACGTCCTTCTGTCCGTTCACAAGTGCCTCAAGGGCGGCATGCTGCGCCATCGTCGGCGCGCACATCATCGTATACTGATGAATCTTCAGCATTGCCTGCAGGATATCTTTTGGTCCGCAAGCAAAGCCCAGTCTCCATCCGGTCATCGCAAACGCTTTTGAAAAACCCGAGATCAAGATGGTACGCTCACGCATGTTCCTTACCGCAGGAAAACTTGTATATGGTTCATCATAGGTTAGCTCAGCATAGATTTCATCTGAGATGACGAGCAGATCATGCTTCTCTACCACTTCTGCAATTTTTACTAGATCACTTTTGGACAAAACGGTTCCTGTAGGATTGTTCGGGCTGCATAACAGGATGGCTTTCGTTCTTTCAGTGACCGCTGCCTCAATATGCTCAGGCTGCAGCTTGAACTCATCTTTACTGTATGTATGAACCGGAACGGGTACACCGCCAGCCAGCGTTACGGTTGGAGCATACGAAACGAAGCTCGGCTCAACGACAATGACTTCCTCACCGGGATTTACGACGGCACGCAGCGCAATGTCGATCGCCTGTGAGGCACCCACCGTAACAACCATTTCATCCTCTGAACTATAGGTAACGCCAAAACGCCTCCTCATGTAGCGGGAGATTTCCTTTCTCAACTCGAGCAGCCCTGCATTCGCCGTATACGCTGTGTATCCTTGTTCAAGAGAATGATAGCTCGCTTCAATGACATTCCAGGGCGTCACAAAGTCCGGTTCACCAACCCCCAATGAAATAACATTTTCCATGGATGAAGCAAGATCAAAAAAACGGCGGATACCGGATGGCTGGATTGCCTGCACGTTATTCGATAAATATTTTGACGTCTGTTCTGTAATCATGGCGACACCACAATTCGTTTATCTTCCTCATTCTCACTGAATACAAGTCCGTCATGCTTGTATTTTTTCAAGATAAAATGGGTGGTCGTGGAAATAACAGAATCGATGGTTGATAGTTTTTCAGAGACAAATCTTCCGACTTCAGCCATTGTTTTTCCTTCAATGGAAACTGACAAATCGTAGACACCTGACATGAGATAGACCGCTTTCACTTCTGGAAAACGGTAGATCCGTTCAGCCACTTTATCAAACCCTACTCCGCGCTTAGGTGTGACCTTGACGTCGATCATCGCGGTGACTGCTCCCTCATCTGTCCCCTTTGTCCAATTGATGATGGCTGAATATCCGAGAATGACTTTTTCGTTTTCAAGCTTTCCAATAATCTGTTTCGTTTCCTCTTCTGATATGCCCATCAGTTTGGCAATCGTTGATGTTTCCAGGCGGCCGCTTTTTTCAATAAGCTGCAGCAATTCACGTTCCTTCGCATCCATTCCAATCACTCACTTTACGTAGAATATGATGAACATTATAACAAATCCAAAGACCTTGGCCACCTGGAAATTTATTTTTTAATGCAGATGTAATTTCCTTGCGCCCCAAATCAGTGGTACAGAGAGTATTGGAATTATTTGTTTCTTCTAGTACACTTTAAACCAAAGATTACTTAAGGAGAGTACAAATGTTTAAAATCTTTATCGTAGAAGATGACAGCCGCCTTGTCGAATTACTGGAAAACTTTTTGCAGAAGTATGGATTTGTAACGTTCGCAGTCAAAAACTTTGATGCTGTGACAGCAGATTTTCAAGCGTTCGATCCCCATATCGTTCTGCTGGATATAAACCTTCCGAAGTTTGATGGCTTCTATTGGTGCAGACAGATTCGCGTGGTATCCACATGCCCTGTCCTGTTCGTATCAGCAAGAGAAGGAAAGATGGATCAGGTGATGGCGCTCGAAAACGGAGCCGATGATTATATTACTAAACCCTTTGACTATGAAATCGTACTGGCCAAAATCAACAGTCTGCTCAGACGAGCCTATGGAACTTATGCCTCAAATCAAAACGGCCGAAATATTAATGTTCACAATCTCATCCTGGATGTTGAACGTTTATGCATCAGTTACGGAGAACAGCAGGCAGACCTCAGTTATACAGAAGCCAAAATTCTCGATGAGCTGATGAGAAAATCTGAACATGTCGTAAGCCGTGACCGTCTGCTTGAAAAGATATGGGACGACCAATCCTTTGTAGACGATAACACGCTTAATGTGTATGTTACGAGAGTTCGAAAAAAACTGGCTCAGCTTAAGATCACGGATGCCATTCAAACCGTCCGCGGACAGGGATACCGGCTGATGCCGAACTGGAGCAGCAGATGAAGCTTTTTATTCGTGAACAACTGCCGCTTGCTTTGATTTACATTCTTCAGCTTCTGGTCATTCTGTTAATCTATCGTTTGGACGGGCATACCGATTGGAAAATCAGCCTGTATGCGTGTCTTCTGAGCTCCTGTCTATTCGGTGGATATCTGGTTTACAGATATATAACCAACCGTTCTTTTTATCAAAAATTAACTACACCCCTTTCATCGTTGAATGATTTAAAGTTCAGCCCGCAGGATGCTCCTTTGCCTGAAAGCCTGGAACAGTTTCAAAAGGAGCTCATCCGGCATTATACAATGGACATCTACAATTACAAGCATAAGCTTGACCACCATATTCAGTTCATCAACCAATGGGTGCATCAGATGAAAACGCCGCTGTCGGTCATTCACCTTATGGTTCAGGACCGGGACGATGAATTTTCGCAGTCGGTGGAAGACGAATTGGACCGGCTGAAAAAAGGATTGGAAATGGTGTTATATACTGCACGGCTTGATACGTTTGACCGTGACTTTTATGCAGAGACCCTCGATCTTTCAGAACTCGTAAAAAAAGTGACGTCCAGTCAGAAGCGGCTGTTCATCCGTAACCGGATTTATCCGGAGCTGGCAATTGAAAAAGGCAGCAGCATTACCTCTGATGAAAAATGGGTTTCTTTCCTCATCACCCAGCTTATTACCAATGCGGTTCGCTACACAGAAACCCCTGGAGAAAAGGTAGTTTTCCGCTCCTTTATACAGGATGGAAAAACGGGATTGGAAGTGATCGATCATGGAGTAGGAATTCCTAAAAGCGATCTTCCAAGGGTGTTTGATCCTTATTTTACGGGTGAGAACGGCCGTCATTTTCAGGAATCTACAGGAATGGGCCTGTTTCTTGCCAAGCAGATCTGCGATAGACTTGGCCATCGGATTTTCATCGACTCGGTTTCCGGTTCAGGCACGACCGTCAGAATTCTCTTCTAACCTTACAAAACTGTAAGCTTTCTGTAAGATAACCGCATGGCAGCATCTCACATCTCCAAGCTACAATAAAGTTAGAAATAGACAGGAGTGATATAGATGCCCATCTTGAACGTAAAACACCTTACCAAAGTATACGACGGCAAAGCCTCCCATAAAGCATTGGAAAACATAAACTTTTCCATTGAAAAAGGAGAATTCGCAGGAATCATGGGACCTTCAGGCAGCGGTAAAACTACGCTGCTGAACCTCATTGCTACCATTGACTCTCCGACGTCCGGAGAAGTTATCATCAACAATCGCAATCCTCATCAATTAAACCGTAAAGAAACCTCACTCTTCAGGCGTCACGAGCTAGGTTTTGTATTTCAAAACTTTAATTTGCTCGATACGCTGACAGTGGAAGAAAACATTGTTCTCCCGCTTACCCTTGATGGTGAACCGGTAAAAGTGATGGAACAAAAACTGATGGCGGTAACAAAAAAATTAGGAATCGACTCCATCCTAAAAAAGAGAACGTATGAAATTTCAGGAGGACAGATGCAGCGGACGGCCATCGCCCGGGCGATCATTCACGAGCCTTCACTCATTTTGGCGGATGAGCCGACAGGAAATCTGGATTCCAAATCGTCTCGGGATGTGATGGAAACTCTCTCTGCTATCAACAAGAATGAAGGAGCCACCGCGTTAATGGTCACACATGATGCCGTTGCCGCAAGTTATTGCCATAGAGTCATCTTTATCAAGGATGGCCAGCTGTATAATGAGATCTACCGTGGTGATAACCGTCAGGCGTTCTTCCAGAAGATCATTGATATGCTTGCTTTGCTTGGAGGTGACAGCCATGACCTTTCCACAGTTCGCCTTTAAAAATGTGCTTCGTAACAAAAGAACCTATGCTGCCTATTTTCTGAGCAGTGCCTTTTCTGTCATGATTTTCTTTGTTTATGCCCTTTTTATCTTTCACCCAGGCATTAAAAAAGGCATCACTCAGAGCCTGGCGATTCAATTAATGATCACCGCCGAATTTGTCATGTACTTTTTCGCCTTTTTCTTTGTACTGTACTCCGTCAGTACGTTCCTTAAAACACGAAAAAGGGAATTCGGTATTCTGATGATGCACGGTATGACGAAAACTCAGCTCAACACGATGGTCTTTTTGGAAAACATGATCATCGGTTCAGGCGCAATCCTGATTGGAATCGGAGCTGGTATCCTGACTGCTAAATTATTTTTTATGATCGCTGCTCATTTGCTTGATATTCATTCACTTCCATTCTACATGTCATGGAAAGCGATCGCGTTGACGGTCGCGGCATTTCTCGGACTTTTCCTTGTGATCTCAATATTTACCGCTTTTCTAGTCCGGACAAACTCGCTTCTCAGCTTGTTTCAATCGGGTCAAAAGCCGAAGAAGGAACCTAAAGTATCCGTTCTCCTCTCTTTGTTGTCTGCGGTTCTGCTGCTTGCAAGCTATTATCTAGCAGGAACGGCTACTTTGAATTCCTTGTTGATCCGAATGCTGCCTGTTATCGCAATGACCATTGTGGGAACATACTTTTTCTTCTCGCAGCTTTCCGTCTTTATCATGAGAGCACTTCAGAAAAATCGCTTTCTGTTCTGGAAAAAAACCAACATCATTACCATTTCCAGCTTAGCCTACCGGCTGAAAGACAATGCCAGAATGTTTTTTATGGTTTGTATCGTCTCCACTGTGGCCTTTTGTGCTGTTGGATCTCTCTCATCGATGAAAATACTGTCAAAGCAATTTAATGAGGACTATGCCGCTGAAATCAGTTATATTGCCAGAGATCAGCAGCCCCTGCACCATGATAATCTAAATGAAATAAAAGATGAATTAAAGAAAAAGCAGCTCAAGTATTCTACCTACAGAACAACCCTTAAAATCTTGGATGTAAAAACATCCAATGATCGATTTTCACCCAAAACCATGCCGGTAATGTCTTTCAGTGCTTATAGAACTATTATTCAAAAAGCTGGCGGCAAAATCACCGAGCAGCCGCTCACCGGTATACAGGTGCTCAAGATGAAAACGTCTTCCACTGAAACGTTCTCCCCCCATATGTACATGTTTAAGCAAGGAAAACTTAGTGTGAATGCAGATGTCTCTACAGAGCACGTCGCCATGCCAAGGGAATTAATTGATAGTGAGGGAATCGTTGTCAGTGACGAACTTTTTAAAAATATTAGACCAGCATCCACACTAGAATTTACAGGCTTTTTTACTTCCCCTATGGAAGCAACGAACGGAATGCTAGATGAACTCGCTAAGGATGGAATTGTAAGATATTACGAAAAGACACCATACATGATGGCGGTAAGCGGAACACTGGCTGATCAAATGATGAAGCTGTACAGTGCGCTGCTATTTGTAGCCTTGCTGATCGGTGCCGTCTTTTTCGTGGCAGCAGGAAGTTTCCTGTATTTCCGGCTTTACGCAGATCTCGATTATGACACCCGCCTTTATTTAACCATTAAAAAAGTAGGTTTGACGGACAAAGAACTCAGCCGCATTGTTACAAGGCAGCTAGCTTTGCTTTTCTTCGTTCCGATCGCAGTGGCGTTCGTCCATAGTGCGTTTGCCTTCTCTGCCCTGCAAAGTTTTTTCACACTCTCAATTGCTGGACAGGTATCCATTGTACTTGCAGGCTTTCTTGTTGCTCAGGTGCTCTACTTTCTTTTCATCAGGCAGCGATATTTGCGCAACTTAAGAAAATCACTGATCTAAAAAAATCCAGTAAAAAAAGCATCGGAAAATCATTCCGATGCTTTTTTGCCATCTTATACAAACATATTCAGTATCAGTGCTCCCCCGAAAGCAGTGAAGGACAGGATAGTTTCAAGCACAGTCCATGTTTTAAAGGTCTCATTTACTGTTAAGCCAAGATATTCTTTTACCATCCAGAATCCGGCATCATTGACATGAGAGAACATAAGAGAGCCGGCACCCGTTGCAATAACAAGAAGTTCAAGGTTAACGCCAGACATATGTTCAATAATTGGAGAAACGATGCCAGCCGCTGTTGTTAAAGCGACGGTTGCAGACCCTGTTGCGATCCGGATCAGACCCGCAATTAAAAAGGCTAGGACGAGTGGAGAAAGCGATAAGTGCTGAGACATCTGCCCAATCGTATTCCCTACGCCGCTGTCAATTAGGATTTGCTTGAAACCTCCGCCAGCACCGATGATGAGTATGATGGAGCCAACAGGAAGCAGGCTTTCTTCAGAGAATTTTTTCAGCATATTCCTGTCCATTCCTTGACGGATACCAAGGAAATAAAATGCAGCAAACACCGCGATCAGCAAGGCAATAATCGGACTTCCGATAAACGCCATAATCTTTTCTGCCCCTTTGGAAATCGCCATATAAGGTGCGACTGCTGCCAATACCATCAATAGGACAGGCAATAAAATAATAAAGAATGAAAGTCCTGTATGAGGAAGTTTTTTATAATTGGTATTGAAGCGGATCAGCTCAGGCTCCCCCTGAGGCACAACACGTTTATGAACCCATTTTGCAAAAAGCGGTCCTGCAATTATGGCAGCTGGAATAGCGATGATCAGAGAGTAGATCAATACTGTACCCAGGTTCGCCTTGTAAATGCTAATCGCTGTCAATGCTCCAGGGTGCGGAGGCACAAGTCCGTGCACGATAGATAATCCTGCAATAACAGGCAACGCGATCAATAAGATATTTTGTTTTGTTGTCTTATGAATAGAAATAACAAGCGGCAATACGATCAGGATTCCGACTTCAAAGAATACAGGTATACCGATGATGAAACCTGAGAAAAGCATCGCCCATGGCAATTTCTTCACACCGAACTTTCGAACGAAGAAATCAGCAACCTGCATTCCAGCACCTGATTCAGCCATCATTTTTCCTAAAATTGTGCCTAGAGCCAGAATACCGACTAAATGGCCTAAGACTCCGCCGACCCCTGTTTCGTAGGCGCTTACAATTTTGTCAAGAGACAAACCTGTAGCGATGGCCAGAAATAAACTGGCCACAAGTAAACTAATAAAAGCATGCCACTTTAACCATGATACGCCAAGAATAACGATTACAATGGCTAGTAACGTGACGAGAAGCAAATAAGCGTCCAAAATCGTTCCACCTTTCTAGAAAACCCTTTCATTTACATTAAACATTATGCTGCTTGTTTCACAAGAAAGAAGCAACACTTAAAATTTAACACGCTTAATTTTATCAAAAAATTGCACAGTTTGCACAACTATTTGCTTATGGTCTTTTTTACCATTATCATGCCAAAGTTCCCTGCTGCTTAGCGTTCCTAAAATAAACAAGATGATCGGTCCATTCCCCAAACTCAAAAATAAAATCTCTCCTTACACATTCGAATTCCATACCAACAGATTCAGCCAATTTTATAGAGGCAGTATTGTCCATATTAATGTGGGCTTCAATCCTGTGGTATCCTAGCTGGGTAAAGGCCATATCCAGTACAGCTTTGACTGCTTCTTTTCCATAGCCATGCTCCCAGTATGTATTTAATATCGTATAGCCGATCCTTCCCCATTGAAATTCATTCCGCATCAAGGTTGATAGATCGATAACGCCGACATGTGCTCCATCGTCTTTTCTGAACACACCGAGGATATAGGCTACATCCTTATCCATTAATTGCTGGTGTTTGTTTACCATTTCATCAAACCAGGCTTCGGTATAATCAGACAAATCGATTTTGCCTTCATCAAACTTATTGCGCGCTGGATAACAATGAGAATAGTGAGTGTACCAATTTCTATAATCATTGGTTATATAAGGTCTGATCACAAGCCGTTCTGTTATTTCTTCAAGTTTTATTAAACGAACCATGGTCTTCAGCTCCAACCTTTTCATTGTAAACTCTTCCAAATTATAGTAACAAACGTTCTTGGAATCGGAAAGAGGAAAGAGACCTTTCCTTTTTCCGTCATTTGCATTACGATAAATGAATTGAAACCGTTTATGAGAAAGAAGGAAAAAACATGATTCGTTTATATGGTGCACTTGCGGGCTTAAGCCTTATTTGGGGACTATCTTTCGTGTTTATGAAATGGCTGCTTGAGCCTGCTGGCGTATGGGGAGTCGTATTTTTACGGACACTGGCGAGAGCACTTATTCTTTTACCAGTTATTTGGAGCAAGAGAAAAGAGATAAAAAACAAGCTTCCCATTAAATGGCTGATCATTACCGGAATTTTCAACTGCGGTTTAGCTTGGGGACTGATCTCATTAAGTGAGACAGTCATCCAGTCCAATACGGCTTCCATCCTAAATGCGACGACACCGATCTGGACCGGTTTAATTGGTTTCTTTTTGTTTTCCTACAGGTTAAACAAGCAGCAGTGGATCGGAATTCTCATTGGATTTTTCGGCATACTGGTTCTTATGGACTTTCAATTCGGCCATTTGTTTGGAACTCAGTTCGTAGGAATCGGCACGATGCTTCTTGCAGCCGTCTGTTACGGCCTCTCTGGACAGCTCACCAAAAGATATTTGTCAGGAGTCGGCGTTGCCGGCATTACATTTTTCACCTTACTGACTGGTGCAGCCGTCGGCCTAATCGGCGTACTTTTTACCGAGCCTGTTCATTTCCAGCAACTTCTTCATCCTAAGCCGTTGTTTGCCTTGATCGGCCTCGGTTGTTTTGGTTCCGGTCTGGGCCAGCTTATCTATTTTTACTTGAATAAAAACGGAAGCCCTGAGTTCGCAGCTACAGTCACCTACCTGATCCCCGCCAGCGCCATGATTTGGGGATATGTCCTTTTGAGAGAGCCTGTTACCCCCAACTTGGTTATCGGCCTCCTCATCATCTTTGCCGGGGTTTATCTCTCATCGAAAAAACCCAGAACAAACAAAGCAGGAGTGAAACTGAAGAAATCTTCTTGAGTTAAGTGGAATACGCGCCGATTGAGCACCTTTACGCGCCGAACTCACAAAAATACGCGCCGCTTCCAGAAAAATACGCGCCAATCTTCAACAAATACGCACCAATTCAAAAAAGAGGCACTCCATTTTTAATCGGGTGCCTCTTTCAATTATCCTCGTATGTGCTCTTTATATAGTTCTTTTATTCTCCCAGAACAGAGGAGTTTCATATATCTCTTTATTTTCTCTTCTGGCCAGCCCCACCATCTCATCTCCATCAGCATACTGATCTGAGTATCAGTAAACCTCTTCTTAATCACTTTGGCAGGGTTTCCGCCTACGATCGTGTAAGGTCCGACGTCTTTTGTAACCACTGCCCTCGCCGCAATAACCGCTCCATCACCGATTCGTACACCGGGCATAATCATTGACTCCGTTCCGATCCACACGTCATTGCCTATTACTGTATCACCTGAAGGTCTGTATCCGTCACAGCTCCCTCCCCAGTCATCATCTGTATAAAAGAAAGGATAGGTTGTCGTCCAGTCGTACCGATGACCTTGGTTTCCTGACATGATAAAGACAGCACCTGAACCGATCGAACAAAATTTGCCGATGATCAGCTGGTCTTCACCCTTTTTCTCAGAAAGGTATCGAACACAATAATCTTGAAAATGTTCCTTGTGATAAAAACCAGAATAATAGGTATATTCCCCGACTACAAGATTCGGATTGGTTACATGCGCCTTCAGCATATGGCTTTTTTTCCAGCTTTCAAACTCGTTCTTTTCCATTGTTTTTCCCTCCTGAAAAGTATTGACTATTCTTTTGCAGGAGGGTTATTTCACTGTTTTCACCATCTCTTTCACCCCAAACTTAATTATCCCTAAATTCCATATACATCCATTCTAACTTTAACCTCCATTCTGATGCCAGACAATTTTGTTTATTCTTTTTAAGGTTCATATTATAGTTACAATAAAACGATTAGAGGGGGATATTGCATTGCGAAGCAAACCAGATACCAATGAGTATAATTCCTATTACGAGAAATACATAAAGGCTCTGCCTGAACAGGACATCGTCAATCTATTAGAAGAACAGGCTGAAGAAACGCGGCAGTTGGTACAAAACCTTACCGAACAGCAAGGACTGTTTAGATATGGGCCTTACAAGTGGAGCATAAAAGAAGTCATCGGGCATATGACGGATACGGAACGAATTATGGGGTTTCGGCTGCTTTCGATCGCACGAGGCGATAAAGGGATGCTTCCTGGTTTTGATGAAAATGCCTATGTGGAACAGACCTACTTTGACAGACAGCCGCTTTCTGAGTTATTACAGCAAGCACAAGTTGTCCGCCAGTCTACGATACTGTTAATAAAAAGCATAGATGTGGAAACATGGACCCGAAGAGGGAATGCAAATGGTTCAGACGTTACTGTCAGGGCTATTGCTTTTATTATCGCAGGCCATGAGAAACATCATCTTGGGATTTTAAAGGAACGTTATTTTAGCAGCGAAGATTTTCCAAGGCAATAAGAAAACAAGCTCTCATCCCCTTTAATGGGTGTAATGAGAGCCTGTTTTTTATTAAAGTGATCTTCTCAAAATATCCATCACAGATTCCGGATCGAGCTCTTTATAAGTGCCCACTCCAGGTTTGATAAACGTTTTTTCGCCGATGCTGTCAAATTGGCAGTCGTCTATGCCATAGTCACGAAGCGTACTTGGTGCACCAAGGATGGATGTTATCATCTTCAAATGGAATCTTTTGCAGTTTTCCAGAAGCCAATTCCCTTTGGACTGCGATTTCGGGTACAAGGGCTATACCCAGGTCATCAGCTACACACTGCTTAATGGCTTCCAGGCTGCTGAAAGAAATCACGGATGCTGCCCCACTTCGCCACTTCCTTAAACGTATAAAAATAGTTTAAATCCATAAAAACCTCCGTCGCCATCTTCTCATCTTCCGTTATTTTACCATGGAAGCAGGAGGATTAGTCTTTTGCAGAAAAGAGTTGAGATGGTCAGCAGCTTAGATTACCGTTATTTCACAAACAGTTCCATATGGTCCTCATCATAAAAAACGCCGTCGACCTGCATTGCCCTTGTTTCCGTTCCATACGATGCAAAGCCCAAGCTGGTATACAGCTTTTTTGCGCTTTCGTTGCTTGAAACGACGGTCAGGTTGATCTTCTCGATTTCTTCCATATCCTTTGCTTTTTGGATCGCAGCTTCCATTAAAGCTGTTCCTGCACCTTTTCCCCTGCTGCGGGAGGTCACATACATGGCAAAGATATTGGCTTTATGGCTCATTTTCCTATGGCTTTCTTGTATGAGTGTGACGATGCCGACCATGTCTCCATCTAAAAAGGCGCCGAATGTATGGCTCCCATCAGCACTGAAATTTTCTTTTACTTGTTCAATCGGATTCTTCCGCTTAACCGCTTCCTCATAACTCGTTGCAAATGCCTCAGGAGAAAGCATCAATGCCTCCAGCCTTAGTGTCCAATATTCCTCAGCGTCCGCTGCTGCCAGTTCTCTGACTTCCATTTGAACTCCTCCTATTTTTCCAGCGATTTGTAAAACCCTGCCCTGTCTCTTCAAAACCTCTGTTTTTATAAAAGAGATGGGACTCCACTCTCCGTTTTCCGGTATTCACAGCCAGCTTTCGAACGCCCTGTCTGCCTGCCCACCCTTCTGCCTGTTCGAGCAGCTGCTGGCCGATCTTTCGATTACGAACCTCTTCTTTAACAACCAACGCAATAATTTTCTGCTACAATTGTGTGGTAATCAGGATGAACTGCGATTTTAGTAAACCGCTCCTCCATCGCTTTTGTTTCTGTCGGATACCCTAGTTCTCCCATCAAATCTGCAAGTTCAGGGATATCCTTCTCGGCTTCTCTCAATAACATATTTCTTCTTCCTTTCTATGGATCCATCTCTTCTTTCTATTCGTCGATGGTTTTCCCCAAGGCTGCCATCTTATTGACGGTGTTCCAATTTCTCATTGTGCCGGGAATCTTCAATTTCTGAACAGGAAATTTTATGTCTCTAAGGCTTTTACGGTATAAAAGATAAAGTTCCCGGTTCCTGACCACAAAATCCAGGTCCTCATTTTTATAGGGCTTCAGTATTTCAATGGCTGATTCCGCTGGCTCCTCCGGAAAGAAGATAACGTGAATCATTTCACCCTCTTTTAATTCATAGACATCAAATGGAACGGAGGAGATCGCTTCCTCTAACTCATGCTGAGTTCTCAGCATGACGGTTACGTCAAAACCGAATTCCTCAAGAATTTTGTCTTCTATTTTTTTCTGAAGTGTCTTCTCCTCTTCATCAGCTTGAAAAATGACATTCCCGCTCTGAATGTATGTTTTAACCTTTTGAAGCCCCATCGATTCCAAAAGTCCACGCAAAGTTTCCATCTTTATCTTTTTATGGCCGCCTACATTAATTCCCCTCAGCCATGCAATATAGGTTTTCATAGCTCTTCCTCCTTTTGCTTTATTTTAATAACACGCCAGCTTAGGGCAGCCTTCCTAGTTTTTCATTAAAAAAAGCGTCAATTCTACAATGGTCCTATCAACCGACAAAATGACTTAACATTCCAGTAAAACCAATTTAATGATATAGCACTATAATTTAAGAGTACAATAAGTAGCGGGGGTGCCGATCAGCGCAGAGAAAAGTCGCTTAAAGGCATTCCTACCAAGTCGGACTACGATCGTGATGAGTGCCGTATGACGATGTGCGAAGAAGCCGGATACGGGGCAGACATCCGGTATGTAACTCCACCGATAATCGTGGTGCAGGATCTTGGGTCGGCAACCAGCTGGAAGACTATCCTGATGGAACTAATTGTTCATCGTTCAATAAGGTAAACATGAAGAGCGTTTAACTTTTCAAAAGGAGGCACACCGATTTGATAAGTGAGCTAACCGTTTCCTATTCCCAATTAATTGTATACAACAAAGGAATCAAAAAACCCTTTTTAGACTGGACAGATGCCGATATCAAACGTGGCTACATCCTGAGGGACGGAGTCATTTCTTTCGAGGCAGTGTCGGACTACAAATGTGAGATTGCTGTCTCTTCACCTCTCCATTATGACGAAAACGTGAATTCCACGCGCACGTTTTCTCTTCCTTTCAAGGTTGAAGCAGAAGGAATTATGGTATCAAGCGTTGGTGCCAACAGCTTGGAGTTCACCGTTGAACCAGGTGAATATACACTCTATGCTGATACCGTTCCACTGGGGCAGCCGAAAGCGAACGGCCTGTATAAAGTGCGCTATGAACTGCAGTTTGTACCAAATTAAAACGAAGTGAAGTGAGGAAGGGGCTGTCCAAGAAGTCTGTAAGCTGTTGATTTCCGTTCCAGGCTGCTCGCTTTCCGCGGGGCGTGCGGTGAGCCTTACCGGCGTGAACGCCTACTTTTTGGTGCAAGCACCGGCGGGAGTCTCACCTGTCACGCTAGTCCCGCAGGACAAGGAAGGCTCCGGCAGCGTTTTATCGCACGAAGAAAATGTGAAGTTCATTTTCGAGGNNTTTCTGGACAGCCCCTTTTTTGCATTTGGAAAAATAAACTGAAAAACAATGCCGCACGAATATTACACCCAAGTGCTAGAAAGCGCTCAATGCACTAATAAAGCTTTCAAAGTTCCTTTCTGTTTGCACTTCGGGGATCATTGACAAGTGTTCCGCTGTGAAACTTGTGATTCATGGCGTTATCCCGCCATGCTTTAGTAGAATCATAGTACTCCTGGTTCAGGTCGACGGTTGAGATCAAGATCCCTGCTCTATTCTTTGCAAGTCTTCCTGTCGTAATACCATCCGGCCTCATCCCTCCCCGCTTTTCTTTTGTATTCGGTCTCTTTAGCAGAATTCCTACTTTGAGCTTTTCAGTACGTAAAAAGAAAAAAAGGACAGACTTTAAAACTGCCCTCTTTACAATCAATCTATTTTTAGAACGATTCTGCCATTAATCGTTCCGTTTTCCATTCGCTCAAAAACTTCATTGATTTTTTCAAGCGGCTGTACTTCAATCATGGTTTTAACTTTTCCCTCTGCTGCAAATTGCAGCGCCTCTTGAAGATCTTTGCGTGTTCCAACGATGGAACCGACCACTTTAACTCCATTTAAGACTGTATCAAAAATAGGAATCGGCAATTCTTCCGGCGGAAGGCCAACCGCAACGAGAGTTCCTCCTCGTTTAACAGACTGATAGGCTTGGCTAAAGGCCGTTTTCGATACAGCGGTACAAATAGAGGCCTTGACACCTTCCAGTTGTTTTTGAATGATGGCTGCAGCATCCTCTTTAACTGCATTTACAGTAAGTTCAGCTCCTAAATCCTTTGCAAGTTCTAATTTATCATCACTCGTATCCACTGCCACAATATGAAATCCCATGGCTTTAGCATATTGGACGGCTACATGGCCAAGACCCCCGACTCCGAATATCGCTACCCAATCACCAGGTTTAGCTTCACTTACACTTAAAGCTTTATAGGTGGTAACACCTGCACAAAAAATGGGTGCAACTTCTTCAAAAGATAAAGATTCTGGTACTTTAATCACATAATCAGCATCTGCTTTGCAATATTGAGCATAACCGCCATCTACTGAATAACCGGCATTCTTCTGATCTTTACAGAGTGTTTCCTGACCGCTCAAACAATACTCACAATGTCCGCATGCTGAATACAGCCATGGAATACCTACACGATCTCCAACTTTCAGATGGTGAACGCCAGGGCCTACTTGTTCAATCACACCAACACCCTCATGGCCCGGAATAAGAGGCAGCTTCGGCTTAACAGGCCAGTCGCCATGAGCGGCATGCAGATCGGTATGACAGACGCCGCATGCTTTAATCTTAACAAGAACTTCCCCGTGTTCGATTACGGGTGTCGGCATATCTTTTACTTCTAAGGATTGTTTAAATTCATTTACTACAGCAGCTTTCATTAGAATTCCTCCTCATAGACTGGTGTTATTGATCATTTCTTACGATCAGCACATCGCATCTCGCATAGCGAGTCGTATGCTCAGATACACTTCCCATGAACACCCTGTCTACCGCATTCATACCCGTCGCTCCACAAACTATAAGATCGGCTTTAACGTCGGGAGCAATGGATTTAGCGAGCGTCACTTTCGGTGAACCCAACTGCATTACTTTGTTTACGTACGGTACCCCGGCGTTTTCTGCTTTATGTGCAAAATCGATTAACAGTTCATCGCCGTATTCTTGTGCTTTTTCAGCCATAGCTGTATACCAGTCGTAAGCTGAGAAACTTCTTGTATCCACGACATGTGCTAGTGTTAATGTTTCTGCTTCATGTTCGAGCACCATTTCTACTGCCCGTTTAAATGCCTTTTCTGAAGCTTCAGAACCATCCAATCCAACCAGTACATGTTTGTAGCGTTTAGCCATAACGCATTCCTCCCGAATATTCGTCTGCCTGCTCAACACACGCTTTGTTCCTGCTCTCTTAGTACACCTTGATTGTAATGGATTTACTTGCGGGAGTATGTGATGAACTTCACATATAAAACTAAAAAAAGACAGACCAGCGGCCCGTCCCCAAGACTTATTTACTTCCCTTTATCCAATCCGGCTTTAATAATGAGTACACACGCTGATCCCAAATTTCATCATCTGCTAATCCCTTCTGCTTTTGAACGGAGTGAGCCACTTAAACTACTATTTCATTCACTTTCTGCAGCAACTCTTCACTCCATCGCCAATCGCTGATCTTTACAGCATCTGTGACATGATGCACTTTGCTTGCCCCAACGATGGCTGAAGTGACTTCAGGCTGATTTAAAACCCAGGAAAGAGCGAACTGAGAGAGGCTCACCTCGTTTTTCTCAGCCAGTTGGCGATACTGGCTGACAAGTTCAAAATTTTTGGGAGTGAAATAATTTTGAATGAGCCGCTCTCCCTTTGCCGCCCGGCTTTCTGCTGGAACATCTCCGGCACTCTTATATTTTCCGGATAACATTCCTCTGCCTAATGGACTGTATACCATTACACCAACCCCTTCAGACTCACAAAAAGGCAGCAGCTCCTGTTCAATTTCTCTGGATAACAGGTTGTATTGAGGCTGTACGGAAACATACTTCTCAAGATTCATCCTCTCACTGATTCCATGAGATTTCATGATCTGCCAGGCCGCATAGTTGGAACAGCCGATATACCTTACTTTACCGCTGCGGACGAGATCATCAAGCGTCCGAAGAGTTTCTTCCAAAAGTGTATTGTTATCAAAAAAATGAACCTGGTACAAATCAATATAATCGGTTTGCAGCCGGCTTAAAGATCGGTCAATTTCTTTCATGATATGTGCTCTTGAAAGTCCAGACTCATTCTTGCCGTGGCCCATGCGTATTCCTACTTTGGTTGCTAGCACGACGTTATCTCTTTTACCTTTCAATGCCCGGCCGATTATTTCTTCGGACTCACCTGTACCATACGGAGTTTCCGTATCCTGTCCTTTTCCATAATAATTGGCGGTGTCTATAAAATTGATGCCCTGTTCCATTGCATGGTCTAAGATTGAACGCGAGTCCTCTTCGTCAATCCACCGTCCAAATGCCATGGTTCCTAAACAAATGGATGAAACATCCAATCCTGTCCTCCCCAGCTTTTTATATTGCATGCTATCACCTCTTAACTACAGTTCTACCACACCTTTTCAGAATGTTTAAATTTTTCGGCTTCCATGTACCCAATGTGCTGGCTTTATAAGAAGTCGCGGCAGCTTTGTCCGGGCATCTCCTTTTGCTGCATTCACTTGGGCTTGGGTGAGGAAAATGCTTCCCGTCAGATCAGCGCCTCTAAGATCAGCATCCCGGAAATCTGCTCCGATAAGGTCTGCCCCCCTAAGATCGGCTTCTCTCAGATCGGAAGCAATAAAATAAGCCCCTCTTAAGCTGGCTCCTCTAAAATTTTCGTAAAGCAGCTCCCATAAAGTCCACTCCCCGGCCAAAGCTTTTCTTATGATGTTGGGAGTGAATATGCTTTCGATACAATTCACTGACTTTTAAAAGAAGAGCATTAACAACTGCCCGGTGTGCCGGTATATCCAGTTCAACAATATCCTTAGGATCAAGCAGCGTAAGCCGTTCTGTCTTACTGAACACTGATCTCAGATCATCACGAATTGGAAGCGAGGTCTCCAATGTCAGTGCTTCATCCAAATACCAAAGCATTTCTTGAAGCTGCTGCATTTTAGGAAAGACGGTAAACATCAGATCTGCCCTGACTGAATCTGTTCGCCAGTCTTTGCCCTCGAACGTTACTTTTGAAACTTTTTGCCCCGCTCCAAAACAGTCATATACGGAACAGCCTCTGAACCCTTCCTGTCTTAAATTTTGATGGATCGAGCATTTAAAATCCAGTGTTAAATTGGAGCAAGGAACCCCACCGTCTTTATCGACTGGGAAATCTGCCGATGAAGCAAAAGGCAGTGCCGTACAGCACAATCCGAAGCAACTCTCACAATCAGCACGTAAATCATTTCGGTTTGTTCGTAGCTGGCTTGTACCATTGGCAGTATTAGACAATACGTACACCCTCTTTGTTTAAATTTTTATCGTTTCAGTTTCAATACATCCTGTTCGTATCTGCAGGCAGGTGACGGATATATTTTAAATGTGCGGTTACTTTTTGGTCTTCCTCATAGGGATAACTGAATCCCAAGCAGTCTGCAAGTTCAAAGGCTGCCTTCCGGAAAAGGCTGCCCATCTCGAAAAGGGCTTCCCACATATTCTCATACTCACCGTCCGTATAGGTTTTAACGAACTGATCATACTGCTCAGGCTTAAGCAAGAACATGAAATACTTGCCGTGCTTTCCGGAATCTACAGAAAAGTCGTGCCTCATTCCAATATGCCATTTCAGCATAAGTACGAGCATATCGCGGACTGGCCCGTCAAACATCGCTTTGGCATATGGAAGTTCACGCCTCCATAATCCTTTGGCAATATAGGTACTCACCCACCAGAACTCGTTGCAGCAATCCGAAAAATCTTTTTCTGAAGGACGATTTGTTATGTAGTCTCGATTACTTGATTCAGGCAAATCAGGAAAAATCCCGTCCTTGTCCAGAACCACCTTACTCAAGCTGTCATGCACCATGTCTTGGACCTTTTCTTCAGAATAAAAAGTAAGATCGATGCGTTCACCATCCATAAACTGCATCAGATACGTAAACTTTTCGTTCGTTCCCCATAACTCCCGCGTCCCCATGGCATCAGGGGTCTGCATGATCATGATTTCACCGAATGATGAAATCCAGCTTCGGTTTTTAATATAGTACGGTACATCTTTTGTAACAAAAAGAACATCGTAGTCTTGAAAAATATCCGGCGGCACGTTCGGATTTACACGAGAACCATTCAAAATAACAGCTCGAATCCGTTTTTCCTTCTTTGCAAACTCTCCTATTTTTCCAAGCATGTTTTCCTTCTCCCCCCTTTACTGCTACATTCCTTTTCTTCGGCTTTTTTTCTTTTTTAATTCGTAAATGCTGGTTACATTGTCCTTATGTTTTTTGGAAGAATTTCCGGACCCCGGGTACATTGCTGTGGCTGCGACCATACTGAACAGCAGCAGTACGGACCATAGCACTTTTTTTATCCAGGCCACATCAATCCAGACGGTCAGCAGTCCAATGAAAATGGTCAACACGAACAAACCGATCCATACTTTATATAAAGAATCGCCCTTCTGCTTCATATACTCTCTCCTTCAACCAATGCTTACATTAATGTATGAAAAAAACGCCCGGCTCTATAACCAGGCGTTCATTCATTCTATACTTCTCCCCTAATCTCCTGCTTTACCCCACTCTTTTTCATAAGCGGCAGCAAGGTGGCCACTCCGACAAAAAGGAGGAGTGCCGCCACTTCATAGATCAGAACGATCGATAAGTGCGATTTCATCCAGCCTGCGACCGACATGGTAATCACCATCGCTCCCATAAAGAGCGGATTTAAGATGCCGTTGACACGCCCAATGAATGCCTCTTCTGTATTTTGCAGAATCATTGTATTGATCCCAATATGGATGCATGGCATAAAGAGACCGGAAAAGAATTGAGCTGCAAGTGTGAACCATAGTACAGTTGAGAATCCCATTCCGATAAAACCAATCGCGCTAGCCGCCAATCCCATCGCTAATAGCACCTGTGGCATGATTTTTTTAGACATGGAGATGGTCAATCCTCCCCCAAGAATCATACCACTTCCAAAGGCCGCCATCAGCCATTGCAGCTGTTCTTTAGGAAGTCCGAGCCGTTCAGTTATCAAAAAGACACCGAGCGGCTGAGTCAGGCCGATCGCGAGCCCGGCAGCTGCAAAACAGCCCCCAAGCAAGGTTAAAGGCTTGCTGCCTAACACATAACGAAAGCCATCCTTCATTTCCTGCATTAATGTCGTGGTTGCTTTTTCTTCATCATCTACACGGTCCGCAGGCAGCATAAGAAGGGTACCCGCTGATAATAAGAACGCCACGCCCATGACACCAATCGCTGCCATGATGCCGAAATGCTGATACACGAATGTACCGATAATCGGTCCAAGAATCATAAACAGAGCAAATACCGTTTGATACATCGACATCCCCATTTGGACAAGTTCTGCCGGGACATGAAGCTTAAAGAGCTTCATTCCTGACGGCTGTGAAAACTGAGAAAGGATGGAAGATACGAGGGTCGCAAAGAAAATGATCTTCCAGCTTCCTAGTATCAAGGTTAAAAGAACCACAAATACTGATATTGCACTTAAAAGATCGCACCATACCATCGTCCGCTTCGGTCTCCAGCGGTCTGCAAACGTCCCGCCAATAAAGGAAAACAGAAAGATTGGCGCGAATTCCGCTACCGAGATGAGGGAAACGGCCACTGGATTTTCGTTTGTTTTTTCAATAACGTACAGCAGGATGGAATAGTTCCTTACCCAAATGCCAATCTGCAGAAAAAAAACAGAAAGCAATATCGTCCGGATAAACCGGTTCTGGAATAATGCACCCATGCTTACTTTTGGTTGAGATGTTGTTTCGTTCATAAAAAATAACCTCCTGATCCATCATTCTGGACAGGAGGCTCTTGTTACGCCGCAAAAAAGACAGAGAACATGCGCGCAATTCGGGCATGATTCTAATTGGGCTGAATCAAAAGGCTGTACTAATCCTATCCAGAAAAAAATGATCGCAATTGTTTATACGAATGTTTTTCTAAGAAATAAGATTAGTTGTTCATCGCCCTTTGTTCACCCTTCCGATTTTTATTACTTTCATACTACTTCATTATAGATAGAAACTCAATAAGTATTCATAAAAACAGGCATTTTTTCCAAAAATAAAACAGCACGAAAAGAAAAGGAGAAAAACAGCATGAAAAAACATCTTTTAAAATTTTCAATGCCGGTGCTTGCTGCCTGCTTAATCTTCTCACCTTTAAGCGCACAAGCTAAAACAGCACCCCGTGTCCAGCAGCAGTGCCTGAGCGTTTCGGCCGTTAAACTTCAGGGCGACCTGCGAAAGCTATGGATCGACCATACCATCTGGACAAGAAGCTATATTGTCAGTGCAGTCGCAGGATTAAAGGACCAGGATCAAGTCCTGGCGAGGCTTTTAAAGAACCAAAAAGACATAGGAAATGCCATCAAACCTTACTACGGAGAGGCAGCAGGCAATAAATTGGGCGAGCTGCTGACCGAGCACATCGTTCTTGCAGGAAAATTAACAGCGGCCGCTAAAACAGGAAATCAGGCAGACTTCAAAAAATACAACACCGCCTGGTACAGGAACGCAGACGATATTGCACGATTTTTAAGCTCTGCCAATCCGAACTGGCCGGAGAAGGAACTGAAAGAGCTTCTGTACATGCACCTTCAATTTGTTACCGATCAGGTTGTTGCGCGGCTTAAGCAGGATTGGAACGGCGATATTAGAGCGTATGATCTTGGTGAAGACCATATCATTAAGATGGCGGATAAATTCACTGATGGCATTGTAAAGCAGTTTCCAAACCAATTTCAACAATAGGAAAAGGAAGGCAGCCCATTGAGGGCGCCTTCCTTTTTACTACTATCTTTTTAATCATTTTGTTGATCTTCCCTCATATAAAGCTGAGTTTGTGAAGCAAATGAAGCGAGTCTGACCAAATCACTAAAAAATTTCTTTGCTTCCTGGAAAGGTTCAAAAATATGAAGAAATGAAGAAATTAAAAAGCAAACAAACTAAAAACGGAACACCTCTAAGAGGCCTTCCGTTTTTGTCTTCATTTGAGCTGCCACCAGCGTTTTTTTGAAGCCTCTACAAGCTGTGCTATCGCTTCTTTCGTCTCAGAGATCTGTTCTTTAATGGCAACCAATTCTTCCTTCAGCTCAATATTTTGATGGGTGAGATCATGCAGCTGCCGTGACAGCCACTCCAGCTCACTATTTTGCTGTTCATCTTCGACGATAGCATCGGAGGCTTGAGCAAAACCTAAGTTTCCAAGAAGGCCATCGTCTTTTAACAAGTTTGCAGCCATCATCATCATGCTGCTAAGATCAATGGAATCATCGTCTTTGTTGAGAATGCTTCCTGCTAAATTCATTATGCCGTTAACATCCAAAGCCTCTCTGCCGCTAACCTCTTCACTCTCTTGTTCTTGAATGTCATTTTTTTCTGTCATACTATCCGCTCCCCCTGTATGCATCGTAGGCAAATACCCATAAACATCGTATGCACCGCAAAGGAATTTTGTTAAAAAAACTTTTAGTATTCGTTTGAAGCGATAGTACCCACCTGTTTTAAGAGAGGCGATGGATTTTGCACCATGCTGTTTACCATATTCATGAGTTCAGGAACAAAATGAACATCACCTTGTTCCCACCGCACACTCCATTCTCTCAAATTTTCTTGAGCGGACTGAATTTGCTCCTGTTTTTCTTCTTGCAGCAATTCAATGACATGCAATAGGACATTAATATGATTGACTGACAGCAGATCGGTCCTGTAACACTCTTTATTGGCATATTCTGCAGCATCTTTAATGATGTGAGCAACGTCTGTAGGATCCGGCTTATTGGGTTCAAATGTTAGGATGCGTTTCATGGTGATCCCTCCTGCATCTGAATTTTAAAAGTAGGAATTCTCCTACACGCTTTATCTTTGACATTAGGAAAGCCAGTCCTGCTTTTTCTTTTCGTATTTTTTCGAAAGTTTCCGATTGATTTATGGAAATTGGAAGAAAATCTTAGGGGAATACGGCGATAATATTCAGAACGTGCAGAATTGCAATAAAAAATCTCCGGAAACATGAGCTTCCGGAGATTTTTCTCATAAGGGGATCTAGTTTCTATGCTGATTAAGCACTAAGAATCGCAATGATCGCATCCCGGATAATTGTTTGCTGCTCTGGTGTACCAAGAAGTACCGCTACGAGCAATGCAACCAAAAGGAGTAATGCAAGAACAATTGTGACTAGAGTAATCATTCCCTCACCTCCTTATAAAGAGGATACAAAGGGAAACCCTTATGAAACTAGTATATGCGAGTCTATCAATCCCGATTGGTGCAGCTATCCCTAGAAATAAAAAGAGGCTGTCCAATTTGATAGAAAGCAGGACTTGACGATAGACTTGTATAAGGCCAAGCTATAAGTATACTGTACTTGGAGGGATATTCTATGGGTTCTACTGCTCTTGAAGATGTAATGCAGCTATACCGCCAGTTGATTGAAGCCTGGAACGAACGAAACAGTGCCGGCATGGCGGAACTGTTTCTGACAGGGGGAGAATTAATCGGATTTGACGGCAGCCACGTCATCGGAAATAAAGAAATTTTTTCTCACCTTGAGCCGATTTTTGCAAATCATCCGACTCCCGCCTATGTCTTTAAAGTTAAAGGCATTAAGCTATTAAGCAATGAAAGTGCCCTTTTACGGTCGATCGTCGGAATGGTGCCGGACGGGAAAGATGATTTGAACCCCGACCTTAACGCTCATCAGACCCTCGTTGCCGTTCAAACGAATGGAATGTGGAGAATCGAACTCTTTCAAAATACACCTGCTCAATTTCATGGCCGGCCTGAACTCGTCAGGGAAATGACAGAGGAATTAAAGAACAGCTTTTTTGAGTGAATGACCTTCAGATACAAAAAGGAGTCCAATCGGGTATGATTGAAACTCCTTTTTTTATGTCCCAGTTAGGCGGATACCGCCTTCATATCGGTTTAAACCATAGTTCTCTGTCATCCTCAGGATCCCCATTATAATTCACCAGAATTTCTTCATCCGCATTAATGTCTTTATACGCGTAAAAATCAATCATTAACTCACTTTTTTTAAGTTTATACTTGGCATTTGGGGAATAGGAATGATTAAACAGCGATCCGTAACCCAGTGCGATGGCATACCCATCACCCCAGTTAAAAACATAGTCCGCCAAGACCGTTTTAATCATATATTTGCATTCTTCTTTAGGACTCGCTATAACGGGAGCTCTATGGATCAGCTCTCCTTTTTTTATGCTGCGGGTAGCAAAGATGCCTCTGCCAAACCGCGATGGCCTTATTTCAAACATGAATACACAACCTTTCTTTCTTCGATTGTTATATTCATCGTATTCAAAGTTCACAAGCCCTGTACTGGATAAAATAAAAAAGGGCACATGGTGCCTGGCACCTTTAATCAATAAGTCCCAGTCAATCTCTTTAGATACAATAAAACCCTGGCGCGCAGAGCAACCAGGGTCTTCATTTGGTTAAATTTAAGGCCGGAAAAAACGATGTGCATAAATCGTTTTTTTCTCATTGATCCGCAGTTCCAAAATAAAACGATAATGTGACGCCCGATGGATTTTAGCTTCAAGCGTACTTTTAGCCTGGTTGACTGAAATGAAGGTATCGTTCGAAAAAATGATGTCTGATGTGTCGGAGGAGGTTGCCTTGACCTGTTTTACATGGGCCTGAGCAATCCAGATGCATGTGTCATTGTTCGGAGATTCAAGAGGAATGAAAAAGATGCCCAGCTGCTCACTGATAACAATTGGAGCCCGAGACCGGATTCCCATTATATGAGAAGCCCCATCCTTCCGGCCCTTATAGCTTGACCCATAATAACCGCAGCTAAAAGTGATAACAGACTTGGGTTTTCCGCAAACACACAACGTTCTGTTTCTTTCAAGAACCTTCGTATGTAACTTGCCATACTCATCGCAGAAAGGCAGTAATGCCATGGTGTCTACATTGATTTCATATTGTTTATTTGGAACCATCACCTTATTTGTCATTAACCACTTACCCCTCTCAATTGAAAGATCCCCAGCCCCCTGGGTGATATAGACACTGCATTTTACCTCAATAACATTCCTCCTTCTGTGAACCAATCAGTTACACATCTTAATTATATCAAAAATTCTGAACTTTTCTACAATATTTTACAAAATAATCCTTTTATCTGTGAAAAAAGACTCAGTTCGACAAGAATCTATTGCAACTTCAGATCCTCTTCCTCCACATCCCGCAGCTGCACGCCGTGTACCATTCATTGTGGTATCCGCTATGTCTTGCCTCCTCTTCTTTTATAGCCAGCCAGCTATTTCTGCTCCATGGTCTCCGCCCTTTTTATCCGGTCCCACTGCTTTCTGGCATCTTCTTTTAACTTTTGGTTGGTACTGCTGTTCAGATCCCGAGCTGTCGCCCTTACCAAGCGCTTACCCTGAAAATCCATAAACTGAATGATAATCTCATTGGTAACGGCCATTCTTTCCTTATACATAAAATGATACCGAATTTGCTCATCCAATTTAATCACCTCAATATAACGAACGTTTGTTCTTATTATAAATTGTCAGCCTGCCATTTTCAATGGAATTTTTAGTAAATATACAACATTTACAGACTGGATATAAATGGTATTATTGTAGTAATGGAAAAATAAAAGATGTGATCAGTATATCCAAAAGACACAGGAGGCTGATTTTATGAAAAAGTTTTTTATTGCGGGGTTGATTGTCGGTGCTGCTGTTTTATTAAGTGCATTTATTTTGAATGACTGGAGCTTGCTGCTCAATGTGTCTGGCAGCATTGGCCTGGTTTCGCTATTAGCTGCGGGTCTTTTCACTGGGGCTTTTATTGACGGTGACCGGTTCCGGGCAAATTACTTCAGTGAGACCAAAGAGAATCGCCAAGACAGAATACGCTATTCCACCCTCTTACTATTGTTCGCTTTGCCAAACCTGATCGTTGCAGTCAGCTATTACGTAGTACAGAATTACCTTTAATAAAAAGAAGAGACTCAGATTTGAGTCTCTTCTTTTATTTGGCTGAATTAGTGGGTCGCTAGTTTACCATAACCCGGTTTTGGCGGGTAAATGCTCTGTTTTCGCGGGTATTTTTTTATTTTGGCGGGTATTACATCCGTTTCGGCGGGTAAATCACTTGTTTGGAGGGTAAACGGTAATTTTGCCACACTCCCTCCAAATCCTAACTGCAGAATTAAAATTTGTACTTATCAATATTATCTTTCGTGAATATGACGCGTTCAGGGAGCAAGATAATGCCACTGTCTTTGGATTGATAATCATAGCCCTGAATGGTATTTGGCTCAATTTTTACTTTTCCTATACCCGGCACTTCAAACGAGTCTCCTACTTTGAGAGTTTTGCCTTTGACCGTCATCAGGTAGGAAACGTAGGTAGCGAGTGCTCCCTGCTGTTTAACATCCCATAAGCCGAATTGTTTTACAGTACCGCGTTTAACAAAATCACGCATGACATTTGGTGTTGAAAATCCAGTGACAGTTACCTTTCCGGCTTTTTTGAGGTTTTCAGCGGCTTGTGCCATGGCCGGCAGAGCAGTAGCATCCGGACAGATGACCGCATCCACATCAGGATAGGTTTTCAAGATTCCCTCACCCACGGATAATGATTTCTGCGCGTTGTTTTCACCGTATTGAGTTGTGACTATCTCCCATCCTGGATATTTTTTTGCGATAATGGCTTTCGCTTCCTTTACCCATTGATTTTGATCAGTAACCGTAGGACTGGAATAGAAGAAAGCTACTTTCCCTTTATCGCCAATCTGAGAAGCCGTCATATCGATGAGAAGCTGGCCAAGCTGCTGCGGTGTTCCCTGATTGATATAGAACGATCGGTCCTTTGGATTAACATCTGAATCCCAAGTCAGTACCTTCACTCCTTTTTGCTTTGCACGCTTTAATGTTTGAGAGAGGCCGTCAACTGAGGTTGAAGACACCATGATCGCATCATAACCCTGGTTCACAAAACTGTTAATGTATTTTACTTGCCCGGAAACAGTAGCTTCTGAAGGTCCGTCGTATTTCAGTTTGACGCCAAGTTTGTCAGCCATTTCCTTGGCCCCTTCACCACCAGACGTGAAGAACCCTACACCTGTCAGCTTCGGGATGAACGCCAGCTTAACATCCTTGGCCTCTTTTGTCTTCGGTTTACTGTCACCGCTGCTGCAGGCAGCCATCAATGAAATCATTAATGCAAAAATAAGGAACAAAGATAAGGCACTTCTTCTTTTCATCTCATTTCCCCCTTGTACGTAAGATCAGAAGAATTTGTTTTACTTTGCCTGAACCATTGATTGACTTTCTGATAGGAACTTTGCCTTGCCATGACTGAAATAATCAGCATAGCCCCAATTACAATACTCGCCTGTTCACTCGTCAGACCGATCATTTGAAGGCCATATTGCATAAAGCCGATTACAATACTGGCAATCACGGTACCTGCAATCGACCCTTTGCCGCCGATGATGCTCGTTCCACCCAGAACCACTGCAGTAATGACAGGCAATACAGCTTCAGAACCTAAATCTGCTCGAGCTGAACTGAAGTAAGATGTTAGCAGTACGCCGCCTAAACCACCTCCCAATCCAGATAAGATATACGTGCTTAGCGATATCCACTTGATTCGCAAACCGCTATAGAATGCAGCCTTGCTGTTAATACCGACAAGATACACACTTCTTCCGTATTTCGTAAAATGGAGCAATGTACAAAAGACAGCTGTCATACCGATCAAGAACCAGAGCGGATTGGGAATACCTATGAAACTCCCATTGCCAAACTGTACGAAGGCATCTGGAAAACCACTGATACCCTCATACCCTGATGCCTTTGATCCGCCGGAAATAACAAGCGCTAATCCAGAAAAAAGAAACATACTGCCTAATGTCACCACGAGCGGCTCTACTCTGCTATATAGAATGATCAGTCCATTAAGAAGACCTGCAGCCAATCCGCAGGAGATTGCAATCAATACCGCCAGCCACACATTCACTCCGTGAGACCAGGAGACTCCCAGAATAATAGAGCAAAGACCCATGATAGAACCGATCGAAACATCAATTCCCCCTGAAATAATGACGAATGTCATTGGAATGGCTGCAATGCTGATAAACATGAAATCATTCATACTGAACAACAGATTGTTCACATTGAAAAAACCTGGGCTAAGCCATCCGAAAATGCCGATTTCCACAATGAATATAAGCAAGAGGAAGAACTCCCATCTATAGAACCACTTTATCTTCATATCCGCCCTCTCCTGACTTCGGTAGTTTAGAACGGCTCATATTTTCCTGTTCTTGCTGTTTCTTTTTCCCATTGCTTTGCAGCCAGAGCTGTAACCTGCTGTCTCCTGTTACGATCAAAAGCAGAAGAAATCCGGATATGGCGTTGTTCCAGTAGGCAGGAACCTTCAGAAAGACCAAAGAATTATTGATCACCTCAAGAAAGATGGCTCCAAGACCTGCACCAAACAAAGAACCCTGGCCTCCTGAAAGACTTACACCTCCAAGGACGGCTGCCGCAATGACCTGCAATTCAATTCCTGTACCGGTTTGATTCGGCACAAAACCGATGTTCATGACAAACAGACAGGCGGCAATCGATGCCGATAAACCGGAGAAAGTAAACGCCAGCACGGTAATGGATTTAACAGGAAGACCGATTAACCTTGCTCCTGCCTCATTATCCCCTACCGCGTAAAAGTAACGGCCCACTGAGGATCTAGTAAGAAAGAGGTAGGCCATTACAGCGGCTATGATTCCAATCCAAACCGGAAGTTGAATCCCGAGAAATGCTGCTGATGACAGTTTTTTAAAATAGAATGGAATATCCTCAATCCATTTACCCTCTGTATAAAACAGCATATATCCTCTTACAATTCCCAGAGTCCCTAATGTCATGATGATTGACGGGATACGAAAGAACGAAACGCCTAAACCATTGGCAGCCCCAATACATGAACCGATAAGCAAAGCAGCGGCGACTGAAAGAGATCCTGACACCCCATGAGTAAGCATCATCCCGCAGACCGCTGCAGAAAGTCCCATAGTAGAACCAACTGATACGTCAATATTTGCGGTTATTAAGACAAACGATTGGCCGACTGCCAAAACGAGAAGAATCATACTGGACTTCAAAATCAAACCGAGGGATTCCCCACTTGTAAATGCAGGATTTACAAGGCCTATACAGCCTACAAATAAAAAAATGAACAAAAAGATAGATGCCTCTCGGATTTGCATCAATCTCAATAGGAGTTTCATGGAGCAGTTACCTCCTCTTCCACACCAAAGGAAGCACTCGTAATCTGATCCAGTGTAATGGCATCGTCCTCCAGTTTTTTGACCAGCTTTCCTTCGTGCATCACCCAAACATGGTCACTCAACGCCATAATTTCTTCTGGATCCGATGAAATGAGAACGATACTGATTCCCTCTTTCTTCAGCTCTGAAATCAATTCATAGATATCCAGCCGTGCACTCGCATCTATTCCTCTAGTAGGCTCATCAAACAAGATTACCTTTGGCCTGGCAGCCAGATACTTTCCTAATACAATTTTCTGCTGATTTCCTCCTGATAAGGACTCGGCAGACTGGCGGCAATTTAACGCCTTCACATTAAGCTGGCTGATGTACTGTTCCGCTATCTTTTGTTCTTGCTTAAAGGGAAGGATCCATCCTTTTCCCTTATGAAGTATGGCTGAGGTTAAATTTCCTTTTAACGATGCAATTGAAAATATACCGTGTGCATATCGATCCTCCGGTATATAAACGAGGCCTCTGTCGATCCGCTTTCCGACAGATAAAGTTGAAATATCTTCGCCTTCAAGACAAACTTCTCCTGAAGCACACTGTGATATGCCAAAAATCGCTTCAGCTAGTTCAGTTCTCCCTGCCCCAACGATTCCTGCTATTCCTACCACTTCACCCTTGCAAACAGTGAACGACACAGAATGAAACCGCTTACCAAAAAGATTTTTTACAGACAAAATTGGAGTTTTGTCCTCTGCCTTTCCTTCCTGTCTACAAGGACTGACTGATGCTTTTGAATCAAATGTTTTTCCTTCAGGCATAAGGTTCTGAACCAGCTTTTCATAGGAAAACTGAGAAACAGGGCCTGAAGCACTGATCACTCCGTCACGCAAAACGGATATATGATGGGCAAGCTCGAAGATTTCCGAAAAGCGGTGAGTAATATATACAATTCCCTTTCCGCTGCTTGCCAGCTGTTTAACAATCCTGAACAGGCTTGATATTTCATGGTGGGTTAGTGTGGAGGTCGGCTCATCCAGAATCAGCAGCTCAGCATCACGCATAAGGCCTCTCAGCAATTCAACCAGCTGCTGCTCGGCAATGGAGAGCGTCGATGCCAATCGAGAAAGATCCAAATTCCAGCCAAGTCTAGTATTAAGTTCCCTAATCTTTTGTTTAACGTTCTTTTTCGGCTGTTTGAGGCCAATCGAAATGTTTTCCTCCACTGACATATTCGGAAAGATTAAAGGTTCTTGCGGAACGAGATAAATGCCTTTCTTATGTGCTTCTGCCGGAGAGTTGAAATGGACCTGCTCCCCTTTCATCAGCAATTGCCCGGAATCTGCTTGATAAAGCCCGGTTATGATTTTCATTAGAGTAGACTTTCCTGCTCCATTTCCACCAATCAAAGCATGAATTTGTCCGGATAATACACTCATGTCCACGCCTTTCAAAACCAGATTCTCAGAAAACTGCTTTTTGATCTCAGACATTTGTAACAGGGATTCTTCACCCATTGGATTCACCTGCCTTTCAATCAAACAATTTTTATTGCCGCTAATTTTTGTTGGGAAAGAATAAGTGGTATTTGTAGCATTTTATCTTAGCGAATGATTCCTTAGAACCAATTTTCACACGTTGAATAGCGGGCATAATCATTTTTGGAGGAACATATGTTGAAGCAACGGTCATATGTGGAAAGGATGAAACTCATGAAAAGGTCCACTTATGAGGAGAATTTAATCGTAAAAGTAGCCTGGCACTACTATAAAAACAATCTGACACAAAATGAAATTGCCGAACTGCTGGATCTTTCCCGAAACAAGATCGTCCGTATGCTGGAAAAAGCCCGTTCTGACGGAATTGTTCAATTTAACATTCGAGGGAACGGAATCAACTGTTTGAGCACCGAAAGAGATGTTATAGAAACATTTGGACTCTCCGATGCCTTCATTATTCCAACTCCTGCTTCCAACCTGTCAGACTCCTTAGCAAAAGCGGCAGCACAATACCTTGAAAGCACCTTGACTTCCGAACAGCTTCTCGGGATTGGCTGGGGTGAAGCCGTTACCCGTACACTGCAGCACCTGTCACTTGACCCGGCAGCCAATGTATCCATTGTTACGCTGACTGGCGGAGTAAACTATTATTTTCAAAAGAAAAATTATTCTCTTGATGGCGGGCTTAGCAAATTTCAGGGCGGGTTTCATATTATCCCGGCACCATTTCTTGCCTCCTCTCAACAAATGGCCTCAAGCATTCTTTCCGAGCCTGCTGTGAGCGATATCCTCGAGCTTGCAGGTGTTTCTTCTGTCATGCTCGTCGGAATAGGCGGATTGTCATCAGATGCCACCATTATTAAAGAAGAAAAAATAACCTTGAAAGAAATGACGACAATCAAGAAACAGAATGGAGTCGGCGATATCCTCGGCCAATTTTACAATGCTGCCGGAGAACTCCTCACTCTCCCTCACCATGAACGCAGAATTGGAATACCCATCTCTAAACTAAAAGGAATGAAAAATGCGGTCGGAGTAGCAGGAGGACAAACGAAAATCGATGCCATTTACGGAGCATTGAAAGGCGGATATGTTCAAACTTTAATCACGGATGAAGAAAGTGCTATTCAATTAATGCAGAAGGAGGCGACAAAAAAAGAATGGATGCCATCCTAGCACTTGATGCAGGAACGGGTAGTATTCGTGCGATTTTATTCGATACGAAAGGCAATCAACTTTCATTGTCACAGCAGGAATGGGATCATCCGGCAGATCCGCGCTTTCCCGGCTCTATGAATTTTGATGTAAAAGAGAACTGGAGAATAGCTGTGGAATGCATAAAAGATGCCGTGCAACAAGCCGAAATAACGCCTCAGTGTATAAAAGGAATCAGTGCAACAAGCATGCGGGAAGGTTTTGTTCTTTACAACAAAGAAGGCCAGGAAATTTGGGCATGCGCCAATGTGGACTCCCGTGCTTCAGAAGAAGTAACAGACTTGAAACAGCTGCGCCCACTTATTGAAGAGGACCTGTACAGCCTTTCGGGCCAAACCTTTGCGCTGGGAGCATTGCCTCGTCTTTTATGGATCAAGAAAAATCAGCCTGAAATCTATAAGGAGACATCAGCCATCACGATGCTTAATGATTGGCTCCTCTATAAGCTTTGCGGAAAACTGCAAGCCGACCCTTCCAATGGCTGCACAAGCGGCATCTTTAATATAAAAGAACGCACTTGGGATAAGCAGATTACCAAGGAATGCGGAATGAAGAGCAGCCTATTCCCACCTGTCCATGAAGCAGGAACATTACTTGGGCATGTTACAGCTGAAACTGCAAAGTTCACCGGATTGGCTGAAGGTACAGCCGTATTTTCAGGTGGAGGTGATGCTCAGCTCGCCTCCGTAGGTGTTGGAGTAGTGAAGGAAGGTCAGACCCTTGTTTCCGGAGGAAGCTTTTGGCAGCAAGAAGTTAACGTGACTGCCCCTGTCCCCGATCCTAAACAGCGCATACGAATCAATTGTCATGCAGTGTCCCATCTTTGGCAGTATGAAACCATAGTCTTCTTCCCTGGCCTCGTCATGCGCTGGTTTCGGGATGCCTTTTGTACAGAAGAAAAGAATCGTGCAAGAGAGCTTGGAAGAGACCCCTATGAATTGCTGGAAGAACAGGCAGCTGAAGTTCCTGTGGGCTCTTATGGCATCATGCCTATTTTTTCAGATGTAATGAACTTTATTTCCTGGCGCCACGCCTCCCCTTCTTTTACTAATCTTTCTCTCGATCCCGAGCGCTGCGGCAAAAAGGAATTGTTCCGGGCGATTGAAGAAAATGCAGCCCTGGTGACGCTGGGAAACTTAAAAATGATACAGGAGCACACCGGCTACTATCCTGATGAAGTCATTTTTGCCGGAGGAGCTTCTAAAGGCAAGCTTTGGTGCCAGATCCTTTCTGACGTGCTCGGAGTCAAGGTGAAGGTTCCGCTTGTGAAGGAAGCTGCCGCCCTCGGAACAGCGATCGTCGCTGGTTATGGAGCGGGCATTTACTCATCCATTGAAAAAGCTGCCCTTGAAATCGTTCAATGGGAGAACACATATGAACCAAATAAAGAAAATCATAGCCTTTATGCGAAGATTTTTGAGAATTGGCAGGCCGTATACAAGGAGCATCTGGCACTCTCTGACCAAGGGCTGACCCATCATATGTGGAAAGCACCTGGTTCTGTTTGACCGTCATAAATACAGAGGAAAAGGGGTGGCTGTTTTGCTGAAAGTGAATGAGGCAGAAAATGAATTCCGCTTCGGAGATCATGGCCCTAAATATTTAACGAAAGGTCCAAATGTAGACCTTGGTGTTGTCGTGCTGAAGCCTGGCCAGGACTTCCCAAATCACTATCATACGACATGCGAAGAAATTTTTTATGTACTAGAAGGTTCCATAGATTTCTATATTGATGGTGTGCGAGTGCCTGCCAAAACTGGTGACATGCTTCAAGTCCGGCCAAACGAAGCTCACTATCTCATCAATCAATCTCAACAAAATTTTAAAGCTGTATTTATTAAATCACCGCATATACAAGAAAAAGATTCTGTTGTTGTAGACAATCCAGATCTTGAGAAGGAGTGATCATATGAGTTGGGGATTAAAAAACCGAATGAATCAAATACTGCCTGAGGGAAAAGCAGTAATGCTCGCCATTGATCACGGTTATTTCCTGGGTCCAATTCACGGGCTAGAGAAACCGGGAGAAACCGTAAAAGAGCTGCTCCCCTATACAGATTCCTTATTTGCGACAAGAGGAGCCCTCTCTGCCTGCATACCTGAAAACTGTGAAAGACCAGTGTTAATGAGGGTATCAGGCGGCCCTAGTGTAGTGGGCAAGGATTTGGCTAATGAACATATTGTCACTCCGATGAAAGAAGCTATCCGCCATAATGCCGTAGGCGTTGGTGTTTCGATCTTTGTGGGCTCAGACTATGAAACTCAAACCGTTTCAAACCTGGCCTCTGTTGTAACCGAAGCTCACGACTACGGCATACCTGTCCTTGCGATTACTGCTGTTGCAAAGGAACTGCAAAAACGCGAAGCACGCTTCCTGGCCCTTGCCTCTCGAATTGGTGCAGAAATGGGCGCTGATATTATTAAAACCTATTACTGCGAAAACTTTGAAAAAGTAACGGGCACTTGCCCAGTTCCAGTAGTCATCGCTGGCGGACCTAAGCTGGATACCATGAAGGATGCATTAAATCTGACGTATAATGCCATGCAGGAAGGCGCAGCCGGCGTTGATATGGGCAGAAACATCTGGCAGTCAGAGCATCCAGCCGCCATGATTCAGGCGATCCATGAGATTGTCCGTAAGAATGCGAGTGTAAAAGAAGCTCTGGAAGTTTACGAGAATGCTGCTAATGTGAAAGTGAAATAAGCGGAAAAAGCACCGGGAGCGAAGTGACCCCCAAAAGTTAAGTTTTTTCTCTAACTTTTGGGATGCAGTATAGAGCGCCGGTGCTTTTTGTATTGATTATCCGCTAATTTACTATAAGGTTTTGGCGGGTAAACGTCCTATTTTCGCGGGTATTTTTTTATTTTGGCGGGTATTTGCTTCGTTTCGGCGGGTAAATCACTTGTTTTAGCGGGTAAACGACAATCCGCCTTCCAAACCTCCAGAGCAAACCTTCTTCTCCCCATCAATACGCTCTCACGGGTGAAATAAGATGCTGATAAGGCGAATCAGAAACAGATTCGATCAAAACAGGCTTCATGGACCCGCTGAAACTGATTTTAATTTCTTCATCTTTTATTCCGCGCAGAGCTTCCGTCAGAAATTTCCCATCAAGAGAAATACTGAGTTCTTCCTCGCCTTCTAAACTGTTAATGTTCTGGATCTCATGGATGGTGCCTGATTCCATAGATCGGGAAGAGATCCCGAGCTTTTTCCCCTCCAGAAGAGTTAGATTCACATTATTATTTTTCCACTCCCCGGCAAACAATGCTGCCCGGTCAATTCCTTTTAAGAAATCACTGGCCTGCAATGTAATAACCGTTTTAAATTCGTTCGGAATCAAGGAAGCCGTGTTCGGATACTTTCCGGCAATAAGCCTCGAATAAAAAGAAAAAACATCGGTTGAAAACTCGATATAGCTTTCAGTAAGCTTTAAGGTGACTTCACCCGTGTAGCTCCCCATTAGCTTTAAAAACTCATTCAGAGCAGGCTGAGGCACGATAAATGAGCCGGTCAAACTGGCGCCAATATTGCGTTTATAGGTTGCCAGTCTCAGAGAGTCGGTAGCGGTGCTGCAGAAAAAATTTTGATCAAAGACAAAATGCACACCAGTCAGGACAGGCCGTGCTCCATTTTTACTGACAGCAAACATCGTTCGTTTGATCATATCAGCTAGGACGGTGCCTGGTAACTGATGGCTGGCTTCAGGCTGGGACATCGTGAGGCGAGGAAACTCCCCTGCATGAAATCCTTTTAGTGATACAACAATATCTTCTGATTGAATGGATACCGAATGATTTTCCCCAACCTTAACCAGCAGATCACCCGGCAGTTTTTTGATAAGGTCATTTAAATATTTTGCAGAAACAACTATACTTCCGGTTTTATGTACTGCCATCATACTCTCACCTTGCACATCGGAATGCAGCACACGCTCAATCACGATCTCAGCATTGCTTCCTGTAAGCGTAAGGCGGCCATGGTCAGCAGCCATCTTAATACCCGACAGGATTGGTAATGTCGTCCGTGCGGATACAGCTTTACTGACATCCGAAACCGCTTGGCTCAAATACTCTTTATTTATGGTAAATTCCATGTGATACTCCCTTTCGACATCCACTACCTTCTATCATTCGACAGAGAACATCTTTTTCCTTTGATGAAAGGGACTGTAAAGCACGAAAGCTTTACTGCCCCTGCAAGTTAGAAATCAACCCGTAACGGGTACTCTCTTATTTAGGAATACAGTAAAAAAAGGGGGGGGCTATGAAAAAGGCGATGATTATCTTGAATCCTTCTTCTGGAAAGGAACAAGCGAAGGATCTTCTTCCGGAGGCGGAACGAACACTTCAAAAATTTCATGAGGAAGTGACCGTTTGTGAAACAAGAAAAGAAGGCGACGCTGAGGAGTTTGCAAGAAAAGCATGTGAACTTCACTATGATACCGTAGTATCCATGGGAGGGGATGGTACAGTTAGTGAGGCAGTCAACGGACTCGCTGAACAAGAGCATCGTCCTGATTTTGGAATTATTCCGCTCGGTACGGTCAACGATTTCGCAAGAGCGCTGAACATTCCGCTTGACCCTTCTGAAGCTATAAAGATTCTTCCTTCCCAGCACTATAAAAAAGCAGATATCGGTAAGATCAATGACAGACACTTTATGAATGTTCTGGCGGTGGGAGCCATTGCCGAAGCCTCCTACAACGTGAGTACAGAGCAAAAAACACTGCTCGGGCCGTTTGCTTATTTTGTGGAGGGAATGAAGGCTATCATTAATAAAACACCATTTTCATTGACCATCTCGCATGATCAAGGCGAATGGGAGGGAAAAGCGTATTTATTAATTACCGCACTTACCAATTCCGTAGGAGGTTTTGAAAAGCTTGCGCCACATGCGAAGGTGAATGACGGGATCTTTCATATTTACGTGGTCAAAAACATTTCTTTTCCTGGTACGTTAAACATCATTCCAAAACTGATCAAGGGTGAGCTAAAAGAACACAATGATGTGGAATATATCAAGTCGGCTTCACTGAAGGTTTCCGCTTCAGAACAGCTTGTGGTCAATATTGATGGAGATGAAGGCGAGCCTCTTCCGTTTCAAGCAAATGTGCTGAAACAACATCTCTCACTGTTCGTCCCCCCTGAAGGAAACTAAAAAAAGAGCTGATGAACAGCTCTTTTTTTATGACCTGATTTCCTATTAATACATTACTGATTAGAGAGCGGGCTGTTCCTTCTCCAACAACTCATGGCATTTTTGCACAAAATGAACAAACAATTGATGCATTTCATCACTTACTTCTGTCATATCTTCCGGATGCCATTGAACTGCTAGCACCCAGCTTTTCTCTAGATCCGTGCCTTCTAAAGCTTCAATCACTCCGTCTGAAGCATAGGCCGCAGCTTTTAAGCCCGGTGCCACTTCATCTACTGCCCCATGATGGAAACTATTAACCGATATATCCTCAGTTCCAAGAATTTCGGATAAAAGCGTACCTTTTTCTACGCTGATGGAATGAGTAGCAGCCGAACGCGCACCGTCCTGATAATGTTTAATGACATCCCCTCTCTCTTCATTTAGATCCTGCACCAGCGTTCCACCCAAAGCTCCGTTCAATACCTGAATTCCCCGGCAGATCGCAAAGATAGGAATATTATTATTCTGTGCATAGTTGATGAGGTTGATTTCTGTTTCGTCTCGTTCCGGAATGACTTTTCCAAGATTAGGATGCGGTTCTGCTCCAATTTGCTGTGGATCCATGTCCTCTCCCCCGCTAAGCAATATGCCATCACACAGGGCTGCCCATTCTTTCACCGTTTCTTTGTCACCCATAGGAAGTATGACTGGAACACCACCCGCCTTCATAACGGAAGTAGCATAGCTATAGTGCAAATAGGCCGTTTCCTGACCTCCTATGTCCTTTGTTGAGCATGTAATCCCGATCACTGGCTTCTGATTCTCCAAAATAACATCTCCTGTCTGATTTTCTTTATAGGAGTCTTTACCCTATTTGGGACATTTTCAATTCGTTAAATTTCTCCAAATAAATAGCCCCTGCTATGCAGGAGCTATTATTCTTATTATATCTTGGCTTTGCAAAAGCATATTGTTGATTTTCAATCTTAATGGGCTTCGCAAACTGATGCTTAAAAGAGTCCCTCAAGTTTTTTCTCCAATAATAAGGGGTGATAGCAGGCGATGATAAGAGCCTGCTGATTTGTGAAACAAATGAAGCGCCAGAAAAGCAGACGGGAAAAAAGCTTGCTTTTACCCGTCTGTTTTTCCAAAGGCGGTTCAATCACACCCCACCAGAAATCAACAACATTGCCTAACAGAGCTAATATCTTAAGTTCAACAGAACATTCCTTACAGCTTCATCCTTCATGACGGTGTCTTTGTATTTTCTTGTGATTTCTGTTAGTGCCACATCATGATAAAAGAATTCCGCGAAGAATTTGACGAGAGGACGTGATTTCGTCCGAATGGCTTGCCAGGCCGTATCTTCCATCCCAGCAAAGAGCATCTCTTCTTCGTCCACGATCAGGATCCGGCTTCTTTCCAACGTTCCGTGCTGCGTATCTGGTATTAAGGTTGAGACGTCCGGAATTTCCGTGGAGAGTTCACCGATCACATGAATTTTTACTGAAAGCCCGTTTTTATATTTCTCTTCCAGTAATGGGAGATAGCCTGTTAAGTCATCCGCCCACCCAGAAATGATAATGGATTGTTCCGCTCCCTGCAGCAGACCTTGCAGGACAGATTGGATGGACTGATTGTCTTTCAGCGTCCACACCCGGTCGTCGGTTACTGTTTTTTTTATCTGTGCTTCTCTGAGCTGCTGTACATTGGTCTCAAAGTCGGCTTTGAGCTTTTTAATCGTTGCCTCGATCGGCAGTGCGGTATACAGCCGCTTTTTTTCCACAGTTGATTCCATGATCATTCCTTTTTCCGCCAGACGGTGAAGCACCTCATACACTTTGGAACGGGGAACTCCAGAACGTTTGACAATACCGGTAGCATCCAGCGGCTGATCCTCGGTGATTAAGGATTGATACACCTGGCTTTCATATTGAGTAAATCCGAATTGCTGCAGCATGTTTTTGACTCCTTGACTTTAATCACTATGTAAATCATAACACAGTCCTTTCCAATTTATGTACAAACAAACTTTTATCTTGTTTTTCTTTTTATAAATGTTACTATTACAGTGGTAACTTTTTCACAAAAGGATGAATAGCTATGAATAAACGTGTTTACTTATTGACCATCGTATCTTTTGTTGTAGGTATGGTTGAATTGATCATTGGCGGAATACTTGATCTCGTGGCGGAAGACTTACATGTCAGCATCGGCCATGCCGGTTTTCTGATCACAGCATTTTCGCTTGTTTTTGCGGTCGCCTCACCTCTTCTTCTTATGATGACATCTAAAGTAGAAAGAAAACGCCTTACCCTGCTGACACTGCTCGTGTTTTTTGCCGGAAACGGCATTGCGATCTTCAGCCCGACATACAGTGTGCTCTTGATTGCTCGAATCCTATCAGCGGCAAGCGGCTCTCTGCTGGTTGTTCTGTGCATCACAATCGCATCTAATATCGTATCTGAACAATATCGTGCTCGTGCCATCGGTGTCGTTTTCATGGGAATCAGTGCCTCGCTCGTGCTTGGAGTTCCGATCGGATTAATGCTTGGAAATGCATTCGGCTGGCGTGCTCCTTTTATTTTGATCGCCGGATTGACGCTGCTTTCCATGGCTGGGGTTTACTTTTTTATGGAGCAAATGGCTTCAAAACCTGCTGTTTCCCTTATGATACAGATAAAGACGCTGAAAAACCGAAAGCTTCTGTTCGGCCAGTTAACGTCCTTCCTCTTTTTGGCCGGCCACTTGACGCTTTATGGATATTTAACGCCCTTCTTAAAAACAGCCCTTGGCCTGAACGGAACGTGGGTAAGCATTGTCTATCTCGTCTTTGGCTGTGCGGCGGTAGCTGGCGGAGGTGTTGGAGGTTTTCTTGCTGACCGTTTGGGTACGAAACGCTCTATTATTGGATTTATCATCCTTTTCGGGTTTACGATGTTCGTTATTCCTTATACAACGTTTTCCCTTCCGCTTTTCTTGAGCGTGATGATTATCTGGAGCATGCTGAGCTGGGCCATTACACCCGCTATGCAAAGCTATCTTATCGAATCCTCCACTGCTGAAACGTCAGATATCCAGCAAAGCCTGAATAACACGGCGCTTCACTTTGGTATTGCATTCGGTTCTGCCATCGGCGGTTTTGTGATTGAGCAATCTACCGTAGAATCCAATGCAACCGTCGGCGGATGTTTCATTATTATCGCCCTGGCTACCGCTTTGATTTCAATGTCGGAACGCAAACGGAGCTTATCAGCCTTACGAAATCCATCCTAAAACAGAAAAAACACTTCCGTGAGGTAAAATCTTCGGAAGTGTTTTTTTCATCAACTATTTTTTAAAACGGTAAGGCACGGTCGCAATGACCACATCTCGTTTAAAGAGCAAATACGCTCGAATCAGTAAGCTTGACTGGTTATGAAGAATATTATGCCAGCTTTTCTTCGTAATGAACTGAGGTATCAATACGGTTACTTGATAGTTATTTTCATTGGCTTTATGCTGCACCGTGTCAATAAATTTCGTCAATGGCTGGATAATGCTTCGATAATGGGAATGCAGCGTAACGAGGCGAACATTCGGCTGCCATTTCTTCCATTTTTCTTCGAATATTCTTTCGTCCTCACGCTCAAATGCAACATATACCGCTATGACCTGATCTGTAAGAGAGGTAGCAAAGTTGATGGAGTTTTCAACAACTTGTGTAATTCCTGCTACAGGTACGATAATGACGTTGCCTTCAATCGTCTTCGGCTGCTGATCCGGTTTAATTCTTAATTGTTCTCCTACTAATTCATAATGTGTTTTGATCTTATGAAAAATGATGACGATGATCGGCAAGAAGATTAATACCGGCCAAACCTGTGGAAATTTAGTAAAGAAGAACATCAGGGTTACCGTTAAACTGATGAGAGCTCCGGTTGCATTGATAATAAGCTTTGATACCCATCCCTTTGGTTTTTCCCTGATCCATTTCACGATCATGCCTGACTGAGACAAGGTGAAAGGGATAAACACCCCGACGGCATAAAGCGGAATAAGATGCTCTGTCTGTCCTTTAAACAGGATGATCAGGATAATCGCGCTGACTCCCAATGTAATGATTCCATTTGAGTAACCAAGCCTGTCACCCCTAATGGTAAACATCCGCATGATAAATTTATCTTTTGCAAGGTTAACTGCGAGCAACGGGAAAGCGGAATATCCTGTGTTTGCCGCCAAAATTAGAATTAATGCTGTTGTTCCCTGAATAAAATAATACATATAGTTTCTTCCAAATGTATGGTCGGCAATTTGAGAAACCACTGTCTCCTTTACACTTGGAGTAATTCCATAATAATAAGCCAAATAAACAATTCCTGAAAATAGTAAAGCCAATAATCCGCCCATGGCCATCAACGTCTTTGACGCATTATTGGGGGCAGGATCCTTGAAATTCGGTATAGCATTGGAAATGGCTTCTACACCTGTTAACGCTGAGCTGCCTGAAGCAAAGGCCTTCAACAATAAAAACAGACTGATTCCGGCAACTGGTGTTCCAACAGACGTATGTAAGTCAGCAGGCACCTGGCCCGTTGAAATTTGATACAATCCAACACCTATCAAGATAAATAAAGCTAGGACAAACAGATAAACGGGATAAGCTAAAATCGAAGCAGATTCTGTTACCCCACGCAAATTTAAAGTTGTAAGGAACAAAACAAACACAATCGCAATCGGTACAGTATAAGAATGCAGCGCCGGGAAAGCAGACGTAATAGCATCTGTACCCGCTGACACACTAACTGCCACGGTTAAAATATAATCAACCAGCAGCGAGCCGCCTGCGATTAATCCAGGATTCACTCCCAAATTATCTCTTGAAACAACATAAGCCCCACCGCCATGTGGATAGGCAAAGATGATCTGCCGATAGGATAAAATAAGGGCAGTTAAAAGAATAAGTACACCAACCGCAATGGGAATGGAATACCAGAAAGCCGCAGCACCAACCGTAACTAAGACGATCAAGATCTGCTCCGGTCCATACGCAACAGATGATAACGCATCTGAGGAAAGAATGGCTAAAGCTTTTGTTTTGTTAAGCTTCTGCTCCCCCAGCTCATTTGATTTGAGCGGTCTTCCGATTAATAGTCTCTTTAAATAAGAAAACACTGTTTTTCCTCCGCCGATAAAAAATTTGTGTATAGATGCACATGAAAAAAGCCCCCAAGCCAATTTTAATAGACCTGCGGACGTTTGTTTACCAGTCTCACAAGCTTCATTTCCTTCTCATTAACGCTTACGAGGTTAGCTGTCGGATTCGGGCCATTGAGTAGCCCTACCTACTTAAGGATTCACCCCCAGGACTTTTTAAAAAAGACCATTATGGTTCCCCCGCACCAATTGGTTTAAGCGATTTAAGAATTTGAAACTTAGATAATAATACTCCTCTCTTAAAAAAATGTAAATACAAAGATTAAAAACTTTACTTAAAGGTAATTTTAAAGATATGGGTAATATTTAATATACAAAGAAATTTTGAACTTCCCGAAAAAAAGGAGGATTTAAAATGTCTAAAAAAGAAGGGCACTTATTCTCAGATGAGTTCCTGGAGCAACTAGCTAAAGAGATCAACGAGCAATACGGCGGACCGGAATTTAACAAAAGCGACGAAGAACCAGATATAGAAACAGAAGAAATGATATAAATCGTCATGAATGATGAAGAGCCGGGAGCGTTGAAATCCCCGGCTCTTTCAATCCTCCATCGTGGTTATTCATAACATCCTCGTTTGAAGTGCCCGTTTACGGTAAACCTTCATATAAAAATAGGTAAAAATAGGAATGCCCCTTACGTTCAGGACTATATTGATATAGTCACGTAAAAAAATGAATGGCAGGAGGCTTCTATGTACCTTTTTAAAAGAATGGATCGCCTTGTTGAAATGGCAGCATACTCTGTTCAGAACCGCTTTTCTAAAACTGCATTACTCGTAATGACTTCCATTGCTTCTGCAGTGACTGCACTCCTGCAATCTGCTGGAGGTACTCTGCCGATGATCGGACCCATCATCAGCCCCCTTTCCACTCTTCCTGTTGTTTTGATCACCATCATCTCTCCGCTTCTTGGGTTTTACTCCTTCGTTTTAACATGTCTGCTCCTTGTTATTGTGCAGCCTAGTGAATTATTGATTTTTATTTTTACAACCGGTTTGCTTGGATTGGGATTGGGCCATGGCTTTACTTTTTTTAAAAGACGTATTTTGATTGTAACCACTGGTTCCATTTGTCTTATTTCTGGAATTTGCATCATGCTGATCGGATTTCAATTTCCTTTATTCGGGCCCGCATTCCACAGTATCGGCAACTTTTATCTTTGGCTGTACCTATTGCTTTTCACGTGGGGATATAGTTTGGCCTGGCTGGAAATCACATGGTTTATTCTAAAAAAATATGTGAGGAGACGGCTATAATCTAAACTTTAAAGTTTTTTCCGTTCAACGTAATATCCTGGCCCGGATAATCATGAAAATACCTGAACACCTTCAACCATCCTGAGTCTTTCCCGACTACTCCTGAATTGGTAGCCGTTCCTTGCCCAAAATACATTTTATCGTCTCTTCCAAAAACCACTTTATTATTGTGATGATCTCCGTGGCTTGGCAAGCCAGTCAGGATATCCTCTTTTTCTCCATCTATCGTAACGGCCGTAATTTTTCCTCTATGCGAAACATAGATTTTGCTTCCATATTGATTGATGCCAGTAAGCGGAGGTTCAAATCCCTCTGCGATGACCTTATTTCCCTGTCTAGTTACTTCTATCACTCTGCCATAACCTGTTACCACACCTGCTTCCCCGACAATAAGCCTTCCACTTGCCGTAAATAATAAACTGATTGGATGCTGAAACCCTTTTACTGCCGCTTCGATTCGATAGCCTTCTTTCAGGGCAATATCACCCGGATTGGTCGTTCCTTCTCGGTCCATAGATTCTCTCTCTCTCGTTATACAGTATGGATATTCATCACGTACAGGTCTTATTCTTGAACGATCGTTACCTTTCATCTTGAGCTTCATCTATTACATATTTTTGGATCATTCTCATGACATCGGCAAAAGGGAGCTAACCTTTCAGGGTAAAAACGCTCTGTTGCTTTTCTATGAACCACCACCGTCAGTATATTTATTATCTCCCATCATATAATTAGTGCTTTCTCCTGGCTTAGCACCAGGGTTTATTGGAGGTCGAGAATTGTTGTTGTTTTTTTTGCGTCTCCAGTCTAAAAACAAAGCAAACGCTATTATTCCTAAAATTAAGACCAATAGCCAAGTCATTTTTATACCTCCTTTCAATTTTTTCCATGTTATCTTTTAATATATAATTACACAACCCTTTATATTCAATTAGCAACAAAGGTTACGAAAACAGCCATTAAAAAAGAAGGAAGGACCGAAATCCTTCCTTCTGTTTAGTTCACGTGAATGTGTTTCAAAAATTCCTCCAGCGTCCTTACCTTACCGATTTTCGGAAAAATAAAGCGGCAGGATGCGTCATGCTCTTCCTGGCTGAGCGCAACCATCGCGTCCGTTATGAAAACTTGGTTGTATCCAAACTGGAAGGCTTCTCTCGCCGTACTTTCAACACCGATGTTGGTGGCAATCCCGCAGAGCACAATGGTGTCAATTCCGCGCCGCCTGAGCTGAAGATCAAGATCCGTACCGAAAAAAGCTCCCCATTGGCGCTTCGTGACGACGTAATCATTGTCCGTAACACCAAGTTCAGGTGCAAACTCAGCCCAATCGGCAGGCCGTTCAGCAGAAGACGCAGGCTGGTCAGTGGCTGGTTTCAATGCATCTTTTCCATCATGAAACTCTACGTTCACGAATGATATAAATCCCTCTTTTTGACGGAACAGCTTCACCAATTCAGCAGCTTTCTCAACTACCTCTTGTCCGCCAGGGAATTTGACGATCCCTTTTTGAAGATCGATAATGACGAAGGCTGTTTTATGAAAATCGATGTTTAGTGAATTCATAACTTAGTCCTCCATTTTTAAAAGTGTGGAATAGTCTCTTTCCGGTACAAGACCTTCTTTGGCCGCGCGATTAAGCAAAGAAATGATCGCTTCATAGCCCTTTTCCCCTAAATCAGCGGTAAATTCATTCACATAGAGGTTGATGTGCTGCTGAGCTACATCGAGTGATAGTTCGCTCGCATGCTGCATGACATATTCTCTTGACGCTTCTGGAAATTCCCACGCATAGGCAACTGAGGAACGAATCCATTTCGTGATTGATTCAATATTCATCGACTTGCGGGCAATAATCGCACCGAGCGGTATCGGCAGCCCAGTGTCCTCTTCCCACCAGTTACCCATATCGGCCAACAGGTTCAAGCCATAATTTTGATAGGTAAAACGGGCTTCATGAATGACGAGGCCAGCATCAATCTTACCTTCTTTAACAGCCGGCATGATTTGGTCAAACGGCATTACGACTGTTTCTCCAATTCCGCCTGGTACATTTTGAGCTGCCCATAGACGGAACAGCAAATAAGCCGTAGAACGTTCGCTCGGCACGGCAACCCTTTTTCCTGACAGCATGTCCGGACTTACTTCGCCGTCTTGATTCAGAAGAACAAGCGGGCCGCAGCCTCGTCCAAGTGCTCCTCCGCAAGGAATCAAATCATAATGATCCAGCACCCAAGGAAGTGCAGCATACGAAATCTTTAGTATATCTGGCCCCTCCTGTCGGGCAGCCAATCCGTTTGTAATGTCAATATCGGCATAGGTCACATCAAATTCCGGGGTGCCTGGCACCATTCCATGGACCAATGCATGAAACACAAACGTATCATTCGGGCATGGTGAAAAGGCGATGCTCATTTTACTCATTTATAATACCTCCATTAAAACTTTACTTGCTGATTCAAGGGATATCAGCGCATCTTTTATCCGCCATCCCCCACGATCACGAGGACCTACCCTATTGGAGATCGCCCGGATTTCAAGCACCGGCAGATTATACTCCTGTGCCGCCAATGCCACACCGTATCCTTCCATCGCTTCAGCTGCGGCTTCCGGTTCCCGTTCCATTAATTCTTCAGTCGTTTCTGTGGTCCCTGTCACCTTTGAAAGAGTAAGAATGGGTGCTGTTTGTGCGATTAGACCAGCTTTTGACAGTGCAGATGATATAGCCAGTACGAAGCTTTCATCCACTCCAACTCTAGTTGAAGAACCAAATCCCAGCTCGTCCAGACTGAGGAAGCCATCGGGAGATTCAGCACCTAAATCGGCACAGACAATTTCATTTGCGATCACCAGTGAACCAATGTCAGCTCTATTGGCAAAACCACCGGCAATTCCTGCATTAATGACAAGATTATATGTATTGGCGTTTAATGCCTTCATCGTATTGATGGCTGATGCCACAGGTCCGACACCTGCCAGTACAACATCCACTCGGGGATCATGCCATCCGCGAAGAACGGCTTCTTTTTCCGCCTGTACGGATGTCATAATCAGTATCCGTCCTTTTAACTTATTCATGTTCAGTCCTCCTGTTCCCTCTTCAAAGGTAGCATTTATTCTGCTGTTTTTTCCACTTTCATGCTCTTGACAATAAGGGATTCCCGCATAAATTATACCGTATTGAAAACCCTATACGAGTAGAGAAAAAATGGAACGGAGGGTCTTCAGTATGGATCATGTGGAGGGCAGTGCTTCTACGAATAAATACATTCCAGTCAGCTCGGTCACTTCTGGTGAAGGAATAGAACTCGCACCCGATATTTACAGCTATACCAACCAGATCGTTAATCTTTGTTTTATCGGAAAGCCTGAAAACGGGCAAGATTGGGTACTGGTCGATGCCGGTATGCCTGATTCGGCCGAAAAGATCATCTATGAGGCTGAAGAGCGCTTCGGAAAAGGTTCACGGCCGAAAGTCATCATTCTCACGCATGCCCATTTCGATCATATCGGCGGCATCATTGGCCTTTTGAAAAAGTGGGATGTCCCTGTCTATGCCCACCGGCTTGAGCTGCCTTATGTCACTGGGAAGAAAGATTATCAAGAGCCAGATCCTTCTGTGGAAGGTGGTATGGTGGCAAAAATGTCCTTTCTTTTCCCGCACGAATCGATTGACCTGGATCAACGAGTAACCGCTCTCCCTGAAGATGGATCTGTTCCCGAAATGCCTGGTTGGCGCTGGATTCATACACCTGGCCATACTGACGGCCATATTTCCTTGTTTCGGGATTCTGACAAGGCATTGATCGCCGGGGATGCTTTCATCACCGTAAAACAAGAGGACCTATACAGCGTCATCATACAGGAACTGGAGATCAGCGGACCACCCCGCTATTTTACCCCTGACTGGATGACAGCCTGGCAATCAGTGAAAAAACTGGAGTCGTTGCACCCCGCAATGGCGGTTACAGGACATGGGCGCCCAGTTAAAGGAGAATGGCTCTCACAAAATCTCACAAGATTAGCACGAGATTTTGATAAGATTGCCATTCCCGATTATGGTAAATATGTGGGGGATCAGCTGCCAGAGCAATAAATGGGGCTGTCCAAGAAGTNNGTCCCGCAGGAGTCTCGCATCTTCCACTTCAATCAACTTTTCATTGAAGATTTTTCACGTCAAAGGAGCTGCCTGAAGGTCAATTTTCGACTTTCAGGACAGCCCCTTTTGTTTATTTAAAAAATGTATCCTTCCACTTTCCTTGATCAGAAAAAATAAACCGGGCAAGACAATAACCGTTCCAATCACACCAAAAGTCTGGCGTATGGAGAGATGAAGGAATGCTGAAGAAGCAAATAAGATCCCCAAAGGCATCGTGGCTCTCATGAACAGCAAGCGGACGGCACTTAACTGGGCCAATCGCTCTCGGGGAGCTTCCTTCTGGAAATTAGCAGCGCTTTGAGCGTTGAACAGCGGGAATACCATTCCACCAAACAACTCGCACATCCATGCCCCTGGAATCGACGTCACCACGAAAAGAAGAAGGAAGGAAATTCCTCCGCCTACGAGTCCAAAATACATCGTCCATGGCGATTTTGGAATTCGCTTTATTAGGACGGTCCCCAGCGCATAGCCGATCGGAAAAGCTCCTGAAAAAACAGCATACTCCCACCGTTCTCCATTGAGTTCACTCCGAATCAGAGGAACACTTAAGACCATGGCAGCTCCTACAGCAAATTGGACACTTGATGAAAGAAGGGTCAGCCTCAAGAGATATGGATACTGAAAAAAGTTCTGATACCCCTGCTTCATCTCTGACCACCAAAATCGTTTAGTCCACACCGCTGCTCTTTTCGTTTCAAGCGGCGGTATTCGTGAAAGGGCATAATAGCTAACGAGAAACAAGAAAGAAGAAAGTGCGTAAATAAGAGGCACAGGACTGATCAGCAGCAATAATGAAGTTACGCCAGGCGCAAGAAAACTCATCAGCCGTATCATTCCATCAAGCAATCCATTCGCTTCTGCCAGCTCCTCCTTTTTGCAGATTTCAGGCAAAAGAGAAAACGACAGACTGGCATAGATCGGCTGCAGCAAGCCTAAACAGCATTGCAGAATGGCAAGTCCAAAAATGGTCCCCGCATGCGAATGGAGCAGTGATCCGATCAGCGGCAGCAAGTATGCACCCATGCGGATGAGCTGAATGTTTCGGAGCACTTTTTCTTTTATCACGTGATTTAAAAAAGGAGCACTGATTCCCTGCAGCACTAGAGAAGGTAGAAAGTAAACCAGCCACAATGCTCCCATCCATTCTTTTGAGCCGGTCAGTTCATACAGAAGCAATCCGTTGACAATGCCCCCTGCTGCTCCTCCAAATTCAGATACCATCTCTCCGGTCCAAAGCGCTTTAAACGACCTCGAGTAGCTTTTCATTCTTCTTTTCCCAAGTACTGGATTAATCTTTCCGAAAAAGACTGGATCTGTTTCACATTTGCCGAATAGATCCCTTTTTCAACACTAACGAACTTCGCGGCTTTTAAAAGGGAAAGCTGATGGTGAAGTGTCGTTTTTGACATGTGAAACTGTCCGCTCAATTCCTGCAGTGATAATGGACCTTTTTGAAGCAGAAAAAGAAGTTTCAATCGAAACTCGTCTCCGAGCGCTTTATGCCCCCGGATCAGCTCTATGGACGGAACCCCTGGCTCGGTTAAATATTCTTCGTTTACCGGATAAAAGAAAAGCATGGTGTCAGGTGTCCGTAATTGCAGAACCCATGGCCGGTAAGAAACATGGGGAACAAGCTTTATGTACCACACTGATGGTTCAGGAATATACTTAACGCCGCCTGTAATTCGTTCAATCTCTTCCAATGGCTCTTCATATTTCACGGATTGTCTCGTTTCATGGGCAAGTGCCTGCATCCATTTTTCCCAAACTGGCTTTGCACTTATAAAGCCATGCCACTCTTCCATCGCGGATAACATCAGCGAACTTAACTCAACACGAGGCTGCTCTCCCAGCAATCGAACATAGCCTTCCAAGTATTCGTGCCCTTCAAAGTACGAAGTATATTCTGTAAAGCGGTTCTTATGGCCAAAGTTTAGGGCGGTCTCCTTTCGAGTTGCTTCGGCTTCTCGGTTTTTATAGGGCAGGAGCATTTCATAAAATTCTTCCTCTGTCATGTTCTGCAGTTGATTCGAAAATTCTTGAAGAGTGTTCGCGTTCCAACGGTTTTGCAGCAGGAGCATTCCGTACCACAAGTTCGTTTCTTGGATTTGTTTCAGATGCTCAATAAGCGTACTGTTCATTTCCCCTTTCCAATCTTTCCATTGCTCGTCCAAATCAAAGGAATGCCTTAATTGAGCGTAGGTATAACCGGCAATACCAAGTATGACTTCCCATACAGATGAAGATTCTAGTGCCACTTGGACTTTTTCTGCGGGCTGTGCGGATAAAAGGTGTTTCAAGACTTTACATCCCCCTTTTATAGTTTCTTACTATATATTCTAAATTTAACGAACTATTTATTCAATATATTTCGAATAAATATTCAAAAAAAACACAAAAGCAACTTTACGCTTTTGTGTTTCTGAGCCCATTTACTGTTTTACTTTCTCCTTTATTTGACCCATCTGCTTGTTATGAGCATGCGTATGAGCCGTAAAGCGGTCGTCCTCTACCTGTTCTGAAATTTTAAGACCCTGTGGGACAATGGAAGCCGATACCCGCTTCAGCCCGAGTTGATCTTTTTGGTAAACATAGGACGCTCGTGTAGATACTGCGGCACCTGGCTCTGTTACGAAAGGGACAACACGATAGTCAGCCTGCCATTGTTCAGGTGTCACCTTACAGCGGACATAGCCGCGGTAGTCATTAAAAAATTTGATATGCGAATTTTGTTCCAAAATATGATCGGTATCTTTTCGCTTATCCGCACCATTTCCACCGGAAGTGATGGAAGTTCCAACAAATTCAGCACCGAAGATTGGTGACTTCGGATTATCAAAATCCATCAGCAGGTTGGAAGCCCAGCTCGCGTGAACATCCCCTGTTAATACAATCAGATTGTTCATGTTTTTACTTTTTACAAAGTCTAAAACCCGCTGGCGCTGTGCCGGATAGCCATCCCAGGAATCCATGCTGTAAACAGGGGCAGTGCTTGTCCCAAAGTTCCATGGAGCAAAGAAGATCTGCTGAGCCAGTACATTCCAGTGTGCCTTGGAAGCACTCAGATTGTTAAATAGCCAGCTTTCCTGCTCCTTCCCCATAAGAGTACGGCGAGGATCCATTGATTCAGGGGACTGTGGTTTGTTTCCGTCTCCGTTGGCTTGATCCGACCGGTACTGGCGCGTGTCGAGTACATTGAACGAAGCGAGGTTTCCGTATGTGAAATTTCGGTATAAACGCATGTCCGGCCCGTTTGGCAGCGATGTTTTACGAAGCGGCATATGCTCATAATACGCTTGGTAAGCGGCAGCCCGGCGAATGATGAAAGCTTCTACAGACTGTCCTTTTTCAGGAATCTTATCCGCATAGTTGTTTTCAACTTCATGGTCATCCCAGGTGACAACCCATGGGAAAGCAGCATGAGCAGCCTTCAGGTTCGCATCAGAACGATACTGGGCATGACGGTTGCGGTAATCATCCAGCGACATGACCTCTGCACTGCTGTGCGTACGGACATTTCCGGTTGCCGCGATATACTCGTTCGGGCCATATTCGTAAATATAATCACCCAGATGGAACACAAGATCCAGATCCTCTTCAGCCATATGCTTATAGGCCGTATAGAATCCGTGTTCATACTGCTGGCAGGAGGCAAAGGCAAACTTTAATTCTTTCACGGCTGATCCAGCCGCCGGCAAGGTTTTCGTTCTGCCGATTGGACTCAGTTCATAACCGCTTTTAAAACGATAATAATAGACTTCGTTAGGTTTTAACCCGCTCACTTCAACATGCACGGAATGCGCGAGGTCAGGCCTTGCCAACTCTGTTCCGTGCTGAACGATGTTGCGAAAACGTTCATCTCTGGCAATCTCCCATTTTACCGGAACAGCTTGTGCAGGCATCCCGCCCCCATTCAGCGGATCTGGGGCAAGACGTGTCCACAGCACGACGCCATCGGAAAGTGGATCACCAGACGCAACACCAAGGGTAAAAGGGTAGCTATGAAACTTTGGAGCCGCGTTAACCTCAAAGCCCCCTATGGACTGAGCCAGCACCATACCTAGAGATAATCCCGCGATCTTACCGGTTCCTTTTAGAAAGCTTCGACGATCGAACCTCTTGTCCTCATTACTCTTATCGGTTAAATTCTTAATCCAATCCTCCATATGCCTCTCATCTGCCATGCTGATTCCCCTCTCATTGAAATAGTAGCGTACGAGGCTCAGTATATAACCTGTTTGTGAATCTACCGTAAAGATATGTAAAGGCCGGTTTAAGAGAATAAAAGGAGAAGGCCATTCTTCTCAGGACTTTTATCATCCCCTGTATCTTTTTTCAACATATTTCAATGCGTGAAGGGACAAATTCAGTCAACCCTCAACAAACGAAAAGGACTTTCGCCCAGGTGAATTTTAACATTTGCTTTAAAAAATCCTAACAATTGGAAGTTTAAAAAAGAGTGAGGGGAGCACTCTTTTTTGATTGGCGCGTATTTGTGTGAGATTGGATCGTATTTTGGGGAGATTGGATCGTAAAACGAGAAGATTCGCGCGTATTTCAGCCCAATCGGCGCGTATTCCTTCAAACTCACGAAGGCTTCCTCAGCTCCACAACATTATCCTCCTGCTTAGCCAGCTTTTTACGGTAAACAATCTTGGATAACGTGATGCTGAACTCATACAGAACCAAAAGTGGAATTGTGACAAGAAAATCGGACATGAAATCTGGCGGCGTAATAACAATCGCAATCAGTACTAAAACAAAATAAGCGATTCTCCGTGCTTTTGATAGAAGTTTTGGATTTACGAGGCCGATAGATGTCAGAAACATGATGACGAGAGGAATCTCGAACAAAAAGCCAAACGGCAGCGTGAGATTCATCATAAACCTGAAATATTTTTCTGATGTAAAGAAGGTCTGAAACTGTCCATCTGAAAGCGAGAGCAGGAAATCCAGCACCATCGGGTAAACAACAAAATAGCCAAAGGCAAGGCCGGTGATAAACAGCAGAAATAAAGCCGGTATGTAGGACAATGCCGTTTTGGCTTCGTGTTTAGAGAGTGCCGGTTTCACAAACATCCAGATCTGGTGAGCCGCCACCGGAATCGTCAGTGCGATGGAGATGATGCCCGATATCATAAAATACACCCACAGAATATCACTTGGCCCGAGAACCGCAAGCTTCTCGTCCAAATCCCTGATCAGCCAGTGATAGATGTCCTGAACATAAATAAAGGAAACGATGAAAAATAGAGCAAATGTAACCAAGGTAATGATCAGTCGTTTTCGAAGCTCGCTTAGATGATCCACTAGGAGCATTTCTACATCCTTCATAATTTTTCACCTCTGCTAAATAAGAGGAAGGAGATGACGAATGGTCACCCCCTTCTTCTATTATTTCTGTTCTGCTCTCTCTTCCTTTTCATCCGAACTCATCAAATCTTTGGCAGAGTTTTTAAATTCTCTGAGTGTGCTGCCAAATGCCCGTCCAATCTCAGGAAGTTTAGAAGGCCCGAAGATAATTAACGCGATCACTAACATGATAACCAAGCCGGGTATACCGATATTTTGTAACATTGGAATTCCTCCTTAAGGATGGCGTTATCGCTCACCTCCTACGATAAATAAGTATTGTTGAGGAACTGTGAAGAAAAATTTAACATTTTATAAACTTAAAAAAGGATGGCATTCACCATCCCTTACACGATATTAATTGCCCGTTCCGCCAGTACAACGAGCGCAACAAGTGAGATCACCGATTGTGTCATCATCAGGAGTTTCGCCCGCCGGGAAAATACAGCCGTATCCGCCGGACTGAAAGCAACACTTGTGTTAAAGGCTACAAATAAGTAATCTAGGAAATTAGGCTTCCACCCTTCCCACTCTGGCAGAGAGGACATCATCTGAGGAAAACCAAATTCAGGCTTCCCTGGATTTTTTGAATTTCTCCGGATTGGCCCCCCTCTGTCGATCTCCCAATACCAGATCGCAAAAATCAGCACGTTCGCTGCCCACAATAGACCAGCACTTTGAAATAATTCACTGGCACTCGGCATGCCAAAAAATAAAGAATACACCAAGTCCACCATGCTGCTCATCAAGGCAAAAGTAAGAACTAAAACCCGAAGAATCGCAAATTTCCTCGACCATAGATCATGTTCAGAACTAACTGCGTAAAGCATAGGAATATAAAGGATAAAAGCAATGACAAAGACCGGCCAGTTCGGGCCGATTGTCACCATATTGGATAAAAGTTTAAATAGTACTCCGATGATGACGATAGCAACATCAGACGGCCAGCGGTAATCTTTTTTCGTACTCTTTTTCAATTTCATAAAACCGCCAACTTAAAAAGGGTAGTCAATGCAAGAAGAAATGCTCGTCCTCATACACCGCTACCTTATGATATGTTATTGAAAATGGAATGGTGAGTTTATCTTTCCAGGCGAATTAAAGATTGGTTATTCAAACAGTTGAATTTTCGGGTCTCTGCTATTTATGGCGAGTACCGTCTGCAGCTGACCTCTATGGTGATAGACATGTCCGAGAATTTCCAGCATCCATTCGTATCTTGAATAGGACACTCCCCACCACGAGGTTGTAACAACAGACCAATCTTCATTCGAAAAACACACCGTCTTTTCTTTTAAAAAAGCAAAATGATGAAGAAGCATCTCCTTTATTTCCGCAATGGTCTGGGGGTGATGCTTTTCATAGAACTCCTCCATCTCCTGCTGAGTGGCCCCATTCAAGATCATAAAGTCCGCTTTATAGATCACGGCTAGATGGGCTAACAGTTCCCGTAACGTTCTTTTCTCCGCTCCCAGCGAAAGTTCCAGGTCGCTTTCTTCCATGATTTCTAAAATTTTTAAAATGTAATGGTTGGCTACCTCCAGCTGGTGAAAAATTGGTTTTATTATATTCATGAGGACTCCTTTCTCAGTAAACAAAAAAACCCTCATATAAGGGTTTCATAGTCAAAATTAAACGCCAGTGCGACGGTGCTGGTTGTTGGCCTTTTTCGTCTGCTGGCTTTTCATTTGTTTGGTTGATTTAACCGGGTTTGTAGAAAGCTTTCCGTTAGCCTGCTGCTGCTTTTTTTCAGCCAGCTTTTGCTTGATCGCTTCCTGATAGCTCAGCTTTTTAGGCTGCCCATTATTTTCAGATGACATATTTCGTACCTCCTTATGCCGTGTAGATCATACTTTAATGATATCTTCTTCCACATGTTTTGTCTGCATTTTTTTACAAATAGGGCAACTTAATTGGAGAACATGCCCCAATTTCGCTATGATAGATGGCAGAAACAAGGAAAGGAACGCTGCACATGGTGGATTTTGAATTGGATACAGTGGATTGCGAGAGGTTCGCTTTTTCTTGAAGAGCTCCGACACAAACACCTATAAATATATTTATACAATGGCTCTGTAAGAAAAAAAGGAATTGACATTATTTTGAATCCCTGCCATAATACAAAGTAATTTGATATGAGTACACTCTTATTAAGAGCAGGTGGAGGGAATTAGCCCTATGAAGCCCGGCAACCATTCATGCTGAATCACCAGTATGGAAACGGTGCTAAATCTAACAGCGAAAGCTGAGAGATGAGAGGTCAACGGATTTATTCGGAAGCCCTCTGTCTCTTTTGAGATTGAGGGCTTTTGGTTTAAATCCATGCTCTCAAGACAGTGTAGTACTATCAAAAAATGAAAATGGGGGTTGGGGAATCAATGAAATTAAAAAAATGGGGATTATTATTACTGGGAGTATTGATCGCAGCAGCATTATCGGCATGCGGATCATCTAGCACGAGCGGCGATGGGAAAAAGATAGAAAAATTAACTGTCGGTGCCTCTAATGTACCGCACGCTGTCATTCTAAAAGAAGCGGTTCCTTTGCTGAAGAAAAAAGGAATTGACCTGAAGATCGTCAAATTCCAAGATTACGTTCTGCCAAACAAAGCGCTGGCCAATAAAGAGATCGATGCTAACTACTTCCAGCACATTCCATACCTGGAGCAGCAATTGAAAGAAAATCCAAACTATAAATTCGAAAACGCCGGAGCCATTCACATTGAACCAATGGGCGTTTACTCTAAAAAATACAAATCACTAAAAGATTTGCCGGACGGTGCAAAAGTAATTCTGAGCAATTCAGTAGCTGAGCATGGCCGAATCCTTTCTATCTTTGAAAAAGCAGGATTGATCAAGCTTAAATCAGGCGTCGGGTACAAAGCACAGCTGAAGGACATTGTTGAAAATCCAAAGAAACTTAAATTTAAGGCTGACATCGAGCCAGCTCTTCTTACAAAGGCCTATCAGTACAATGAAGGAGATGCTATCGTCATCAACACGAACTATGCCATCGATGCAGGACTTAATCCAAAGAAAGATTCCATCGCACTAGAAGGGCCTGATTCTCCATTTGCCAACATCATCACTGTCCGCCAAGGAGATAAAGACAAGAAAGCCATTAAAACCCTGGTTGAAGTGCTTCATTCTAAAAAGATCCAAACGTTTATTGAAAAAGAATACAAAGGCGCCGTCCTTCCTGTTTCAAAATAAGTTGAAATAAGAGCCTGGAGAATTTTCTCCTGGCTCTTTTTTGGTATGGGGCATGTGGCGGGATGGTGTGTTTGGCATGTAACATGCTTGATCTGGCACGTAAAGCGAAAAAAGCAGACTGTAAACTCTGAAAAACGGCACGTAAACTCAGCAAAGTGGACAGTAAACCATACAAACCCGCATGTAAACTTAAAAATCAGTATTCAAACACGTTACCTGCACATTAAAAACACAGCATGCTCCTCAAAAAAAATTAAGCTTCCCCTCATCTTCGAGAAAGCTTCTTTTTCATCAAATAATTGTCCTTATTTTCTTGGATACTGCACTTCTTTTTTTAGCTTCTGACGGTTCCTCGCTGACTATAGGAGATGGAATGATTGGATTTGATCCTTTCTTTTACACCATCCGGAAGATATAGATATGGCTCTGCTTCCATATAATCCATCCATGCAACTTCCTCGATTTCATCAGGACAAAGGGTCCCAATCTTTCCACCGGTTATTTTACCGAGGAACGTAAAGAAAATCACATGATGCCTACTTTCTTCAAAAAAGGCCTCTGATATTCCAAATACGTTCTCTACTTCTACCTCCAGACCCGTCTCTTCTCTCACTTCACGGACAGCACCCTGTTCAAGGGTTTCCCCTTCCTCTACTGCTCCTCCGGGAAGCGTATAATAGGAACCTTTTTCCCCTCTGTTCTTCACCATTAAGATGTTATCCGCTCGTTCGTCCCACAATAAAACATAAACGACATCTACACGTTTCATTTGCTCATCTCCTCTAACTGCTTTGATAGCTTCTCATTACTTATGTAGGCCAACTGTTCAACCTCGTTGAGTATCCTTGCCCTTCCTTTTTCACTCAAAGTCCATTTTTCAGGGACAATTTCTCGATTATCTTGCAGAGGCAAAACATCTAATACTTTATCATCACTTGCGTACAAAGAAGATAGAAGGTAAAAACGGCGACAGAAGAAAGACTTTCCGGCCAACAGAACGTTTCGATAAGGAGTAGAATTTAAGAATTCAAAAGCAGAGTGAATGACACTCTCTACGCTTTTGGCTTCATTCCGGTTTGGTATGGCCATCAGTCGATCCTCACTAATTCCCGCTTTTGATAAAAGAGGAGCATAGTAATTATATTCATTTTGTTTCAAGAACGAGTTATAAACCCCAGGATCAGCTCTGTTCCTTTTTCTTCATAAAATGAGAGCAGCTGTTCATTTAATTCCGGAAAATGTCCGGGATGATATAAAATGACATCGGGCTGGTCGAATAAGTGAAGCTGCTTCATGAAAACAAGATCTTCCATACAGCGTAGTGCTGCGTTGTTCATCGTAAATTCCCCTTCATTTTGAATGTTTTCTTTATCCTTTCTTTAAGAGATGCAAAAACCCCTCTTTTCTAAAAGGCATAACCCCGAAATAATGTTATAATATGGAAAAATAAAGGTGGAGGGATTAAGTGAATGCTTTTGAAATCTCTCGGTGTAGCTGCAATCGGTGTACTCATTTTATTTGTGGGATGGATGATTAAATGTTCAGGTACCGCTTCATTCGTTGCTGGTTACCGGCAGACTTTTTTTCCTCGTAATGAAAAGAAATTGGCTAGTCGAATCGGTATCATTATAATGGTTTTCGGATGTATCACGATTCTCTTTCCCATTGTTCACCTATTCATAGACGGATTGAGAGGATCTTTTTATGCATTACTCGCCGGATGCCACTTGCTCGCTGTTTTCATTGTGATCGCCATCGACCAAGTAAAAAATTAAAAGAACTTCCAACACGGGAAGTTCTTTCTTACATGCCATTATGCTGCAGAAGATCAAATCGGTTGCCATATAGATCTTCAAAAACGACTTCAATTCCCCAAGGAACTTCCTTCGGTTCGCCTAGAAAGCTCACCCCTTTTTTCTTCATTTCTTCATAATCACGTAAACAATCCTCCGTTTGAATGACTAAGAAGACATGATTGGAGGCCTGGCTGCCGATTCTTTCAGCTTTATCCGGCGTATCACCCTTCACAAAAACGATGGCGGTCTCTGATTCCTTTGAGGGAGCTACTGTAACCCATCTGTGTCCATTGCCAAATGCTACATTAGTTAATAGTTCAAATCCCAGCTGATTCGTATAAAAAGCAACCGCCTCATCAAAATCTTTAACAAGGATGGTGATATGTCCAATTTTTTTCTTCATTGTTCACACCTCAGATTCATTTTCTCTATTTTAGTTTTATAAGTTTTATCATGCGTTATCGTATAATCGATTTTGTTAGGATTGCTTGCAGTTGTTTTACTCCTAGCAATTGCACATACCTTGTACTCAGTTATTTTATTAGGGATTTTAACCTTAGGAAGCGCATTATATGCTTTCCGAAACCAGAAAAAAGCCTGGCATGTTCCTTCCCCGCTTTGTATTTCCTTCATTCCTAGAGCCTGAATAACTTTATCATTCCCTGCAAAGGTGTTTTTCACGGTAAAAGGCTTCGTATTCTCTGATGATTGATTCATCTCCGACCCGCTGATCGTTAAGAGGTTCCTTGTCCGATCACAAATCCGTTGTCCCTCTAGTATGACGGAACAAACTGGAAATTGCATTAAAACACTTAAATTTTTTCCGCAAATATGGTATAATGAATTTAGAAAATAATCGTACGACTTGGAGGAGCCTGTCACCAAGGGATATTTATGCCCTTGGTAACAGGCTTTTTTTTTGTTTTCAATTAAAAAGAAAGGTGGTTGTTCACATGTTAATACTGCAAATCGCCATTATTTTAATTGCTTCCAAAATAGCGGGAAGCCTGAGTGTAAGATTAGGACAGCCTTCAGTTCTTGGAAAACTTATCATTGGGATTGTTCTTGGACCATCGGTATTGGGATTGGTGAACGAGACAGAGACGTTAAGTGAATTTAGCCAAATCGGTGTGATCTTCTTAATGTTTATTGCTGGGTTGGAAACGGATCTGAATGAGTTTAAAAGGGCAGGTAAAGCATCCACATTAGTAGGCTTTGGTGGTATCATTGTTCCCCTTGTTTTAGGATATTTAGCAGGAATGGCATTACACCTATCCGTATTGGAAGCTGTATTTTTAGGGCTTGTGCTTTCTGCAACAAGCGTAAGTATTTCTGTTCAGGCACTCAAGGAGATGAACCAATTAAAAACACCTGAAGGAACAACAATCTTGGGTGCAGCTGTGATTGATGATGTAGTCGTTATCATCGCTTTGGCATTCTTAATGAGTTTTTCTGGAGGAGATGTCAATTTAACAACGGTTATTCTTAAGAAACTTTTATTCTTCGCAGGAGCTATTCTTGTAGGATGGAAGGTCGTCCCTTACTTTTTAAACAAGTTTTCTTTATTAAAAGTCACAGAAACGGTGATTTCATCCGCGCTGATTATTTGTTTCGTTTTTGCCTATTTCGCAGAATATACAGGAGTTGCGGCGATCATTGGTGCGTACATCGCCGGAGTAGCGGTTAGCGTGACCAACTTCAAACAAGAGGTTTTTGAAAAAGTTGAAACGATCGGATATTCTATCTTTGTTCCTATTTTCTTTACCTCTATTGGGATTACAGCAGAGTTTTCAGGAATTAAGGAAAATATAGGTCTTATCGCAGCCCTTAGTTTAATCGCGGTCCTAACCAAATTAATCGGAGCTTCAATAGGAGCAAAAGCAGCTGGATTCAGCTGGAACAGTTCAATCGGAATTGGTTCCGCCATGGTCTCTCGTGGTGAAGTAGCGTTAATCATTTCCGCTATTGGTCTAGAATCAAAGCTATTGAACCAAGACATGTTTGCTGTCATTGTTGTCGTAGTTCTTGTGACTACTATTGTTACACCACCTATGATGAAAATCTTTTTCAAATCAAAAATTCAAAAGGGCGTCAATACTGTATAACAAGAAAAAGTGGACTGCAGCGCAGTCCACTTTTTTATTGCCCCAATATCTGATACAGCTCATCAAGCTTCTGTATTTCATAGGTCGGAACCATATCCGTATGGTTGGTTTTCTTTTTGGGATTAAACCAGCAAGTATCGAGCCCGGCCAGCTGTCCGCCTTTCATGTCCGCATTTAAGGAATCTCCGATGATCAATCCTTGTTCTAGAGAAAAATCGGGGATTCGTGCAAAAACATAATCAAAGTACTCTTTCATTGGCTTTTGAAACCCCGTGTCCTCGGAAACAAAAATCCCTTTGAACAGTGGATGCAGCCCCGAACTTCTCAACCGTTTGTCTTGTGTTTTGGAAACACCGTTTGTCACAATATATAGATCAAAACGATCTTGCAGAACTGTGATCAATTCCAATGCTCCTTCGATCAGCTGGTTCCCTTCACTTAAAAATCCACGATAGATTTCTTCAAGCAAAAGCCCATCCGCCTCATGGCCGTACTCTTTTAATAAAAGAGAAAAGCGAGTGTTAAGGACCTCGTCCCGTTCGATTTCCCCTTCTTCAAATGCTTGCCAAAGCCCCTGGTTTATTGTCTTATAAAGGCTTTCCAGTTCTGAGGTAAACGTAATCTGCTGCTCTTCACACAACATGCGAAGGGCTGTGCTCTCTGCCGCACCGAAGTCCAACAGCGTATCATCAACATAATAACAGTGTTTTGTAAGTTTTCATGAGGCTTTCTGCGATTGCTGAGTCTCTTGCTCACCGCTGAATTTAAAAACGATGATGCCTCCGATGATGATCAGCACTCCAATCAGCTCTTTAAAGGTAAAAGGCACCGGTTTCAAGCCTAAGGCGCCCACCGAGTCCAAAAACAGGGCAAATCCAAGCTGTGATGCCAGGACAATGGAGATAGCAATCGTTGGCCGGAGCCGTTTGACCCCTTGCACCACACAGGTCACCACTCCTACTCCAATCACACCGCTGAACCAATACCACGTTTGCATATGGTGCAGATGGAATAATTGTTTCCCTTCAAAGATTAAACCAAGCGTCAGTGATGCAATGAATCCCAGACCCAAAACCAGGACATTCGTTGCCCAGGATCCCGCATGTTCATTGACCTTACTATTGAAAATGTTTTGCAGGCCGACGAGCGCTCCTGCAATCAGCGCAAAAATGATCCCTAAAAGCATAACTCTTCTACTCCTTATTCATAGATATTGTCATTGGCCAATGCCCGCAAGCCTTCCCGATCTTTTACAAGAATTCCTCCGCTGTTCCTTTCAACCAATCCTTCTGCACAAAATTGCTGGATGACCCGGTTCAGATGCCTGTAGCTCGTTCCGATTAAATTCGCAGCATCTTTCAAGCTTCGGGTACTGTGCTGCCCCGTTAATAAGGAATCCGATTCATCAAACGAGACCGACAAGAGATAACTTGCCAGACGAACTTCCACCGGATAGAGCAGATTAAAGCGTAAAGAATTGGATTTCACATAGAATTTTTCCGTAATGATTTTCAATAAAAAATTCAGGAACGCTGAATCATCACAAGCGTATTTTTTCAGCCAGCGATGATGAATACCGATCATCGTGACAGGAGATACAGCCTCCACTGTGTTCACCGTATCTGTACCCCGTACATATTCAATGTCCCCGATCACTTCAAGCGGTGTTTTAAACGAAAGAATGAGTGTTTTGCCTTCTGGTGAGGTGGTGTACACTTTTACCTTCCCCTTCACCAGTACATAAAGATACTGTGCGGGTTCTCCCTGTGAACAGATGAGCTCACCCGGCTTGAAATGATATAACTTCAAATACGGCATCAATTGCGAATGAAATATAGATTCTATATGATGATCACTTAAATATAATTCAAGCAGCTTTCGATCATTGATTTCTTTCATAGCGAAACCTCCATCAGGCGATTATCACATGCTTAAAATCAGCACACCTGTAATCATCATACCAATTCCGATGAACTGCGGCATCCTCATTCTCTGTTTCGCCGTTCCAAACCAGCCGTAGCTGTCTGTTAAAAAAGCAACGCTTAACTGAGCGATCAAGAGAGCAGAGATGGTCAGGGTCACACCTACCTTATGGATGGCTGTCACATTACTGAAGATCACGACAGCAGCAAACGTTCCCCCAAACAAATACAGCGGTTTCACAAGTTTGAATTTTTGCCAAGTCCCATCTCTGAAGAAAATCATGAGGATCATCGCTAAAATAAATCCTGTCATCTGGGTAACCGTGGCCGCTTGCCATGTGCCAATATCCTGGCCGATCCGGGAATTGGCCACACCTTGAAGGGAAATGAAGATACCTCCGAACAACGCAAAAAGTATTCCTTTCATCGAATCTCTCCCCTGTTTAATTTACATTTTTCATTATCAGGGAAAGCCACGCATGAGGGAAAGGACATATGTCCTCACTTTATAAAAAAATGAAGGCAGCTTTTCTTGTTGAGATAAATAGAATGCACCATAATTTCACAGGATGGAGTTGTTTTCATTTATGTATTTATTGTGAACAGCTATGTGCAGCCGCCTTTTTTCATTTAAAATGACAGAGTAATCTAATCTATTATAGAGGGGAATTGTAATGAAAATTAAATCACTTGCCGTCCTACTCTCCTTATCTTTTCTAATCGCCTGTTCCAATAAAGAACCTCAAAAAAGTGAAGAAAATCATCAAGAGCATGAACAATCTCAATCTCATGAAACCTCCGATATTAGAGAGGAAACAGGAAAAGTTGAATCTTTGCCTTCTTTTTTGATGAAACAGCCAAAAGAGATACAGGTAATTTATCAGGCTGTTGCTAAACATAAAGAGCTCCTGGAGAAGATTCCTTGTTACTGCGGCTGTGGAGGAGAAGCAAACCATAAAAATAATTACGATTGCTTCGTCCATGAAAATAAAAAGAACGGTGCAATAGTTTGGGATGATCACGGAACAAAATGTGGGGTATGTCTGGAAATCGCTGCACAATCAGTAATGGATTACAGCAAAGGAAAATCAGTAAAGGAAATTAGAGAGAACATCGATAAAACATATGAGAAGGGTTATGCAAAACCAACACCTACACCTACCCTATAATTAACGCAACTAATTTGGTGCTATGAACTTGGGGATGTTGAGGGGAAAGAGAGTTATAAAAGATGAACAATGGCTGGAACCGTAAAATCTACAAAGTATGGTCACCTTTTTATGACCTATTCTTCAACCAGGGGATGTTTTTAAGAGCACGGCAAGAAGTATTCAATGACGCACAGTTTCAAAAGGACGATAAGATCTTATTTGCAGGTGTAGGTACAGGGGCCGACTTAAAGTTTCTTCATTCCTTTTCGGTTGATGTAACAGCCATTGATTACTCAGCCGCTATGCTTAACAAGGCGAAAGAAAACTACGCAAACGAAGAGATTACATACCATCAAATGGATGCTCAAAATCTTGAATTTGAAGAGCAAAGCTTTGATTGCGTGGTAGCCAGTCTAATCTTAAGTGTAGTTCCTGATCCTAACCTGACGATAATGGAGATGGTAAGAGTTCTTAAACCCAAAGGGCAACTTATCATTTTTGATAAATTTTTGCTTAAAAACAAGAAACTATCCTTTGGAAAAAAAGCCATGAAACCCTTTATTGCTCTTCTTGGAACCGATATTAGCGTTTCCTTTGAAACTTTATTTAAAACTATTTCCAATGATTGTGTGATTAAAAAAGACAAAGAGGTTATGATGAATGGCATGTACCGCCATATTGTCATTCAAAAGAAAAACCATTGAGAATCGTCTCAATGGTTTTAATTATGTCATCTTGATATATTTCATTCTTTATCCTTTAATAGCCTTAAAGCATTTAAAATAACGATTAATGCTGCCCCTGTATCACTTAATACCGCCATCCAGAGCGTAAGCCAGCCAGGGAATATCAATCCTAATGCAATAGCCTTTATGATGATGGAAAACCAAATGTTTTGCTTGATGATGGATAACGCATTTTTACTCAATTTCATGGTATGAGGCAGCTTATCAAGATTATCAGCCATTAAAACAATGTCCGCGGTCTCCATGGCAGTATCCGTTCCCGCTCCACCCATCGCAATTCCTAGATCAGCGGCGGCCAGTGCAGGGGCATCATTAACTCCATCACCGACCATGGCTACCTTGTAACCTTCGCTTTGCAGCTTCTTGATTGCGGTTACTTTATCTTCTGGCAATAATTCAGCAAAGTAACGACTCACATTTGCTTCAGAGGCAATCATTTTAGCGGTACCTTCGTTATCCCCCGTTAACATGACGGTCTCGCGTATTCCTCTTTCTTTTAATGCTTTTAACGAAGAGATGGTAGATTCTCGGATGGTATCCGACACGGCAATCAAACCAATGATCTTTTGTTCCGTACCAATGATCACAATCGTTTTCCCTTGGTTCTGCATCTCCAGTACATTTTGGTTAAGCTGATCAAGTGAGACCGTCATTTCTTTAAATAGAGTTAGGTTTCCTGCGTAATAATTCACTCCATCAATCGCGGCTTGGACGCCTTTCCCAACAATGCTTTTATATAACTCTCCTTCTTTAGAAGAAATTCCTTGGGACTTCGCGTAATCCACAATGGCTTTAGCGATTGGATGAGTGGAATAATTCTCTAATGTGAAGGCGATGGATAACAGTTCTTCTTCTGTACCTTCCAGCACTTCAACTTTTGATACTTTTGGTTTGCCCTCAGTTAAGGTTCCTGTTTTATCAAATGCGATTGCTGTGATGGCACCCGCTTTTTCTAAGAAGGTCCCACCTTTGATTAAGATCCCATTCTTTGCAGCATTCCCGATTGCTGACACAATGGCCACTGGAGTAGAGATCACCAGTGCACATGGACAAGCAATCACCAATAATTCAAGCCCTTTATAAAACCAATCACCCCACGTTCCTAATGTTAATAATGGCGGAAGGACCATGATAAGTAATGCCAATCCAAATACAACCGGCGTATAGATGGCTGCGAATCTATCAATAAAGGCTTCAGTGGGTGCTTTTTGCTCCTGAGCTTCTTCCACCAAGTGAATGATTTTGGAAATAGTCGTATCTTCGACTAGCTTTGTTACCTTGATCTCAAGCATTCCGTGTTCATTAATGGTTCCTGCATAAACGTTGTCACCTGATTGCTTATCAACAGGGATGGATTCACCTGTAATCGGTGCTTGATTAACACTGGATTCCCCTTTAAATACCTCTCCATCCAAAGGAATCTTGTCACCTGGTTTAACAATAATGACATCACCAATCGAGATATCCTCTACGGGCTTTTTAACAACATCTAAGCCGACTTGAACCCAGGCCTCTGGAGGAGCTAGATCCATAAGATTGCGAATCGAATTTCTTGTTTGTTCAATGGACTTATTCTGCAATACGTTCCCCAATGCGAATAACCAAACCACAGTGGCACCTTCCAGCCACTCACCAATAAAAGCTGCTCCAATTGCTGCCGCTGACATTAATACATTCATGTCTAAAGAACGGCTTCTTAACGAATAGTAAGCACTTTTCACAGGTTTATATCCACTCAGAATCATGGCAACAGCATAGAGGATCGAGGACATCAATGTGGATACACCTGTAAAGGAACCAGCAAAACCAAGTGCAATCAACAGGCCTGAACCAATGAGCAAACCATTTTCATTCTTCTTTTGGACAGGCTGACTTGCTGTACGGCTATTATCTAACGTAGCTTTAAACCCAATCTTAGAAACTTCTGAAACGATTTCTTCTGGACTATTTGTATGTTCAATTTTCATTTTCCCCGTCGAAAAATTAACATTTACGCTTTGAACAGAAGAGTGCAGGTTTAAATGATTTTCGATACTTTTAGCACAACTACCGCAATCCATTCCTTCTACCGTGTAGATCTTAAGTTTTCTTTTCTCATTAATCGGCTCCACAGTATAGCCGAGCTTCTTAATTTGGCCCTCGATGGGATCAAAGGCTGAGAGATTGTGTGCAACGACTTGCATTTTCGCAGTACTGTAATTAACATGGACTTCTTTTATATCCGTTAGTGTGCGAATCCCTTTTTCAATGGTTTTTGCACAAGCAGGACAATCCATTCCCTGGACTCTAAACTCCATTTTTTCACCATCAAGGGAAGGTACAATACTCGTTTCTTTTATTTGTGGCTCGGAAGAACAACAGCTGGTTGTTTTCTCCTTGGCTATTGCTTCTGTGGCTTCCCCACCTGAACAGCAGCTATCCTTTTTCGTTTGTGGCTTTTTATCAGAGCCGGAGCATTGGTTTGACATAAGAATCACTCCTAATCTATATGACTGTCACAACAAGCGACATCATTTTGAACGTCGGCAAGAACAACGTTAAACATGTTAAGCAGTTCACGGACCTGCTGATTTCGGATACGATAATAACAATATCTTCCTTCCTGTCTTCCTACAATAATGCCACAACCTTTAAGACAGGCGAGATGTTGTGATATGTTGGATTGATTTCCGTTGATCGCTTCTACGATTTGAGATACAGTTTTTTCTTCATCCATTAACGCCTCTAATATTTGAATGCGTGTTTTATCAGCAAAACCACGCAGAAATTTTACCTTTGTATCAATTTCGATCAATTGCATACCAATAGCCCCCATTCATACATTAGAGTAAACTAATATATATTAATATGATATTAGCAATAACTAATATATGTGTCAAAAATCTTTTAAAGCGGCTCGTAATCATACTTTGGAAAGGTAAATGTACTTATGAAAGAGTCAACATAAAAAAGAGCTGTCCTGAAAGTCGAAANNCTTCTTGGACAGCCCCTTTCATGTTTACCTATTGAATTGTTATGTTCAGTCCCCGATCAATCAGGTTAGCAGTTACTGGTTTCGTTCCGATCTCCCTCGCCCAAACCGACAATTGTCCGATGTGATGGATTTCGTGGGCGATCACATGGCGCATGATTTCTCCATGGGTGAATGTCACTTTCCTTCCATCAGGTCGGGTATCATGCAAAATTCGTTCTTCCATACTGTTGTTCCAGGCAAGAACAAAATTTTCCACTTCAGGCTTAAACTCGGCGTCCAGTTTTCTGACTTTTTCAAGGGATTGATATCCATCAAAAGTCTCCTGAAAATCAGGTTTTTCCTGTAATCCACGAATCCAGCTCCACTCGACATCGATGATATGAAAGAGCGTATGTAAGATGCCCCCCACACCGCCTGTACGAACTTTTAGTAGTTCAGCTTCAGGAACACCCTCACACCATTTGTACCAATCCTCCCTGACTTGCCAGTTGTAACGAAACAGCGTCTTCATGATACTTCCTCCTTATCCGGCCGGAACTCAATGAGCCAGCAATCCCTGTACTTTCCTTCATGCCACTCATGTTCAGCCAGTACTTTTACTTTTTTAAATCCGCATTTCTCATAGCACCGAATGGCCCGTTTATTCCAGGTTTGCGGATCCATAATAATGACCTGAGCCTGCTTATCGTTTACTAGGTACTCCAGCATCCCTGCCACCAAGTCTGTCCCAATCCCTCTATCACGATAACGAGCTTCCCCGAGGAACTGATCCATCCCATATACCGTTTCATCACGGTATCCGTATGCATGTTTTGCTTCAACATCCAGTTTATAAAATTGAATGTATCCAATGTCTATTCCATCGTACTCAACAATACAGCCAACCGTCTCGTCTTCTTTTTTAAAAAACTTCTGTATCACTTTATAGATATCGTGAGGGCGGTCCCTGCCTTCATAAAATTCCAGGACAGATGGATCTGAAAGCCACTTAGCCAATACGAACCGATCTTCATACGCGAGCTGCCGTACGCTTAGCTTTCCATTTTGAAAGAACACAGAGCTTCCCCGCCTTTTATTCTTGCCGATTTGTTGAAGCTTGTTTGAGATTTTCTTTCATCAGCTCAGCAATCCGTCTCTCGTTTTCACCAGGCTGCTTACTCAGTTTCTCCATCACCATTTGCTGCCGTTTTAATGGATGGTTTTGACTCAATTTTGCTTTTCCCTCCATACTCGTAACGGCAAGCTTAAATCCGACAATCCCTTTCTGCATCCCTGATATGTAATGTGGGTCCAAATCGTTAACATCATAAGAACTCTCAGGGTTCTCATATTGCTTCACCATGCTAAAGAGGGTTTCAGCCATCTCTTGCTCATCCTGTATAACCTGGATTTCCCCATACACATGGACGGTTACATAATTCCAGGTCGGCACCGCTTCCCGGGTCTCATACCAGGAAGGAGAAACATAACAATGAGGTCCTTGAAAGATAACAAGGACCTTCTGCTGTTCAATATCTTTCCACTGATGATTCGGCCGGGCAAAATGGCCATAAAGCATACGTTTCTCACGGTCTAGCACCAAGGGAAGATGTGTGGCAAAAGGAACACCTTCATGCCGAGAAATGACCGTGGCAAAACTATACTGTTCGATAACATCAAACATCATTTCTTCATCGTTTATTTCAAAGAGCTTGGGAATATACAAGCTACCACTCCTTTTCTGCTGCAGCTACTGAGAGCACGTCACCTCAAACATAATGTCGTTCAGCGCATGAAAATAAAACGTATACCCACCACGGATCACTCTCGGATGATTGCCAACAGAAACCTTTGCAGCTTTTAGCTGTTCATACATTTCATCCACTTTTTCGCTCGTTTCTACATAAAAGCCAATGTGAAAACCATTCGGATACTTTGGAGGCTCTTCTCCCATACTGCTCAATACCAGCAGAAATCCCTCACCATCATCCATAACCGTACTCACATCGCTCTTTTGCACTTTTGTTTGAAATCCTAAGAAGTGTTCAAAAAAATGCTGTGCTTCTGCTAAATCATTCACACATAGATTCAAATGGTTAAGCTTCATGCTCCACCTTCCTCACCCGCATTTTTTGATGGGAACAAACAAATCGACCTTGCATCTCCCTTCCGGATCCTCTGCAGGATTATTCAGGTTAAACTCTAAATTATGACATGAAAAATCCGGTTCATACTCACTGGCAGGCAGCCACTCCGCAAACATAAACTGATAGGCCTCATTCAGTTTATCCGGTGTGTCATAAAAGGAGTACATCATTCATTCTCCTTAAAGGGTATTCATATCCTGGTTTATTTCTTCGCCAGAACATCCGCAATCCCTTCCTCCCTACATTGAGGCTATGATTTTCCCACCAAAAAAAGACATCAGGATACGTTCTCCTGATGCCCCTTTTTTTATCTTCTACTCCTCGTAATTAAACAACACTTCCCATGATTCCCGGCCAACGATACCGTCGACTGCAAGGTGATGTTTTTGTTGAAATTCCTTAACTTTCGCTTCTGTTTTCGATCCAAAGATGCCATCAATTTTAATAGAACCGCCCGCATCGTTTAAACGTGCCTGAATCCACGTCACATCCATTCCTCGGTCACCTTTCTTAATGGCGTGCCCCGGATAGGGGACTGGCGTGTGATAGAGAGCATTCCATGTGGAAGAACCCACTATCCCATCTGTCTTAAGATAGCGATAGTATTGAAACTGCTTCACTTTCTGAAGCGTCACCTTTCCAAAGATTCCATCAACCGTAATCGGGATTCTATTTTTGATTAGTTGTGTTTGTACTTTCCTGACATCAGAACCACGATCCCCGTATTTAATGACGTGGCCGGGATAAGGATCAGCCACATTCGCATTTTCTGATTTTACACCGGACGATGCGCTCGCTGCAGTTGGAAGTAAAGCTTGCAGTGCAAGAAATCCTGCTGCCGAGAAACAGATCAACGATTTTTTCATGCTCATACACTTTAGCCTCCTTACAAAAATTCAAAAAAAAATACAACAATACCACTTTATACCCGATTTCTTGTCCCTTGCAAGCCCTTTAAAAAAATTGTACATAAAGACCTAGAAACAAAAAAACACCAGAGAATCCCGATTTACGCCTCCTTCTGGTGTTTTCCTATCGGGCGTCTGGCCTTCTTTAAATTTGATCGATTTTCTTTCAAGGGGCCATCAAACTGTCCCTATTCGGCAAAACATGACAAATAAAAAACGCTCAGAAGAAATCACTGAGCGTTTCGGATGTTGCTACTATTATTTTTTAAGGCCCATTGCATCTCTCATCGCCTTAAAGATATTCGTGTTCTCATACGTTCCTTCCAGTTTCTCTGCTCCAGGTCCTTGTGCTGTTAATGGAACAGATTGACCGCCATGTTCATTAGTCGTCCAGTCAAGGGCAAACTTTTCTTTAGAGTGAGCAGGTGTATATGGCCCGTCCTCTTTCGAAACATCGTCACCGCTCTCGTCTTTAGGGTTTACTTCTTCGATGGAAAGCCCGCCACATTCATGGTCAGCTGCTACAAGAACAAGAGTGTCAGGATGTTTTTTCGCATAGTCCTTCGCAACTTGTACAGATTTGTCCAGCTGTTTGCCGGCTTTCATCATGAGTTTACCATTGTTTTCGTGAGACATTTCATCGGTTCCTTCCTCTTCAACCATGAGGAAAAATCCTTTTTTATTTTGAGACAACGTATCAATTGCTTTTTGAGTCATGTCAAGCAATGGTACGACCGGATCATAAAGGTCGCCTTCACCTTCAGGATTTTGTTCGAACATTTCTTCGTTCGCGAAAAGGCCAAGCAATTTGCCGTTGTTTGCTTTTTGAAGCTCATCTTTATTGGTTACATAGTTATACCCAAGCTTTTGAGCTTTTTTCACCAGGTTCCCTTGAGTGCCTTGGCTTGCTTCTTCTTTATCTTTTGCTGGGTGATCCTGATATTTTCCTTCTTCGCCTTTAGGGTACCAATAGTCTTCACCGCCGCCGAGCAGAACGTCGACTTTACTGTTTTCAAGGTACTGTTTCGCGATATCGCTTTGCTTTTTACGATCGGCCACATGTGCACCCAACGAAGCAGGTGTGGCGTCCGTAATCTGGCTTGTTGTGACAAGGCCTGTTGACTTCCCAGCCTCACCGGCCATTTCCAGCACAGACTTTACTGGTTTCTTATTTTCATCTACTCCAATTGCTCCATTATATGTTTTAACTCCTGTCGCCATAGCCGTTCCTGCTGCAGCAGAGTCGGTTACGACCGAAGTAGAATGTGTGTGAACATTTCCTGTATACGGCATTTTATTCATAGCAAGCTCGCCGTTAAGGCCTTGAGCAGCTAAACGAATCGCTTCCCTGTGAGAAGCTCCCATACCGTCTCCAACAAACATAATGACATTTTTTGCTTTTTTAGGAGATGCACTTTTCTCTTCTTTCGCATCCGCAATTTGATTTACCCCAAATGATGTGATGAGTGCTAATGAAAGTGTTGCAGCTGCTATTGTTTTCTTTTTCAATACTTCCACTCCCCTTTTCTCTGTTGTACCTTCATTGTAGTAAATGAGTATGAAGGAACGATAAATCTCTTGTAACGAGATGATGAAGTTATATTACGCAATTGTAAAGCCATCCTGTTTTACTACACTTTTATTTATAATAAGATCACTCGATAGATAAAATAAAAGCAGGTGTTTTATGTATAGGAAAAATCAAATAACTTCCTTACTTGAGTGAATTTTTCCTATTTCACGGAAGTTTGGTGCCAGTTGCTTAGTTCTATTTTTTGGATTACTTATTCTGCTTCCTGTCCTAAGAAATGCCCTTTCAAATCAGTGGATCGCCCTGTTTGACAGCTTTTACAGATCAGGCTCGCTCGTTTTTGGAGGTGGCCATGTCGTTCTGCCATTGTTGGAAAAGGAGTTCGTTCCTGCCGGATGGATCAGCAAAGGAACCTTTCTGGCTGGATACGGCGCTGCTCAGGCAGTTCCTGGGCCTCTGTTTACCTTTGCGTCCTACCTTGGTGCTGTAATTAAGGGTGGGACAGGAGGACTGCTTGCAGCCTTCGCGATCTTCCTGCCCGCTTTCCTGCTCGTTTTTGGCTCGCTTCCTTTTTGGAATGCATTGCGTCGCAACCCCAAAGTAAAAGGAGCTCTCATGGGTGTGAACGCTGCAGTGGTGGGTATATTGATCTCAGCTTTTTATCAGCCAATTTGGACGAGCTCCATCCTGGCCCCCGTCGACTTCGCTTTTGCCGCATTGCTTTTCAGTTTGCTTATGTATTGGAAGCTGCCGCCATGGTCGGTTGTGGCCATTGGGGTGGCGGGAGGAACATTACTTTCTTACGTGTCCTGAGAATTTAAAAATACTGATGAAATAATCCTCCTCCGGGAAATCGCCGACATATTCTAAACCCTGAACACCGTAGAAGCCTTTCAGCTTTTCATTTCCTGCCCAGCAGTCCAAATACAGCGTTTTGTTTTGTTTCTGTGTTAAAGAGCAAGCAAAACGGATGATTTGGGAGCCTATGTTTCTACCTTGGTACTCGGGCAGGATAGCGATTTTTGAGATGTAAAGGCTCTGCGGTTCGATGGGTAGATCACTAAGTTTGCTTACTGAATAGATGTAGAAAGCTCCGATGATCTGAGCATCCAGCCTTACAACATAACCCTCATCCCGCTCCACTGCCTGTTTAACACCAAAAGGATCCCATGAATACGGCCACTGGTTGATTCCTTTCTTCAGCAAGTCGAGGGTAACGGCATTTAGGACCTTGACCATGGACGGAATATCTTTAAGTGTTGCTAGTTGTATCTCCATTATTTTTTAGCAAAAGAGAGTCCTTTTTCCTCAAGCGCCGTACGAAGCTGTTCCATTGCCTTCGGACCCATCCCATGGAGTTTTGATACTTCAGCTTCACTAAGATTGACAAGCTGCTCAAGTCTGGTAAATCCTGCACCGGCCAGAGCGCGCTGTGCCGGTTTTGCTAATTTGGGCGGAAAATCACTTTCAAGATTTTGTGCCAACATACTCGCTCCTTTCTAAAAAATTCTTCAGATGATGAAAGGCTTGGTTTGCTGATTCTTCGTTATAATTTGGCGTGTGAGGATCGCTAAATCCGTGCTTTCCGGCAAATTTATAAACTTCAACATCCTTTTTCTGAAGCACCGTGATCAGCTCGTCCACAGCAAAGGATTTCTCCTCTTCCGGAAAAAACAGCAGGACAGGGCACTGAGGGGAGACCTCTGTATAGTTTCGAATGCGCGAACCGTAGTACCCAATAATACCGTCCACTCCTGCTTCCTTACTGCATAGCCAGGCAACAGTAGCCCCCACACTAAATCCTGTGATAAAGATTTTTTTATAGTTCGGTTTATTTTCCTTTACTAATTTTTTTACCTCTCGGGAGGCTTTTTCAAATCCTACTTTCTTCATGAAATGCTCATAAGCAAGACTTTCCTCATAATAATCAAAAGGCGTTTCCCGTCCCAATACATTCGGGCAAATGACATCAAATCCCTGCTGAGATAAGAACTTACAAACCTTCTTCATGTGCTGATTCAATCCATAAATTTCGTGAACGACAATGATAAGGGTATCCGAATAAAGATGTACTTTGAACATTTAAGACCTCCCGGAAACAATTGTCCATAAAAATAGAAAGGGTTCTGCTCCCTCTCCATTTAATGTATTATTTGCCGGCAAAGAACGTCCAGCGTTTTTTCTTCAAACTGTTTAATAAAGTCAGGATATAATGATTTTCTTCCTTCAGCGCTTTTTCAAAATGGGACAAGGTCGGCTTCGGGCCTTGGATCCGGGAGACAAACCGCTTACTTTTCACAAACTTCCCTCCAGCTTCACGGAAATGTTTGCTTTAGTATATGCAGCAAGGTGTCAATCATACAAAAAAAGGCAGCGGAATAATCCACTGCCTTTAAGTCTTATTTTCGTTTGAATGTTCCCCGTCTGTTTCCTTTTTGAATGATCCGCTCATTCTCTTCCATGACCTGCATGGTGTGATGGCTGATGCCGACTTTTGGAAACTGAATTCTCGGCTTGAACGTGATTCCTTTTCGTTCACTGTTCTTCATGGATACCGGCTGGCTCCCCATAAGATCGAGTCCACTCGTCATGCATCATCACTCCTTTCTAAAGCTTGTACAAGGATATCGTAAGTGGCCAATAAGATTCCGATCAAAGAACCATCGACATCACTTACTTTTGCAGAGGATGAAATCTTGATTACATAAATTTCATCTTCAATATTAAAAGGATAAAACGCAAAGTTGTCTTCCTGGTTATAGTAAGCTTCAGCTCTTGATAGCGTAGATTGAATAAGGCTTGCATTCGTATACGCAGCCAGTGCTTCGTTCTTCTCTTGCGGTGTATCGAAAGGCAGGATCGTAAAGCTATGGCCTTCCTTCTCTACATAAGCCTGAAGAACGAGCTTCAGTCCATATAGATAGTTTTCCTTACTTCCATAATACGCCGTGATCCCTTCTGTTTTCAAGATATATAGTGCATTATTTACTTTCGCCCGCAGATCATCCAAAAGCATCTGATTGTTCTCTACAGATCGTGTGATTCTTGCTAGTTCATTATTCCCGATTTTTTTCAAGTACAAACTCAGGAAGATAAAGGCATCAATGAGGATAAACACCACGAGAACGACCAGATAGTTGGTCCAATTTGCAAAGATGCTGTGCGGCTTTCCTGTCCAATAGATCAAGGCACCGAATATGTAAATGACGTACCACAATTTGCGGATCGCATCCAATTTCTTTTCAGCTTTATCTTCATCTCTCCAATAAAAAATAAGATAAGCTCCAATTCCGATAAAAATCAGCCAGACGACTACCCGAAAAAACCAGATCAAAGTTTCTTCCCCTCCAATCCCGTGCTGTCTACCATTGAATTCCCTTCTCAGAGTAAGGATTCCTGCCTGGGCAGATGGAATTGAGCGTAAAGGGAGATTAATTGTGCTCAACTTTCGATAATTGAGCCTAACTCTAATTAATTGAGCGAAACTCCAGATATTTGATCCTTACTGAAAAATCAGACAACTCCACACGTCAGAAACTATCCCTACTTCAACGTTCCCTGGTGGAAAAACATCTGCCAAACCCCGTTGTTTTCTCTCCATAAGGAACTTCTCAGGCTTTTTAGGTTATTGGTTTCATCATTCAATTCGTAGATCGCCTGAACCACTTTATCCGAAAGCAACTGAATTTCAAAGTGAGATACCGTCATAACCGGCACGCCCAAGCCATCAAAACAGTCTTGCTTGTTGATCCTTCGTCCTGAGCTCGTGAACTCCAGAAAATCATCTGCCAGCAGAACATCCAGTTCTTTTTTGGATTGGCGCACTTCAGATTGCAGTAATCTGGTTTCCAGGTTATAAATATGTTCTTTTAATGCAATATTCATTCTTTCCCCTCCTAAAAACTTAAGAAAAAGAGCTCCAGATTGTCATCCAGAGCCCAAATATGATTCTAGTTTATATCTTTAAATGTTCCAGTGGGGATGTTAAATGACCATTTTTTTCCGTCTTTTGCTTGCAACGTTAAGGTAAACCCTTTTGCAGCAATTATTTTAACAGCACCATGTTTGCTTGGGGTCTTGTATTCTTTTTCCCCCATATACTTGCGTTTGACTCCTTCCGACCTCACAAAGACATAGCCTTGCGCGGTATCATTGATCAATGCTCCGGCTTCGACGGTTACATTCTTGCCGCTCATCTCACCGTTTTTGATCGGGCTGACCCAGCCATTTGTGAATTTAGCTTTTTGGTCGTTTACCGGGTCTTCCACATGCGTCAAAATTTGAGCCGTCACCGCGCGGTCATGCTGAACAACAAGCGGACCGTCCACTCCATCTTTCTTGGAGATGTTATCATTTCTCGCTTTAAGTTTGTTCTGTGCTTTTCGCTCCATAATCTCTCTTTTTTCTTTTGGAAGATTATCATAAGTGCCAGAAGCAGATACATGGTAATAAGTAACTCCTGCTCCAAACAATACAGCCATTGTTATAAGTGAAATTGCTATTTTTTTCATGTCTTTCACCCCTCAAATGGAATTAATGCCAACGGATATCCGTTGAGAGCATTGGATAATTTGTAGCAGCTTTGGTTTTTGAATCACTGTATAGTTCGTTGTACAGCTGGGTCCAGCCCTGGCTTGGCGTGTTATCGAGCTCCGTATGGCATCCTGTATTCGTACAAGCAGCATATTGGGTTAAAGAAGCGCTGAATTGCATCGGTTTAGCAGCAGTGACGGATGAGTACTTCGCAATATTTTGCCACTGTTCGGCCATATCGCCGCTGTTATCATAAATTTCCGGAAGCGGCCATGCAGGCGATGCTCCCCAGGAAATATATTGAATATCTTTATAGGTCCAGCCGTTATTACACGAATAATTGATGGTGCCCGAGTTAAGGTTGGTGTGGTAGCATCCGTCCGCAGAACCATAATTATAGAGCGAATAGCTGTTAACAGAATCATAGCCTTTCACCCACTCTGTGGTAGTCGATACAGGATCATATCCCGGTTCCATATCGTTACCGCCATCTACTTCAACCTGATCAGAATAAGAATTTGTGTTATTATGACTGTTAATATCATCTATCATATTAGCAAAGTTCTGGCCGCCTTCATACGTAACGGTATAGGAGTTATTCGTTCCGACTATGATATGAACCGTGGATAGTGAATCACTTGCTGTGCCTTTCCAATATCCCCGGGAGTAAGCTTCGACCGCTGCCCCAACTTGAGTCAGCGTGGCATCCGGCATCCCGAAAAGAGACAAACTCGTTGGCGAAGACTGTCCACCGAAATCAAGAATAACCATACTGTTCTGAATTCCCGCTTTCTTGTAATCTGCTAGGCCTTTTTGGTATCCCATATCATATAATATCACTGTATCAACAGTGTCCATGTAATAGCTTTGTGCGGATGTCGGCGGTGTGGCAGCACTTACATTTTTAACCGGAAGCATATATCCAAAACCAAACATCACAACCATTGCTAATGAAACGAATACTCTACCAATGTACTTACCAAGTAACCCCACTTGCTTGTTCATCTCTTACCCCTCTTTTTTTTGACTTTTAGTTGCAAAAAAAACAATACCCTAAACTTCCCCCCTCGATTCATAGAAATATTGAACATAAAAGGGATTCGTTCGAATTATTGTTTTTATTTACTATTTTCTGATAATTTTCTACAAATATTTAAAAATATTTACAAAAAAGGAAGTAGACAAATTCTTGTCATTTTCCCTCAAATTCTTCCCCAATCCAGCTCTTTTAAAAATTGATAAATGTCTTCGTGCAGCTTTTCTTTCTCAGGTCCCCTCGTCACAAGGTGTGGAGAGTTTTCATACCAGATCAGCGACTTTTGGTCAGATGAAATCCGCTCATAAAGAAGGTCCGCACTTTCCAGATTGACGGGATGATCCTTACCCGATTGTACAACGAGAGCAGGACACGTAATCTCCTGGATGTGGTCCCCGACTTCTTCAATCACTGCCTGTACGGATTCAACCATCTGTATTGATTGTCCTCTCAGGCTCGTCCACTCTTCCTCAATCTGTTCTGCAGAAATTCCCAAGATCTTTTTATATCTTTGAGTAAAAAGACTGACGTGCCGGCCCAAGTCTTCTGCGCTTTTCGGCTTAACTGGCGCACACATGGAGACGAGCCCTTTTACCGGAAAAGTGTATGCCGTTTTCAAGGCAAACACGCCACCAAGAGAGAGGCCGACAACGGCAATCTCATCATGACCCTGTTGCTTTAATAAACAGTATCCTTCTTCAACGTTTTTCCACCACTGTTTCGCCCGTGTGGTGACAAGCATTTCAGGCGTATCTCCATGCCCTTCATACAATGGGCCATGGCACGTATAGCCTTTCTCGTTTAAAAATCGGCCGAGCTCCCGAACATCAACCGTGTTTCCTGTAAAACCGTGCAGAAGCAGGACGGCCCGCTTGCCGCCTTCAAAGGTAAAAGTCTTTGCTGAAACTAATTTCATGACAGTATCCTCCGATTTCTCTATCCTGTTTTTACTCTATCACATTAAAATCGGTAGAATAAAAAAGATCGCTTAATCAGTAATTATTTGAAAATTCACACATAATTTTGAATTAATTCGAGAAAGGTCATTGACATTCAATTCAGAAAGAGTAAAATGTTCTTTAAAACTTTAAACAGAGGTGTCCGTGTTGAAGTACTCATTTGCCAATCGCATTTATTCATTACAATCATCTGCCGTGAGAGATATTTTAAAAGTCGTGAACCAGGAAGGCGTCATTTCTTTTGCCGGAGGCCTGCCAGATGATCAGCTTTTTCCTTTGGAAGGAATTGAAGAAGCATTTGCTAAAGTGTTTGCATCCGGAAAGCATGCTCTCCAATACATGGAGACAGAAGGATATTTGCCGCTTCGTGAAGTCATCCTTGAACGGATGTCACGCAAAGGCATTACAAACTACACTACAAAAGATGTGATGCTGACAACCGGGTCCCAGCAGGTCATCGACTTGTTTTCCCGTGTCATGCTGAACCCTGGAGACGTCATCCTGACCGAAGACCCTACGTATCTCGCAGCGTTACAGGTATTTAAATCCTATGAAGCACGTGTGATTGGTGTCGCATCTGATGAAGATGGAATGATTCCTGAGGACTTGGCGCACAAAATCAAAGAATACAAGCCGAAATGCATCTATGTCGTTCCTACCTTCTCCAATCCTGCCGGAAAGGTATGGTCACTTGAGCGCAGGAAACAACTGCTTCAAGCAGCCCATAAGCATAACATTGTGGTCCTTGAAGACGATCCGTACGGTGATCTTCAGTTCAACCGCGAGGAAACCTACACTCCGCTTGCAGCACTGGACGATGGAACCTGTGTCCTGTACACGAGCACCTTTTCAAAAACAGCAGTACCGGCACTTCGTACAGGCTGGGTCGCCGGGCCATTTCAAATTGTCCGCATGATGTCACAGGCAAAACAGGCAAATGATCTTCATTCCAACTCCCTGTCACAGCAGGCCCTCTATCATTTCTGTACAGGATTTGATATGGATGGCCATATCAACCGCCTGATCGCCGAATATGAGACACGGATGAACGTCATGTACCGCTGTTTGGAAGAAGCCAACCTTCCAGGATTGAAATTTACGAAACCAAAGGGCGGCATGTTCTTCTGGGTTGAGCTCGACGAACATGTAAATACGACGCTTCTTCTGCCGGAAGCAGTCTCCCGAGGTGTTGCGTATGTACCTGGCGAACCGTTCTTCGCCACCTTGCCAAAAGCGAATACATTGCGACTAAACTTTAGCCATCCGACGATTGAACAGATCGAGAGCGGAATCTCAGTAATGACTGGCCTGTTTAAAGAATCGCTGGAGAAGGATGTTGTTTATTCATAAGATGAAAAGGAACCCGGTGTCTATACCAGGTTCCTTTTGTGTTATTTCACCCGCAGGCTTTGTCCTACATAGATCGTGTAGTCACTGTCCAGGTTGTTCCATTGCTTGATTTTGGTTACTGAGGTGCTATAGGTCTTGCTCAAGGAATAAACAGTATCCCCTTTGATGACGGTATGATATACCGCTGTTGGCTTTTTGGTAAGTCTGAAGCTTTTCACGATCCCATTCACATGAGCACGTGCAATGCTGCTAATAAAAGAACTGGATTTTAATTTTGTGGCATCTGCTGGCGTATCGATAAAGCCATTTTCTGTCAGCACCGCCGGCATGTTCGATTCCCGGAGCACATGAAAATCTGCCGTTTTCTTACCGCGGTCCCTGAAATCTACTAAGTCGATGACGGCATCGTGAATGTTAGTGCGGTAAGTTGTGGTTGGTGCACTTGTGCCGGGATAAATATAACTTTCAAAGCCTGTCCCGCCGTCTGCATTGATATGAATGGCTAGAAAAAAATCGGCAGCCCAGTTGTTGGCTGCATCGGTTCTTTCATCTAACGAGACGAATTCATCACTCGTTCGGCTCATCTTCACTTCCACATTATTATATTCAACCAACAGAATATTTTTGATCCGTGTAGCAATCTGCAGGGTGAGATTCTTCTCCTGAAGGCCATTGCCGATGGCTCCTGTATCACTGCCACCATGCCCAGGGTCAATAAAGATTTTAACCATCTACTAAACACTCCCTTTTGTTAAAAACTTGAGAAAGAACAATCTCTTTCTCTCTATTATTCTATGTAAAAAATCTAGCAATGGTTTGGACAGGCCTACCCCTCTTAATTATATAAAAAAAGACCATCCCAAGAGTCTGACTTGGGGTGGTCTTCTGATTGCTTATCGTTATAATACTTTGCTTAAAAAGGATTTGGTTCTGTCGTGCTGAGGGTTTCCAAATAATTCACTTGGAACATTCTCTTCAACAATATAGCCGCCATCCATAAATAACACCCGGTCACCCACCTCGCGGGCAAAGCCCATTTCGTGTGTCACGACGACCATGGTCATCCCTTCTTGAGCTAATTGTTTCATAACTTCTAATACTTCTCCTACCATTTCTGGATCAAGAGCTGACGTTGGCTCATCAAACAGCATGATTTTCGGGTTCATGGCAAGCGCCCTCGCAATGGCCACACGCTTTTTCTGGCCTCCTGATAATTGGCCTGGATAGCTGTTTGCTTTTTCTTTCAATCCAACCTTAGCCAATAGCTCCAGGCCCTTCTCTGTTGAAACAGCCTTAGAAACGGAACGCACTTTAATAGGTGCAAGTGTTACATTTTCCAGGACCGTCATGTGCGGGAAAAGATTAAAGCTTTGAAACACCATTCCGATGTCTTGTCTGACTTTATTAATATCAATTTTTGAATCCGTAATATCTTGGCCTCTGATGATTACTTGTCCGTCTGTAATGTCCTCCAATTTATTAAGGCAGCGCAGAAACGTACTTTTCCCTGACCCTGAAGGACCAATCACACATACCACTTCTTTTTCTTGAATTTCTGCATTGATATTTTTTAAAACCTCTAACGTTCCAAATGACTTCTTTAAATTGCTCACTTGAATGATACTCATCTTAATTCAAATCTCCTCTCGAGGAAGTTTGCCAGCAGGGAAAGAAGATAGATTAATATAAAGTAAATGATTCCGACAACAAACCAAATCTTAAAAGCCTCAAAGGTGGCTGAGGTGGCAACCTCACCTTGCTGCGTCAGATCCGCAATTCCAATAATCGATAATAGAGAGGTATCCTTTAAGCTTATGATGGCTTGGTTTGTAAACGTCGGCAGCATTCTTCTGACCGCCTGAGGCAATACGATAAACCGCATATTCTGTAACCCTGTTAACCCCAGAGATCGCGCAGCTTCGGTTTGTCCTTTATCGATGGATTGAATACCGGCCCGGATAATTTCAGCAAAGTACGCGCCGGCATTAAGACCGACAGTCACAATTCCAGCGGTTGTTTTGTCCATGGAAATCCATTCTAAAGAGTTAAGCCCAAAATAGATAAAGAACAATTGCACCAGAATGGGAGTACCACGGATGGCATCAATGTAAATTTTAGCAATCAAATTCAATGCTTTTAGCGGCGAAAGACGAAGCAGCGCCATGACTAACCCAATGATTAATCCTAAAATGAGTGCTGCGATAAAAATATAGACGGTAACTTGAAGCCCTTCTATCAAATAGGGCATCGCTTTTGTAATTGCATCCATAACAAACTCTCCTTTCAAAAATACGGCGCGCTGTGAGCGCGTCGTATTTTAACTAACCTATTATTCTTTTAAGTATTTTTTGACGATCTCGTCGTATTTCCCGCTTTTCTTTAAATCCGCAAGGCCTTTGTTGATTTTCTTCAATACATCCTCATTCTCGCCTTTTAATACGGCAATACCATAGTTGTCACCATTGAGGCGGTCTCCTACAATCTTAAGACCAAGATCCTTCTGTGCAATCGCGTAGGCAACGACAGGATAATCTTCAATCAATACGTCGGCATTGCCATTGGAAACTTCCTGGAACATAGAAGGGCTATCATTGAATTGAACCACTTTCGCATTTTTCTTTTTAGCCAATTCTTCAGCAAACTGGGCACCGGTTGTCCCTTTTTTAACCGCAATCGTTTTTCCTTTCACATCATCTTGGGATGTGATGTTATTGTTGTTCTTGGCCACGACCAGAGTAAGTCCTGCCTTGAAGTATGGATCAGAGAAATCTACTACTTTCTTTCTTTCGTCCGTAATACTCATGCCCGCAATGGCAATGTCAAGCTCATCCGCTTGCAGGGCAGGAATGATCCCTTTGAAATTCATCGGCTCCAGTTTGATTTTAAAGCCTTCTTTCTTAGCAATCTCTGTGATCAAATCAATATCGATCCCTTTTTGTTTTCCGTTTTCTTCATACTCAAACGGAGGGTAGGTTGTATCAACCCCGACTTTATACACTTTGTTTTTGGCGTCTTCTTTGTCTCCGCCACATGCAGCCAATAACAATGATAGAATCATTACCAGACCGAAGATACTTAGTTTTTTCATGATAATCCTCCCTTTTATGTAAATTAAATCTCGACTTTTAGAATACCATAAATATTGTGAAAAGATTTATAATTATTTCTTATTCCAGAAGCAACCCGCTTGCTCGGCAAAAGTCAAATCCGTTTCTTCAAGCCTCGTTATGTAAGGTAACAATTAATTCCCCTGCTTTCCCATGGTTTCAATAACGATTTCTCCTTCACCATACGGTTCTTCAAAACCATTCAGATAAGAAGTTAATATTTCTTCTGTAATAGGAAAAGCAGCATTGGCATCAAAACGCTGGCTTCTTATATTCAAGCGCCTGCGTAATTCATCAGGAGAAACTTTCAAATAAATGACTTTCCACACCCCTCCTGCATCTTCAATAAGCTGCTTGTATCGTTCTCTTCTCGAACGCTGCCAAAAGCTAAAATCAACAACTACTTGCTTTTTCTCTTGAATCAATACCACCATATATTTTCGAAGCTTCATATCCGCTTGTTCCTTATATTTCTCGTAGACTTCAGCAGGAAAATCAATTCCATATCGGCCATGGGTGGTCCAAATCTCTTCATCAATGGAAAGACGGACAAAGCCCTCTCTCTCCAACTCTTGAGCAAATGTGGTCTTGCCAGAACCAGCTACCCCACACATCATGACCACTAATGGAGCAGCATCCTTCCCTTTTTGAGTTATAAGATCATTCAGTACCGTGTCCCTTAACATGGTAGACCTCCTTTCTAATGACAATCTCCCACTCCGGATTCCAGACGACTTCCCACAAATGGCCATCAGGGTCTTGGAAATGCCCGGAATATCCGCCCCAGAACGCGTCATGTGCCGGGTCGGTGATCACAGCACCTGCTCTTTTTGCCTCTTTCATCACTTGGTCCACTTCTGCCTTGCTTCCAACATTGTGTTCAAGCGTAAACTCAGCAGGGTTTGGTGTGCCTTGTGCCACCTTAGCCTCATGGGCAAGATCTTTACGATTCCATATGGCGAGCTTTACCCCTGATTCCAAGTCAAAGAAAGCCACCGCACCATGCTCAAACTCTGTTCCGATAATTCCTTCTGTCTGAAATCCCAACCCGTCCCGATAGAATTTTACCGACCGTTCCAAATCATTGACACCTAACGTAATAACCGTAATTCGTGGTTTCATCTAAAAAACCTCCTTTAGGTTAGAGTACATAAAAAACCCTGATATCTCTTGGTGGGAAAAATCAGGGTGAATTTATACTTCAATAAGAATTTTTTTATTTATTCCTCACTAAACACCGAAATCTTTACGTCCACATACTGAATGGATTCATCACCGCCAAAGATATGATAGATAGGTGATGCTAAGTTCAAATTGTTATCTACCATATATTGAAACAACTCAGCATAGACAAATTCCGTTAAGGTTTCGTAATTCCCTGTAAAACGCTTCATAAGCATTTCATCCACATAATAATAGCTTCTAAACCTGAGAGACTTAGAGGAGGGGATTTTATCTTCCTGAACGGGCATGAATAATTCAATATACATGTTTTCATCTTTCGGTATGTTTTTTAATGCATAAAACAGGGGACCTTTAATGGTTAAATTGACTTCTGCAATCTCTGATAATAGATCCTCGATCACTCTCTCCATCTCACTGTAATGGAAGTAATATTCCTTTGAGACCACATTGGAGTATGCGATGCTTTGATCTTCACCTATCATAGGGCGGGCTCACCTACTTCAACAATAGGAGCGTAAACATCCAACCACGTTTCTCCAAATACATCCAAACAAACATGATAAAAGCTTGGATCGAGTGTAATATGATTCTTTTCCGCAGTCTCTTGAATCAATTGATACACTTCTTCTATGCTGCCGTCTTCATCTGTAAAACGAACGCATAGAGCTTCCTCAATGACTAAGGCGTCAATATATTCATAAGCAGAACCTTTTTCTAGTTCTACTCGGTCATTCACAGGTACACAGTATGTAAACTCCCCGGAAGCAGGATCATTCTCTAAGGGCTGGAATTTGAAAAGCACCGGACCTACCGGATAGATTCCATTGTTTACGACCTGGCTCCTTAAAGCGATAGCCGGCAACAGCCACTCCTCTTTTTCCACCACTTGAGTAATACTGATTAAGTTTAATAGCGATAAAGATTTATATTGAACTTTCAATAAGACCACTCCTCTCCTGCTTTCACTAGCTCAGTTTCTTCTTTTATTTTGCTTTACGACTTTGTTTTTTTATCATCGCTTTATTCTCACGCTGATATTCTTGCCAAGTTATGTTGAAAGAAGGGAATTTACGTTTGCAGTAGGCTAACAAATGAAATTCTGCTGTACCTACAGCAACACCATAAAGTATGACTGATAGAACAAAGTAAAAGATCATATCCCCCAATGAAGTTTCACCAAAGTTATGTACATAAATTAATATCAATAAAACGAAGGTATAAACTAAGGCTGCAATAACCGTATAAATAAAAGTTTTATTGAAAAATCCAGTAGAGTTTTCTCCCTCATTAAAAGCTCCATTTTCAGCTTGTTTAAAAGTATTTAGCGTGCATAAGAAGTGAGTAATTATACCGCCCGCTATCAATAATCCTACATATATTAGCGTAAGAGTATCATTTGGAAAGTTAAAAACCCCCCGAATGACTACAGTAACAAATCCAATAGTTGCGAGTTGAAAAGAATAAAACAAGGTCACTTTTGAAAGCGACTTTTGAAACTTAATAAACCTCTTTGGTTTTGAATAGAAGAATAATAAGACGATCTGCAAGCTGTAAAACAAAAGCTCAACAATAACTACTATCTTTTCAAAAGCAGTTGGAAAAGCAGCCCAGCCAAATCTAACTAACCCAAGAATAATAAAAAACATAACCATGGAACTCCAAATGATCGTTCCATACATAAATGAAACATTATTAACAGGATTAAGCCGATTTTTGGATGTAACTTTAAATTCAGATAAGTCTTCTTCTTTAATGTTCCACATATATTTCTCCACCTTAATAATTAACGAGTAATTCTACCAGAAAACAGAAGCAATCTTATGTGTTACTCCCTTTATCGCTTTTTTCGTGCCGCTAACAATGCTCTCTCCTCCAAGGAAGTCCGATTTATAATTCATTGCAAACGAGGCAGCGATACCCACACCAGCCCCAACCACCGTTCCGACAGGTGGTACAATTAACGAGCCTACAGCCGCTCCGGCACCGGCTGAAGCAGCAATTGAACCAATATCTACTGCTGAATCTGTAACGATATCAGCCGCATCCATACCTTGCCAGCCGTCTTTTTGTGATTCTATGACATTACCGGCAACGGATAATGCAGATCCTACCACAGCTAATCCTTTTACTGCTTTTCCAACTTTTCCAACCTCTTTAAAGGTTGATTTCCATTTCGCTGGATTGAGATTTTTCAAACTGTCGGCATACGATGATTTAAAGCCTTTCAATGCTTGTTTCCCGAAAGCTTTAGTAAATCCAATTTTTCCAAGATCTTTTTTAAACTCTTGATGTGCTACAAAATCCGGTAATTTATAGATCGTTGCCTTTGCTTTTTTAATTTGTGATTTAGTCGTTTTTAAATCATCAAACTTAAAACCATTCCGAATATATTTCATGAAAGCATCATCGTCTTTATTTAGCTTTAGCATCTTGGCTATTGTTACTAAATCTTTATTATTTCGTGCGGATAAGGTATACGCTCCTCTTCCCTTTCGGCCGGCTGGGTCAAAAAGAGTTTTGAAATCATATTTCCACTTAAGATACTGGCTAATCGTTAATGCAGTAGAAACCCTTCCATATTTAATACTTTTACTTACATTAGAAACCCCTTGCCTTACTGTCGCAAATAAAGTACCGCTTAAAAAACTAGTAAAGCCGTCGGCACTAAACAACTGCTGATCCGCCTCGCGAAATTTAGTTTCCGTTTTCTTTACGACATCTTGGGCACTATGTAAAAGTGTACCATAATGCTCCATCTGTTGAATGAGGCTGTTATAAAGCGGACTGATGGCTGAAAGATTTATCCCTTGGCCATTACTTTGCATGGAATAATAATTTAATTGTAAGTTCGCTTTGATTTCTTTGCTCTGTGCTGCCAATTTGCCCACATCGGAAGCGAGAGCCTTAAGTTCATCCGGTTTCACATTTACACGACTCATTACTTTCTTCTCCTGCCTTTCTTCTCTCTTTTTATTGTAAAAAAGAAATAGGGCTGTATGTATTGGACTATATTACTAAAAACTCCCACTTTCTAATTCCCCTTCCTTCTAACTCCAAAACCCAAATAATACCATTCTACTAAAGATTATTAAGGCTAAAGAAAAACTCTAGATTAAAGAGCAGTGCCGTCCCAAGGAACAGCACTGCTCTTTTGTTTAGGCTCTTTTCGGAATGGTTGCCAAGGATTCTACCTTCTCTTTTTTATTGCGTTCTCGCTATCGAATGGGCTCCATGAAGTAATAGATCTGACGCTTTTTATCAATGGCAGGCGCAACTCGATTTCCATTGACCGTATCAATCCCATGAAGGTTTGATTTTGCTCTTCCTAGATAAACCGTATACTTGTGTTTGGACAGGGAATCTACCTTGAAATGAACAGAGGGTGAGGAATTATTTTTCTGGTTCTTTATTTGGATCTCAGGAGAAGACCGATACCAAGTATATTTTCCATTCTTTTTACCAATGTTGACGACACCTATAGCATCTCCCTCGCTAACCTTCTTCTCGTAGAAGATAAAAACATCTCCCGCTATTTCGGTTCTTCCCATTATATCTTCTTCCGTAATTCCTTCTTCTTTCGCTCCTTTATGGATTGCACCATAGGAAGTATCATACCAAGTTAGATTCTCTTTCCCGGTCGCAAATAAAGAACACCCCGTCAGGAGTAGTATTCCTAAAATAATACAAAACTTTTTTGCTTTCATTCCATCTTCTCCCGTTCTTTTACCATAGAAACAAATTCGGACCAGACCATAGAGTCCACCCGAAAACCAGTAGTCAAAGTTATCCCTCTCTTAATCAATGAATTCACTTTTTTGTACACTTAAAAAAAAGCATCAATCTATACGAAAACAGCCTTTGTTACTTCATTTTTTCATTTTGAAACAACGGTAAAAAGTCTTTCGGACCACGAACGTGATACATCGGCTTGTTGATCCATAGTTCCTCGTAATCTTCCATAACTTCTTCATCAAAGTAGTCAGGAATACCTGAAGTATGAGTCAGCAATTGATGGATGGTGATTTCCTGAGAAAAGTGAGGGAAAGACTGGTTTAAACAATCTCCCAATAAAGAATGATAGGACAGTCGCCCCTCTTCAGCCAGCTGACAAATCGCAATAGCCGTAAACAGCTTACTGCCCGACGCAATTCCAAACTTTGTATCACTTACATTGTTCATCATCTCCGAACGGTTCGCCAGTCCAAAACTACAATCTGCCAGGATTTGGTCCCCCTGCTTTACGAATACCGAGCCTGAAAAATGAATTTCAGCGGCCAACGATTGTATGTATTCAATAATCTGCTTGTTCATAACTCTTCCTCCACCATCTATTCGTTATTCAAAACTTTGACATTCTTTTACCAAATCCTCTTTTTGATCACTAAGTTGCTTTTCTTATTTCTTCCTCTTTTATACAATGAACGTATCCAAACTATCTCGTCCAATAAAACACCACAAAAAGCGGAACCAATAATCATCGTAACCTCATACCCCTATGTTTCAATAGGAGGAGGTGAAAAGTGATGAAAAAATCAGGCTTCATTCTGGTGTTTTTTGTACTTTCCATGCTTATTCCGACAACCGCGCATGCAGGCTGGGATTACCAGGGCAGTGATGTCTTTACGAAGCAAAGCAAGAATTTCAAGTCCGGCGGAGGAAGCTTTAAATTCTGTTTGAGCAAAAACAGTAAAGAAGGAAACTACCGGCTGATGGAGGAAGATCCTCTTAATCCGGATGACTGGGTCTCTTATGAAGAAAAAGACCCGACTGGCTATGAGCCTAGCTTCCCTAATATCGGATTTGATAGCAAAGGCTGTGTCGTGTACCACAATATTAGTAAATATGTAGACGGAACGGATGGACAAGCGGAGTTGTATATCAAGAAATGGACTGGAGGGAATTCAAAGGTCTATGCTTATGATTAATAGAACAACAAAAAGAGCATCGTTGATTATGCTCTTTTATACAGTCTATTCAAGATTAAGACGCCAGTTGTTGCACTGCATCATGCTGCCTGGAGGGTATTCAAACTGACACTCATTGAGAAAGGTAAAACCGAGCTTGCGGCAGATGGCATTGGAAGCCCCATTGCCGATCGAAGGAAAGGCGTGAAGGAACTTGTGCTTTTTCTCAGCTTTCGCTTGTATAATCGCCGCTGCAACCGCTTTGCTCGCTATCCCCTTCCCCTGATGAGACAGTACTACACTCCAGCCGATTTCATAGACGGTTTCATCCTCCCAGACACTTTCCCAATAACCGACCGAGCCAGCTGCTTCACCATTATCCAGGATGACCGTGTACATACAGCCCCTGTCACCTAGATCGAGATAACGTTTATGGCGGCCAAGGATCAACTCCTCACTTTCCGGTCCGCCAAGATGCTTCGTCATCTCTGGCGTATTCAACTTATACAGCAAGTTGAGGTCTCCATCTGCCCATGGCCGGATTTGAAGTGAAGTTGTTTGTTCTGCCATCTTGCACCTCCAATATTATGGGTGTTTATTCTCCTTAGTATCTTTGCTATCGTAATCAGAGTTACCAGTATAGTTGTGTTTTTTCCTTCAACCCTATCAAAAAAGTAACTGCTCCCCATTATGGCACCAGTAAACACCAAAGCGTCTAGAATGACTTTTACTATGTTAGCCCCATGCTTTCTCCTTCTTTTCATTCTAAAATGCAATATAAAACGGATGCTCGTCCTCGGTTAAACAAAGCTCGAACCGTTGCCTGAAGTTCTTCCATGTGACCATTTCCAGCGCTTCTTCAATCGGAAAGAAACCAACCTCTAACGCCTCGTCCGTTGTGGTCAGTTGTCCTCCCACCCGCTTTCCCAGGAACAGAGTATTGCAGATACCTCCGTTCACATTTTGAAAGATGCCGCAGAACTTTGTAATCTGAATATCCAGGCCGCATTCTTCCTTGGTTTCCCGGATCGCGGCGTCCGTCAAGGATTCTCCTTCTTCCACCTGTCCGCCGGGCATCTCCCATCCGCGTCTCGGACCTTTTATTAAGAGAAGTTCATTTTTTTCATTCAATACAATGGCAGCTGCTGAAACAATGTGCTTAGGTGGTTCCATCTCTCTTCTCCGTTCATTAAGATCTTTGTTTAGAATTTTGTGACTGGAGGTACCAGTTGACCATCACATTCAATGCACTTAATGAAAGAGCAAGCGGAATAGCCCTCTCCTTAAGTTGGAGGGCTTCATCCTCACTACATTCAATATAGCCTTACCGATGAAATAAAGACCTGCAAGAAGGATTAAAATGACATAGCCAACAATAAAGGCAAACGAAAGATCGGTATCCACATCCTTTTTAATGATCACAAATGTACCAAAATGTATCCTATTTCTTCATGCTTATCCTTTTCCTATTATGAATTCTCATTGCTTATAAACTCTTCCATAAGTATGCTCATTAGGAATAACTTCCCGATCTAAACACCACTGATACCGGTCTTCCGCATCATCCAGTGTCAATTCTTTTAATCTAACTTTAGGCAATGTATCGTTTATGTTGGTCCCATTTTCATTCTCTCTATCTCCATTTTACAATTAAAGGGAAAAAGATGTATACATAAAAAACGGTGGGAAATTGCTTATTACAGAGCACATTTAGGATATGGTAACATTCAATTATAACGATTAAGGGGGATAAAACATGAACGCTCAAGAACTCAAAGAAAAAATTCATAATTTAACCATATGGAAAAATGGAGACCAACGAGCCCCCCATATACCTCTTTTAATGCTTTATGCCATCTCGCAAATACACGATTTGATTAAACTGGACTCTTAAACCCGTTTCTGTTCACATATAAGTATAATCCGTAATCCTGCATGACAGACGGATGCCCCTCCTGCCGCAGCATGGCAGCTACATTCCCGCGGTGATAGTTGCCGTGAGTGGAGATATGGAAAATCGTTTCGGTGGGCGTGGTGTCGAGCAGACCAGCATATGGGTTATCAACTGTGAAGACTTTTTCCATGTCGTTTTGCTGGATAAAGGCTTTGTATTTCTCGCTAAGCTCGTTGTACATCGTTTCCATTTCCTCCAGTGTACAGGCCTCTGCCTGCACTCTCACCTGGTCATTAGCACCCCATACTTCCTTCATATCTCTGCCTTTCATCATCTCCAGCCAAAGAGAATCCGTGAGATAAATATGGACCATTACCATTTGAAGAGATGGAAAAATGCTTGGCTTCATTTCTTTTTTGTTAAATCCTCTGGAAGTTCTTTTAGCCGTTCAAAGATCTTTGCGTTTGCCCAGGCATGATAGTCATACATTTCCTTTGCTTGGTTTTTCATAACGAAGGCCTCCCATTGCATAAAAGATTCCTAACCCAGTATGTATTCTACGGAAACCCCTCTTTCCCTTTTCTAAGGAAAAAAATGGTCATCTCCTCGATTCACCCCCACAAACCCCATGTCTCATTATAAATATGTTATAGAGTACATAAAAAGAAATGCTGAAAAAGGAAGGCACGAAGGAGGCATTACAATGGAGCCCTATGTGAAAGATGCTCTGCTTGAATGGAAAGAAGAGATGGAGACTCAGAAAAGAGAGATTGATGAAGAGTACGAGAAAGTAAAGACAGAACTTCAGCTCTATTCCTATAAATACGGAATCACCAAACAAGTCCTGCAATCCACCATCAACGAAGAAATGATCCGAAACATCAAATCCACCTACCAGGAACCATTCGAAGAAAAATACAACGAGCTTAAGCTGCAATTAAAGAAGCTTGAGGAAAAGCGGAATGTATTCTTGATGTTTGTGGAGAAAATTGAGGGTGCGGGAGTTAAAGAACAGAATTGAAGGAAAAATACCATACCAATAATAGTACGTAAAAAATCTAATAGAGAGCAAACTGATTAATTGGTTGCTCTCTATATTTAAAGTATGCTGTTTTCTCTCTATTCACAAAATGTGACTTTTAATTAACAAATAAATTAAATACCTCTTCTTCGATGTTCATCTTTTTACTAGCAGTAATTACATTAGAGGCTAATTCTTGTTTATCACTAAGAATTTTGTGAACTATTTCTTCAACTGTACCTCTTGCAAGGGCTCCCTGCGGATCAGTGACAATTGGATAGTAAACATAAACCGGCTTTTCTTGTCCAATACGGTATGCTCTATCAGTAGCCTGATTTTCTACAGCTGGGTTCCACCAACGAGTATAGTGAATAACATGGTTGGCTGACGTAATTGTTAAACCAGTTCCCGCAGCTTTAGGCGATAAAATTAATACATCAAACCCTTCCTTCGTATTAAAAATATCTACTGTTTCCTGCCTTCTATCTGTCATACCATTAATAATATTGGGATTAATATTAAAACGTTCACGAATTTTCTTTCGTAAAATATTTTGCATGTTAATGTATTCTGTGAAAATTAACACCTTTTCATTTTTCTTGCTAATAATTTCTATTATGTTTAAAGTTTCGTGTAATTTTGGAACCTGCTCAACAGGCAAATCTAAATATTCTTTGTTAATTAGACCAGGGTGCGAAGATAATGCCTTTAATTTTTGTATAGCTTCAAGGCCATCCATCATTTTATTTTGGACAAGCGCTATTACTTCTCCGTAAAGCTTTTGCTGCACTTGGCCAAAACCCACTTCTTTTGTAAAAGATTGTTTAGGCGGCAGCTGGCCATTAAGTTCTTCTGATTTTGTTCTTCGCTTATATACTTTGGCGATTCGGGAAATAAGTTTCTCTTCTATTTCTGAGTCTGCATCCTTGTCAATCTTATTAATAAATTCACTCTTAAATTGATTTAAGCTCCCAAGAATTCCAGGCTGAACAAAATCCATGATGGACCATAAGTCACTTAAGCTGTTTTCAACTGGAGTACCTGTTAATGCCAGCCGAAACCTAGATTTCATTGCTTTAGTTACCCTTGATGCAGAAGTAGATGGATTTTTAATTGCCTGAGCTTCATCACATATTATTGCTTTCCAATCAATCTGTCCAAGAATCAACTGGTCCTTTACCAGTGTTTGATAGGTGGTTAAGGTAACCCCATGTCTTTGAATCATTTCTGGGTTTTTATTTCTTTGCGATCCCTGATGCACATATACAGAACTAAGAAGAATTGGTGCGAATTTCTTCATCTCTTTTTGCCAGTTATCTATTAAAGTTTTTGGAGCCACTATTAATGTAGGAGATAATTGCCCAGTTTCGTAAAGATAAATGAGAAAAGAAAGTACCTGAATCGTTTTTCCAAGACCCATATCATCTGCAAGCAATCCCCCAAGCCTGCGGAAATGCAAAAGCTTCATCCATATAAAACCATCTGTTTGGAAAGGCTTAAGCTCTGCCGTAAATAAATCAGACGTATTAGAATTTGCAACGCCTAAATCATCTATCATTTTTTGAACCTCAAGCAGAGGCTGGTTAAACTCTAATTGATTTATATTGTCGTATATTTCAAGTATATACGGTAACTTGCTAACATCAATCGGATTGTTTATTCCCACTTCGTTTTTTAACTGGTGTGTAGCACTTAAAAATTGTTCTGCTTCATCTGGAATCTTTAACCAGTTTCCATTCCAAGGAATAAATTCGTCCCCATTTACTTTAGCATAATTTACAAGATCTTCAATCTCGGTGCCCGCAAAGCTATGCTGGCTTTCACCAGTTTCATCTATTGCTGAAAAGCCAACTTCTAAATCAAACCATCCTCTTTCCTTTTCCGTAGCATGAACAAATGGCTGTGCACGATAAACCTGGATTCCAAGCGATCTTACTCTTTCACTAAAATTAGATAAATTAAGGTTTTCAAATTCCGGAAGAAATAATTCTGGATTTTCTACAAATCTTGGAATTTGACTGCCTTTAATGGGAGGTATCTGCTTAATCACGTTCATTTCATTTTGAATACCTGGATTAACAAAGAATTTTTTTCCTTTTTTATCTGAATAATAGGTTGCTGAGTTAGCGCTCATTTCATTCAGTACAGAAGTGTCATCTTCAGAATCAGACAATTTATAGTCAGGAATTAAAACGATCTCTTCCATGTCCTTTTGAACATCAATCTCATATTCATCAATAAACAAGAAATCCTGCTTTTCCAAATAATTATTTAGGGATATATCTCTCTTTTTGGTCTCTTTTCTAACTTTTGCTACAAAGGAGAATAAAGCCTCCCTATCTTTAGGATCTGGAGTTTGTTTTAATAATTCCTCAAATTCATATTGATCATGATCCATCAATAATATTGTGCCGTCAACAAGGGTTATCCAGGGACCTATATTTCCAGCTGTATTTTGGATGTTTTTCCAATCCTTATGGTCCTTCTCTAAAACATACTTAAAATTGGAAGATCCAATTGCTCCACTATTTGATAACCTTAATTCAAAACTGGTTTCTTCTGGAATCCCTAACGAATTTTTAATTTCACTCGGTAATTCCTTGAATCTGAAATATGGAAGTGTAAAACATTCACTGTGTTCTTCCAGGAATTCTTCATACCATAACGCCTCTAATACTTCCAGAAGTTCAATGTTATTTTGCTGTTTAATTTCAAGTATGGATAATTGAAGTGGAAATGACAGAGGCAGTTCTTTAGTATCTTCTTTATACAAAAGAAACTTTAAACCTTCACTCGTTCTGCTTTTTTCTATTTTTATTTGCGGAACATGTTCCTTTTTATTCTTTTTTAATAACTGAAATATTCCACCCATGTCATCCCTCACCCATTGAATTCAATCAATAAATCTCTCATTTTTACATCAAATCGGTATGGCCAGCTTCCCCGGTGTTCCATTTTCACAATGAATAATTCATATCCACTAAACACAGAATCAGTTTCTTTCAACATCGATTCACGTGCACTTTTTCCTCTGTTTTTAAAGCGGTAGTCGTTAATCCGAGGATAGATTACCTCTTCAAAACCTTCTTTATGATAAAAATAAGCAGCACCCATTTCTCCAAATTCAACTACCACAAAATTTTTAAAATAAATAAAAGCCGCAAACGGATTTTTTAATGGCATAACAGACTCCATGTAGTCAATATACCGTTTCCAGTAATCAAATCTCTTACTGTTGGTATCAGAGTCAAAGAATTTCTTTAACTTATTAAACATTAACCAACGATTAATCTGTTCTAAAGCTTGATTGGTTAAGAAGGTCCAATCATCTATTCTGTCAGTGGGATTGTGCAGCCTTTGTATTGCTTGATTTAAAAGTTCATAGTGAAAACTTTTGTGATCTCTTGATTCGATATAAATCTTGATCAACGATTTATATTCGTTCATAGGAAACTTATCAAGAATTTTAGCAACACACGATATTCCGTCCCTCTTTAAAATAGAATCATTATGCAAACTCGAAGATAACATTTCAAAAACCAATTTATCTTCCAATACAGAACCCTCTTTAACTTTCCAGTGCGAAAGAATCTGTGATGTTTTATATGTAGCATGAATCAAGAAATTGGTTAACTCCTTAATAATATTGCGATTCCCCTCCGCGGACCTTTCTAGCGGCCTTAGAAACTTTTCGTCGATGTGAAGGAAGAACCCTCTTTCACGATTAATGGATTTCTTCACCAAGTCTTGCAAATAGGCATCTTTAATATCTTGCTGAAATAGATGCCATGCTGTTCTTCCTACTAGACTTGTATATTTAGAACTTAATATTTCATTGATCCTTCTTCTCGTTTCATTGCTTTCTTCATGAAACGGATATTCGTAGATCAAAAGTAAAACATCCATCCGTGATAACGAAGCAATAAGATCAGGAAAACTCCTATTACTAACCGTCCTGATTTTTTCTAAAAGTTTCGGAAGGTTTATCTTACTCCTTTTCCTCATTACGTTTTTTTCGGTATCGCTGAATTCCGTCTGCACTAAAACCCTTTGTTCCACTAACTTTTTTGGCGTGAAAGAGAATACAAAGAATCGAAGACTATTCATTTCTTCATCATTCCCTCAATTTTTTTTAACACTTCATCATCTTTTAGCCTAAAGGTGAATTCTACCCTTCTGGACTTTTCCGCATCAATCTTCCGCTTATAATATATAGGCACACTATACGAACGACCATTAGCAGTGATAATAGAAGACAGTTCTTCTTTATTCTTGAATTTAGGAAAGGACGGGGAATAGATTTCCTTTACCACTGATAAAGCACGTCCTTGAGATAAGTTCAGGTTAAATAAGTATCCCCCTTTCCTATCCGTATGACCTTCAACTATAATCTGAGACACTTCCCCTTTAAACTGATCAGAAAGTAAAATCCCAATATATTGAGGGATGAACTCTTCAAGATACTTCTTTCCGCTCGGCGTAATATGGGTGCTGTTGGAAGAGAAGAACACTCCGCCGGAAAAGCGGATTGCTCCTGTTTGCGGATCAACTTGAAGATTTAGGTTCGAATCTTTGAAAGCTTTCATTAAAGCGGCAATAATTTCTGATTTAACCCCTACAACATCTTTAATCATTTTACGTTGTTTTTCAATTTGTTCTTGCTTATCTTTGATTTCCGCTTTAGATTTTTCATACGAGTTATGCATATTATAAATAGCTATCATTAGTACGAGTGCAAATATAATAACAAGTCCAGACATTAAATCTGTATATGAAACCCAGACGCTTTCTTTTTCGCCTTCATCACTGCTGTCCGTGTAGCGATTGGCATTTCTAATCCCTCTTGCCATACTCATTCATCACCTTATATTGTTTTAGCCATTGACCTTGCGTGCTTATTTAGCTCTACCACGGATGTTTTTAATGTATCCAGTGAATCTGGTAAATCCACCACACCCTCTTGAATAGCGGATACAGCCTTAGATAAATAACTAACTGATTTTGATAACTCCTCATCAAATTGTTCAAATGTATGTTCAAGGCCTCTATGCATATCATCCGTAAATTGATTCATTGAAACTCCAAGCTGTTTATTAACAGCAGTAAATACATTAGAAGTTGTTTCCCAGACTTGCCTTAAGTGTTCAATTCTTTTATCCATCTCTGATAATTGGCCAATAAGATTTTGGTTGATAGTATTCAAGGCATTTCCTACATTTGCTCTTTCCGCTATGACTGATTCAAAAACTAAATTAAGTTCATTTTGAATATTAGCTTGGACTCCAGATACTTCATTAATTTTCTGGATAAGTACTGTGGTTTCTTTATTCGTTTCTGTTGACAATTCTGCTTGAGCAGCCAATGTTTGGGATAACATTTTTTGTGATTGAGAGAGTGATTTGAATTGTTCCAAATTGGAATTCAATTCGTCGTTTAATTTCAGTTGCTGTCCAGTTTGATATGTTAAAGAACCAACGCTTTCTTGTAATTGGTTGATATGTTGATCAAAAAATTCATGGAACGTCTTCCTTTCATTGGTCATCTTATCCAACAGTTCAGAAATATCGATTTGAAGCTTGCCGTTTTTATCAGTTGTTTCATTCAATTGAGTAATCATATTTTCCATAACAGTATGATGATCGGTTATCTTTTCTGTATAACTGTTAATTTGCCCGGTCAAGCCTGTTGTTTTTTCTACCATTAAAGATTGTTCTTTAGCAGAGTCCTGCATGGATTGAACAAGACTGCTCATCTCAGTGTGGACTTTCTGCTGCCATTCAATTGTTGTCTGTAATGCTGCACCGAGATCTTTCATATGATCACCAGTAATTTCACTCAGAGACGATACAAATTGATCCACCATCGAATTGATGCCTTCTAATTGATTTTGTTGTGAATTATCTACCATATTTTTAACAAGAGATTGCGTCTCCTCCAAATGGGGAGTCAAACTTTGATTTATGGCATCCGATAAACCAGAGACCATCGTTGGAATGATTTGTTCAGTCATATATATTTGGAAATCTTCCATTTGTTTTTCTTGATTGATTAACATCTGGGAAAGGACGGTGCTTTGTTCCTGAGTAGGAAAAGTGATATCTAGATCCTGCCGAAGATCATGGAAAGTAGATGTCAGTGTTGAATAAAAAGCAAATTTATCTGAAAATTGCCAAATTACAGATAATAAAATCCCTGCAATAGAAGATATAAATTTAACCCTCATCCCTGCTAGCAGCGTACCAATACCTGATTGAATTGCCTCACTGTCTCCCGATGGATCTAGACCTGATACACCAATTGCTATTCCCATAAAAGTACCGATAATTCCCAGCGAAAGTAAGACTCCAGGAATGGTATCTACCAACTTTCTTTTTCCAAACGTTTGCATAAGACGCTCTTCCAGGAAGAAATCGTATACGTCAGGAGTAAAGGGCATACCTTCTTTATTAAACTGCTTATTTTTATTGTAAAAATCATTCCATGAAGGCTGCACAAATTCTTTCATGAATCTTGTGCTTGAATTGTTATTTATCCAGTCATGAAATTCCATAATTCTTTCTGATGTCTTTAATTTTCCATCTCTTAGCTCAGATAATTTTTCACTAATAGTCACAAATTCTTTTTTTGTTTTACTGTAAGGAAGTAGTAATTTCCAAAAGGCAAAACCAAATAATAATATCAAGATAACAATGTATATCGCATAAATGGTGGTCATACGGTCCTCCGAAAATATGAATTCTTTTATAACATTATCCAATCGAACACATTCTTTTAAACAACTTGCACGTTAAAATCTATTGGGCCTCCTCTTTCTGTACATATGAATACATTCATTTATCTCTGACTTATTATGCAGGATTTTCAACCCATAAAAAAAGCTTATATAAGTCAGAAATGGTAATTACTCCTTATAAATATAACAAACCTTTAAGAAAAATTAACTACAATTTTTCTACATTGGTATATTTTTCTTTTGAGCTTTCATCAAAAATGTATAATGGGTTTATTTACCTCATCCGTAGTTTTGAAGTTAGAAGAAAAACGAACCACATTTACGGTGTTTTTTTTTAAAAAAATTGAAGCAAGTTTAGAACAGACTAAATTCAAATCAACAAAAAAAGTCATGGCATTCATGTCCATGACTCTGCTATAGTAGTAATTTTAATTTTCTCTTTTCTTTCAAAATGTTCTTGAAGTCTATACTTACCTTATTGCCATGTGGATTCATTAAATGATTATTAGGCAAATGGTTGACCCTGTTAAGATCTACCAAATATTGGCATGGTGACTATAGGCTTTCTTCCCTTAAAACATCAACTTTCCGTGCAGCCGAGATACTCCTGTTTGCCTTTCCACACTCCTGATGTGAATATTATCTCTAACACAACTTATAATAGTTAATCAGAATTGACCACTATCGCATCTTCTCCATCTCCTTCATCAAACGGGGAAACAGAATATTGTTTTCAAGATGTAAGTGCTGGAAAAGATCAGTTTCCAGCTCGTCCAATTTAACGAAAGTTAATCTGTAAGTGTCGCATGCATCTTCGGGTATGTGGAAATCATCTGTGATGTCTCTCAAGTCTTTTAAAATCTGACTAATATGCTTATGCTCACGTTCAAGGTCTTCTATAAATTCAGTGATATCAATTAAGGTATTGACTGTTGGGCTCTTTTCGTAAGAGATGATTTTAGGAAATATAAGTTCTTCTTCCATAATGATATGCTGTTCGAGTTCAATCTTCAGTATGGAAAACAGATAGTGTGCATTAGACAGTTCAGTGTGAGTCTTTCCATGTTTATTAAAGATGTTGGTAATGGTCTTTTGCAGGTTAGGCAATATCATATACAAATAGGAATGGTGGGCGTCAATTATATACTGAATAAGGTCCTTATATTTTTGCCCTTCCCATTTTGTCATTCGGCGCTGTTCGTCATAGTTTTTTTCGTACAATGTGTTCAGCTCGTAAAGAATTTGAGTTGGATTTAAGTTGCGTTCTTGCAGGATCTCCCCGATTGGCCTGCTGCCGCTGCAACAATAATCAATCTTATACTGCTTGAATAGCGTTCCTGCCCGTGGACATTTCATTATTATTTCCCGCGTTTTCACCGTAGGATCAAACACAATTTCCATGAAGACTCCTCCTTCTGACTGTTTCCTTACCTCTACTGTATATCTTCACAGCGTTTTTTACCGTGACACTCATCACACAAATTGATTTAAGAAAAATAGGGGGATTCCCCTTTAATAATAGGGAGGTTCCCTGATATTGAACTTCATATCTTTTTCTTATACTAAAGAAGTGAAGGTTTAGTGATGGATTGATGGAGGTTTTAAAAATGAAAACACGTGATATTCCAAGTGATTATAGTGCGGTTCAAAATACAGAGATTTTCTCCGAGCAGACTCTTCGCTTGCTCGATGGAATAATGCTGGAGTGCAAAATAAAAAAAGGAACATTGCTCTTCATGGATAATGAGGCTGCAGGGAAGCTTTATTTTGTTAGGGAAGGATTCATCAAGGGAACAAAAATGACCGAGGATGGCAAGGAGCTTGTCCTTTCCATGTTTCAAAACGGTGACTTGATCGGTGAGCTCAATGCACTTGGAGACGAGAAGCATAACTACAGTGCAGTTGCTTCCACCGATAGTGTGGTTGGTGTCATTCAACAGGCTGACCTTGAGGAAATGATGAGAAATCATGGAGAGGTTGCCATTGAGTTTGTCCGTTGGACTGGACTCATGCATCAGATCACCCGCTCCAAACTTCGGGACTTAATGTTATACGGAAAAAATGGAGCTTTATGCTCCACTCTCATCCGTCTTTCTAACTCCTATGGAAAGGTGGGCAAAGACGGAATTGTCCTCTCTCTCCAGCTTACCAATGCTGAACTGGCTGAACTGATAGGAACATCTCGTGAAACGGTCAATCGGATGCTTGGTGTTCTGAAGAAAGATAATGTCATTAATCATGATGAGAACGGCAATCTTGTTATTACTGATCTGGAATATTTGAAGAATGAGTGCAACTGCGAGGAATGTCCGTTGCAGGTGTGTAGGATTTAACGAATTAGATCTTAGATTTAATTTAAAACAATAAAAAAAAAGCTTAAGGTTACATCTTAATTTAACCTCAAGCTTTTTATTTACTTTATTTTCCTGGATCAAACACTTCTTCCTTACTAAAAAGATCACTCATAAGCCGATCATATAATTTGGTGTTCTTTGGAATAGTATATAATTCTTTATTTCCATCTAATTTAAGTCTTAAAGAACCTGTATTCGTATCTAACCAAAATCTATAAGACCCTTCTTGATATAAATGCTTGCTATTTTCCATGGTTTACCTTACTAAAAAGTATTGATGGATAAGTTTTTCTTAATCCCCAAATACCTTTCCCTTTCCCATCCACAGAGTAAAATATATCCATTACACCAGAATAAATGTCACATTCACTTGAATACTTATAAATATTTTTTCTAACTACTGATTTCCAGTCTACATAATTTTTTAATGGTAATTTTTCTCTTTTCTCAATTAATGAGTAAATTTCGTTTAGAGTAGCACTTTCTCCTAAATTCTTTAACACTTCTATTATCTCTTCAACCCAAATATTCATAATAACACCTTAGGAGAATGAGCAAACACAAGGTACTGTATCATCAATTTGTTTTAAAAATGTATGGACACCTTCTTCTTCCATTCTTAAGCGATATTCCTTTAAAGTATATGGCTTACTGTCTTTTTTTAATATTGATACTTCTTTATCGAAGTGTCGTCTGAAGTTTTCTTCCATTTCTTCTTGTTTAGCATACTGATCAGGCCATACATGAAAAAGCTGCGCGTAATGTTGAAAACCGCCTCTTACACATCTTCCAGCACAATTGGCATGTGAGAATCCTAAATCGTACATTCTAGGGAGTTTTATTCCCCAATCTTCTTCGATGATTCTTTTAGCATTCATATCCTCTTTAAAGGTTTCAATCATAGGAAATCGAGTTTCGACTGGTTCAATGGGAAAATGTTCATAAAAAGAACGAAGGTTATCCGCACGATGAGTTTCATGAGGCCCAATTCCGAAATATAAGATTGGTTCTAGTCCTTGTTCATTTCTTAATTCATCTTCAATAAAAATCATGGTTTGTTTTACTTTTAGCTCCTCTGAGCATTTTGCAAGTCTCGAATTCCCCAAGAAACGAACATCATAAAAAACTTCCTCAGGCGTTCGACCATCTATTCTTTCTGTTATGTCTATACCAATATAATCGGCAACTTCATACATAAAACGATAATTGTCTTCATCTTCCCATAATGTATTTGTAAAAAATAAAATACAGTTTTCTTTTCCGTGAGCTTGTACCATTTGATAGGCTACGTAAGCACTGGAAGCTCCTCCACTAAACATTGCAACATGGACAGGTTTTCTGTTCATTTCACTGTCCCCTCTCTATTTAATAAATTCATTAATTAATTTAAAAACAATAATTTCAATTTCTTCTTTTGAAACTGTCCTACCGGCATTTTTAATCATTCGATTAACGTTTTGATATATTAATTGAGATTTGTTGGATAAATTAACATCTTGTATTACTTTTACTTGTTCCCCTACTTTAATTTCAATTTTGCTATTATCAGGTTTGTCATCAATATTGTTATACCAGAACTTAATTTGTGAAATAAACATTTCAAATGTTGTATCCGACCACTCAGTTCTGTCAACACCAACAACTTCTCGGGCTAGATTATCTATCCATTCATTTTCATTTGAATTAAGTATAGTATTAACTAAAACGTTGTTTTTCTTCAAATTTTCAGTTTGGTGTTCACACCAAGTATAAAGCTCTGAAAAATTGCTGCTTTTTGTTATGGATAGTATGCTTTTCACCATGAACTGTTTTTGATACGAATCAAACTCGTCTAATTCTGTTTTTATTTCTTGAAGATTAACATCCTTTGTAATAAATAAATCGTTCAATAAGTCTAAGGAGTTTTGTGGGTCTATCTCTAATTGCCTGATAATTCTTTTAAACTCAACAGCCATAGAACTCATCTTCTCAGAAATTTGTGTTACCCTCGGCAAAGACCTTAGCCAGGTTAAAAGTACATTCTTTAAAAATTGAGGGTGGTATTTTGGTACATGCTTATCCTCATTCAAAAAGAGCAAATTTATTTTATCAAATAAAAGTTTATACTCTTCTTTCACCTCAAAATATCTATAATCAAACTCATGTTCCTCTTCAAGCATACTATAAAGATATTCACCATTTAATTCTGAAAGGTACATTCCATTTCGGTAAAACAAAATATTATCCCAATGCTCTTTTAATAAAGCAACAAAAAGAACAGGTATTAATGGCTTTCTTATCCCAAATGGCTCTTCACTAAAGATCCTAATTAATTCATGTAAAACTCCTTGGTTTTCGCTTGTTAATTTATGGATTAATCCACTTCTTAATCTAACAATATTTTCATTGGATATTTCTGATAGTTTATTAATATCTATTCCATTATTCTTTAAAAGAGTTGCATAAATCAAGTAATCTGGCCCATTACCTTCAACATTGAATTCCTCACCAATATTATGATTAATTATGTGATTAACTAACTTGATAGCAGCTTTCTTTTGAACTGTAGTTATGTTCCTGCGATTAAATGCATCATTCCTTACTTCTGGAGTATAAGGGAATATTCTTTCCATCATGTCAGATAATAGATTCTCTAATAATATTTTATTTCTTATTTCTATAGTTTTATTATTAACGATCCAAGTAATATCACCATTGAAGGAGGAATAATTCAATAAAAAGTCTTTAACCTCATATTCAATGTCTTCCATTGCTAATAAAAGCTCTTTCTTTAAAAATGGATCTTCTTGAAGGAATAATTTATCTTCCATTAATTTGGTAACAATAGAATGTTTACGCAAAGACTTTTCAAGATGTTTATAAGGAAATGATGGAGTAGCAAAGAAGGCGTTCTTATCTGGCCAAGACAATAGTATCTCTTTTACTTCTTCTTTGTTGGCATTTCCGTCTAGGAGAACATTTATTATTACCGCATCAGCATGGCTTGAGTTTCTAATTTTTTCAGTATCAACTTGTCCAGCTAATAAATCAGAAGCCCATATCGGTAGAACTGAACCAAAACGAGTCATGCTCTTTTGATAATTATATTCATTCGCAAGATAATATTTTGGAGTAGTAAAATTATTTATTAGAGAGAGTTGTTCTTTTTTGGATAAATATAATTCTTTATCTTTTTCTTCAATAACTTCTTCTAAATTTATGGAACTGCCATTGAATAATTCCCAATATCCATGAATTCTATTAAATCTGATTGCTTTAAGGTCACTAAGCTCATTTAATTGAAAATTTAACAGCAAATTATAATCCAATGCAAAAGAGATAAACTCATCTGTTAGTTTGAATTTTCCTTGGAGACCGCTAATATTCCATAGTGCAATAAATTTCAGCAGCTGTATCTCTAAACTTTCTTCTGAAAAGGGAAGTTTTTGTATTAGTTTTCTATATACCTTTAATTCCTCAGGAATTGTTTCCTTTGTAACAGAATTAAAAAAATAATCAAAGAGTTTATATGGTAAATATACCCCTTTCTCATTTTTTAGATGATCTAACAACCCTCCAACTTCATTGCTCTCCAAGAAAGTAAATAATGTCCTCTCATTTTGTGCAAATATATTTGAAAGAGCCGGGAGCATAAAAGTGGTAACAGGATGTAAAGGATAGCAGCCTTTTAAAACAATGTTTTCTATTTCAACATCATTTAACTCCGGAAATAATGGGAACATTTTTAGAGCTGGAAGTAAATGATCTGAATAATCTTTTTCATATCTTACTCGGTAGCTATTGCGCATATTTGAAATCACTTCATGGCTTAACCGCAAAAATGTTGCAGGATCACTATTTATGTTGTAACTCATGAACCTTTTTTCAATACGAGCAAATTCATCGTTTAAATCACTATTATATTTAAATGAATAATTCCCTAAATTTTTATGAGTAATTAGCAGCATATGCAAATCGTTGGTCCCATTGCACAACTCAGCTAAATCCTGAATATCTTGCATAGCTTCGTGAATCTGATTTTGATTCAAGTTTTGTATAAATCTCCCAAATTCATCGTAAATAAAAAATATACCTAAATTCTTTTTCCTTAATTGACTTATTACAAATTGAATTTGACTAATAAAATCTTGCTCGATATCAATATTGAAGTTAGAGCCAGATGTTAGTTGAGGATATATAGAAATAAACCAATTAATATGGTTTTTTTTATATTGGTGTACTCCTTGAATAAAATGATCCATGCTAACAAATTTTTTTGTTACTTCTTTCATAAAAAGTTGATAAGTTCTAGGAAAGTCATTTTTCCAAGTATTGATGCTCTGAACAATACTTTGAATAACACCTGGCAAGGCAATATTTAAATTACTTTCATTTATTTCCCGTAATAAAGCTTTTATTATTGCTTTTCTAAAACTACCCTCATAACCATTTAATAGTACGGGAATATATGTAGTTTTAATATTAGATACATCTTGCAATTGTTTGTATATTTCATCATTTACTGAAGAATACTTTTTTAGCAGCAGTTTGAAAGTCTTTTTTTCAATTCTTTTAGATAGTAACGAACTTAGTACCATCGCTAAAAAAGACTTACCTGTTCCGTATGCACCAGTAATAATATGGGATTTAATATTTTCTGAATTTAGAAAACTATTAAGAACACCTAAGAAAGCCTCGGCATGGGATGGTGTTGGCAAATAACTCTTTAACAAAACATGGTTATTTTTATCTAACTTTATATTTACACTCGGTTTGAAAATCTGTTCTTCTGTTATCATATAAATGCCTCAATCTTTCTTTGAAACTGTTCATCTAAAAAGGTTAAAGGATTTACTTGTGGGACTTGAACTGTATCAAGTTGATTTGTTCTAACAAATTTAATTCCATATTGCTTATCATAGGACAATTGCTCTAATGCTCCTACAATTTGAATACGGCTTAAATTAAAAATTTTACCCCATAAACCTTTTTCCTGATATATTTGGTCCACTGTAAGTGAAAAATCTTCACGTTCTATACAATAATCCAATAGAGTATACATTAGGGCTAATAAACCAATTTCTTCATAAGATGGTGTTGATTTTAAAATTGTATTTTTGTTTTCTTTTATAAGATGAATTTTACTTAAAGGACTTTGAATAACTTCTTCTGGATCATCTGAATTTAAACCGGCTGTATATAGTTTAATTAAACAATCTATATCTTTCTTTAAAGAGTTTAGAGAGATCTCTTTAGTTTCGTTTTGTTCTACCCATTCAATAAATTGCCCCAATAAGTCCTCTTTTGAAATTATATTTTGATCTAATTCATTAAAATACCAATAAAAAACTGTACTTGGTTCCTTTTGCTTTGAAAGAAAATAATGTAGAAGAGAAGCACTTTCATTAAGTTGAATTGACTTATCATATTTATTTAATATCTTTCCAAAAGCCGTAACAAAATGAAACTTCTGCCGCTCTTTGGTAAAGTCTTCACCGATTACATTGGTCGCTAATGACCAATACCTCAAAGACTGCACCATATTTTTTCCCAGTCCAATTTTTTCAAAGGCAAATTTGTCATAAAAAAATCTTTCATCATTATCTATTTCTTTAATTGCTTTTGGTAACCATCTATCTCGCAAATAAAAACTCTGATGTTGTCCATAACCCATAAAACTCATTCCTTTATTACTGGTTAATCAGTTCCAGTATTAATTAGTGAAGAAAAGAAGGCATCTAGATTATATCTAGATGCTTTCTCCTTCATTTACTTTTCAAAAAAGCGAATTAAAGCAGCTTTTACCTTAGGAGTAAGAAAAGGACTTTTCCCCCGTTCAACCTTTCCAAATGATACTTTTGCTAAAAAGTCACCTTTTCCAGCTAGTCTTTCAGCACCGTCAGAATCAAGTATAACTTGCGAGGCATTTGCATCTGCAGCTCTTAAGGCTAATCTAGCACCTAAATTATTCCTAATATTTGTGTTAATAATATCCGCCTTAGGATTTTGAGTACAAATAATTAAATGAATGCCTGCAGCCCTTGCTTTTTGACCCAGTCTTAGAATTGCATTTTCTACTGTTTTTGCTATCTCTTTTTCTTGGCTCATAAAGTCAGCAAATTCATCAAAAACTACTACTAACCGTGGAAGAGTTGTTTCCGTAATTTCATAGTATTCTTCTAGGTTTGTAGCTCCCACTTTAGCAAACTTGCTATATCTGTCTTCCATTGCATTAATTAATCTCTCTAGAATTGTCACTGCTTCGTTGATCTCAGTGATTACACTTTCGGTATGTTGCTTATTTTCATAAATTGCAAACTCAACCTTTTTGGGATCAATAAATATAAATTTCACATTATCAGGTTTATAAAGACACATAATTCCGAGAATCACCGAATTTAAAGTAACACTTTTCCCACTCCCTGTTGTCCCTCCAGTAAGTAAATGAGGCGTAGTGGAATCTGATAAGTCAATGTATATCACATTATTAAGTGGATCCAGTCCTAGTGGAGCTATCAGATTTGTTACTTTAATTTCATCTTGAATTTGCTTTCTAGTTAATGCCATAAAGTCTTCAAAATAAATCGTTTCTGGATCTTCTCTTACGATATCAATATTAATACCCTGACTATTAATAAAAATATGAGGTTCATTATTTAATCCAAGCCACAATTGTATATCATTTCCTCTAGAAGTAATTTTTCTAGCAGAAATATCGCTTGGAATCCCAATTACAAGTCGAATTACACTTGAACCAACAATGATATTATTTACCTTTATTGAAATTCCATTCTTATTAAAATTGCGAATCAGAAGATTTTGATATTGTTTTTTTAATTCACTATGGTCATTTTCTATATTCTCTTTTGCGATATTCAAATTACTTAGTGCAATTACCTCTGGATACTGTCCATCAGGATCTGGAAAAGGGTCTGGATTCAGGTCTGAAATTGGATCTACAATTGGTTTTGGCTCTGGCTTTGGATCAATATTAAAGCCATTATTCCCTGGATCTCCACCCTCATTTTCATCAATCGGATCCGTTGTAACTTGGTCTTCTATTCCGGTCGTTGAATCAAAACCTGGCAGGATTATTTCATTATTTTTTAGTTGTTCTTCAAGAGTAATATTTTCATCTAATTCTTCATATAAAGGTAAATTCTCTTCAAATGCACCAAGCTCTTTTAAAATGTAATAGCGGTTAAAGATATTCGTCGTATGGTCTTCATCTGTTTCTATGAAAACACCGTCTTCTATCTTTTCGTAATGGTACTCCGAGAGATTGGATGTATAACAATATAGATCCACACTCGATTTAAAATTAACATTAATATCTTTTGGCTTTTGATACTGGAGCATTGTTAAAACATCTGCTTCTTCAGTGGTATAAGAGTCTTTTTCGATGAAATAATGCAAAAGTTCGTCTTTCCAATACGCAGAGTCAGTATTATCTTTTGGAAAATCAAATATATTTTCGTAGAGGCTTCTTCCTGCCTGTATTTGTTTTAGACTGTCTGCTTTCTCCCGGTCAAATATTCGATGATTAATGAATTTAAGTTCTTTTAATTCAAATGTTATATCAATAGAGCCGCTACTGTTTTTGTTGATTTGGGTTAAAACCAAATCAGGACGTCTTTTATTACTAGCAAACCAAGGTAATTCATCGCAAATAGACCAAATAGCTAATCCTTCTTTATCTTTGTTGTAGCTATTTATAGAAAGGTAAGTTGCCATCATTTCATGAGCATACTTTCCTGGCCCTATAACTTTTAGCACTAATGCCCCTGAAATGTCTTTTACTAAGTCCACAGCTTTTTTAACATTGTCATTATTTATTTGCTCGTTTTTCAGTATTTCTTTTAATTTCCTTGTTAATCTATCGTAATAAGCATAGTCCTTCACTTGGGAACTTACTTTCCTTAAATATTGAGAAGATGACAGAATTAATTTATAGTTTTTATTTGCGCCTGCCTTTGATTTGTATTGAATAATTTGTGCTTTGGAAGATGCCTTTTTCAACAATGACTTGTCCAAAAACCGATCCATTATCATGATCCAGTTAAAATTATCATGCATAAATTCTATTAGTGTATTATCAGAAAAATTATTAAGCGCAATTTTATTCTTCAATACATATACTTCATCTTTTTCAGGCATCGAGCTGCTTTGAATAATATATTGCAGTTGATAAAAATTTTGCAGAGTTTGAGGTAAATGTTCGCTTACATAAGGAATACGTTTAATAGCCTCTTTATTTAAAAGTGGTTCTTTATATGGCTTTATGAACCAGTCGCTGTCTAAATCGGAATTAATCTTCTCAAAGTCATATTTAATTTGATTACTATGTCCAAAATAATCAGTCAAGACGACTAAGTCCGCATCTATCATGTGGTGTTTTACATGATTTGATATATCTGATATTTTATCACCAGAAATTATTTTTAGTTCAACAAGTGGAAACTTCCCGTTATTTATCGGTTTTGTAAATTCTTCTCTTTGAGAAATCCATTTATTCAATTTTTGATGCAAAATAGCTGCTTGCGTACTATGCACAGCTATTTTCAATTTAGAGATTCCTTTTAAGCCTTTATATAACACTTCAATAGATTTACTAATTACTTCGGAGCTTTGGCAATATAAAAACAATATATCTAGACCATCTTTTGCATAAGGATACACCTCAAGATAGTTCTTAGTTACTTTTAATAATTCCTCCGAGAACTCCTTGGCTAAATGATCTTGGTTTTTAATTGGGGCTGTATTTAGAGTAAAGAATCCCTCACCCATTTTTTCACTTACCTCAATTAAGAAAGCTTCATCTCCATCACTAGTAAAATACCTAGGAGCTAAATACATGGTTTGCTCTGAAACATATTCAAGATATTCATTTAATTTCTCTATCTCTAAATTGCTATTTGCTGCTTTAGTAATCCAATTCTGGATTTGATCATTCATTTTTCCAAATCGATGCAAGTAACTTAATAAGCGAATCGGGTTAATAAGAGTTATGATTCTTTCTTGAGCATAACCTGCTTCATCAATTTTAGAATTAATCGTATCAATGGCTCCCATAATATTGAGAGATTTATATATTTCTTTTGATACATTAACAGACTGATAAATTTGACTTGAAAAGTCCTCCACACGCTTTTCGAGTTCTTTTATTTGAACCGAAAGGATGCCGTTTCTACTTACATCTTTTAATAAGTTTAGGTAATAATCATTAAATTCCTTTAGATCCACTAATGACTTTTTCATTTCTTCATTGTTTGCCGCTACATATAAATCTACATTTTGTTCTAAAAAATTCATAGAATCTAAAATGGCTACTTCATTTTCCAAGTGGTTTTTTATATAAGGAACTTTTCCTTCTTCTACAAGTTGAATAAGCTGATATAAATTATTTTCTTGTAAATTAAGCAACTTGAACTTATTTTGATTTAATTGTTCTCCATTATGAAGAATACTTAATTCAAAAGTAGTTTCAGTTTCTTTAGAAGCTTCATCACACTCGTCGGGAAGTGAAGTTTTCAAAAATGTAAAGTTTGGTAATACAGAATTAATCCCTAAAAGGTATAATTCAATTAACCTTTTTGTTCTACTATTCATTTTTTTGCCAATGAATTTTAATTCAAAAGATACATCAGTAGAATTTATATCATCTGTACTACCATCAATTAAATTAAAAGATTCATATAATAATGCTTTTGATAAATCGTCATATTCCGCGGGGTGTCTTAGTTTATCAATTACTCGGTTTATACTTTTTATTAAACCTGGAGCTTTATCCAGAACACCAGAAAACTCATCAACAAATTCTTGTATTAATTCGGGATCATCTTTATTTTCTAATGCTTCTATTCCGTCTTCATAAGTCTTTTTTTCTTCTTCGGTAAGTTCTTCTAACTCAAAAACTTCTTTAACTTTAGTAACTAACGTTTTTTGTTTTTCCTTATATTTAAAAACATAATCAATGAGTTCATAATCATATTCAAATAAATTTTTGTTTTTATGATTCAAGAAATTTATAGCATCTTCTTGAAATTGAGTTTTATTTATGTTTTCCAAATAATCCGTTTGCGAATCTTCAGCCTCAATAAAACTATATACCTTATCAGCTAGTTTTTCTGTATCTAATGTTGATGTTGATGTTTGTAAGTTTGCTAAAAAAAAGTTATCCTTAATTCTTGAAAAACTCGACTTAGAAATTATTAATTTTGAATCTTTAAACAAATTTAATTCAGGAAGACTATTTTGAATCCTTTGAATGATCGATGGGAATTTATTATCGTCAACAATATTTACTAAAAAATTTGCTAAATCAAGCAGCTGAGGTTCATTAACTCTTTTATACATTTTAATAAAAGTATCAATATCCTCTATTTCTTCTGCAACCAATTGATAATTTTCTGCTAGCATAGAATATAAAGTATCAAGTCCACTATCTGATATTAAATAATTTTCATCAATTGAATATAAATTTTCTAAACTTTGTGCTTCTGGCGTCAACTCGTTAATAATAAGTATTAGCGCTTCACCAAATCGAGTATTGTTCCTTAGCCAAGTGCTGGTTTCATGTTCTCTATAACCGAATTCAACATAGCCTTCGATAGGAGTAATCGTGCGGATAGTCGGGCTATAAGACTCTTCTAATTGTGAAGTTGACCGCTTCAGTTCCCCTAAAATAGCTTTTACTTGTGATTCTGTAAAACCAGAAATCTTAATGAAAATTTTATCAGTGTTAATTTTTTTTTGTTCTCTAAAATGAGCACGAAAAATTCTTTTTATCCATTTTGCAATTAATTCATCAGTAGATAATAATTGGTTTGTTATCATGTAAGCACCTCATTTTCAATGCTTTCAAAAGGGTTGTGAATCATAGCTGTTGCATCAGAAAATTCAATTAATAAACCATTTTGTCTTAATTTTTCTCTTAACGAGTTTTCGTTTTTCTGAAAGTAACTTATATTAAGTCTTGAATTTTCATAAATACCACTAGCTTTAGCTTGTTTTTCTCCAATTACAAAACCGTATTTTTCATATAACATATCTAAAAATCCACTATACTCAAGTTCCTGCTTAGGAGAAATGTTGCTAAATACTACTGTTTTCAAAAAATCGTCTGACATATAATAACGGTATTTGGAACCAGCACGGTATCCTCCAATACCACCATCGCGAACTATTCCCCTAACAATACTTAATTGATGCTTTTTTAATTGATCCCCTACAACCTCTTTTACAACTGAAAACAATTTTGTAGAGATATCATTTTCATCCTTACAATTTTCTAATGTTTTTATTACTCGGTTTTTCCTAGCTTTTTGTAAGGAAGAAAGACCAAAAACTTTTAAAAATTCATCCGTATTCTCTTTCCAATATGAAAGACTTCCCTCTGTGTTATTTAGGTTCTTATTGAAAAGAGAAGAAAATTCATTTTCGAATTTTTCTTTTACATTTGATTCATTTCTAATAAAACTTTCAGATGATAATTGTTGGATTTGCTTTAATTGACCATCCATACAATCAATAAAGAATATCGATTTCCCAGTTTGTTCTACCTGTTCCTGCATATATCGTAGTAATTGAAAGCAAACTAAACTTGTAAGCAACTTAAACATCTCGTATATATCAATGTTCAAGTTCAATAAATTATTTAGCTCTTCTGCGAACTTTGGAAATAAAGGATGATCCTTAACGGGCAACTGCGGATACTCTCTTGTTTCATGGTATTTAAGTGGTGCAGGTTCAGATTCGGAATTTTCCGGATCAAGTGCATCAGTAAATTTTTTAGTAATACTTTCAATCGATTTATTTTTCCGTAGAAGGTATTTAATCTTTGATTCTAGACTTTCTTTTAATTCATTATTTCCCTGTGTTCCATATGAAAGCATTAGGAAATATAACTCCCCGCCTCTGGCAAAGAAATTCCTCTCAAAACTGATTGATCCTTTGTTTTTACGGAGTTCAAAAAATAAAAGAGATTCGTGAATTGGATATAAGGATTTTGCATACCAAGAGCGATTTGCTTCTTTTCCTCTTCCATCATAAAGCGGAACTTCAAGATTCCGAAAAAATTCCCTTACTACATCTATTTTTTCTTTTTCATTTTCCATAAGTGAATACAAAATCTCTTTTTGTTCGCCATTCAATGAAACAATATCATTCTTGCTGCCCTCTTTATCTCCCTCAAAAACAAATTGTCTGAAATTCGCTGTTTTTTTTCTATAATACCCATCAGAATTCAAATCATAATGTGTACCAACTAATACATTTAAAAATTCAAGCACATATTCAGGACCTTTCTGTCCGTCCATAAATCTATGTCCCCAAACATTTCTTGCTAATTGTGCTGAAAAACTCTCAACTCCTGAAGCCATTATATCCTCTCCTAGGGAATCATAATTGTATCTTCTATAAACAACCCTTTATTTCTATCTAATCTTAAAATATTTAATTCATAGTCGTTTGGATCACTAATTTGAATCAACTCGTTTTTAAAGGTATCAATAAGAATGTCAACTTCTTGCTGTAATATATTAAGTGTCGAACCGCCATTTAGCCTCATTAAAAATTCAAATAAAAACAAATTAACAGTCAGTTCTACTTCATCATCTACTATTAACTTAAAAATCGAAGGTCTTCTATCTAGATCTTTTCTTTCTGCCTCTTCGATAAAACTGATTCTTTTATTTTGGAAACTTTCGTGAATAAGCAAATTTTCACTAGTTGCTAATATTTGGGCGGTTTTATTGTTCTCTACTAATTTTTTGGAAAAAGCTCGATTTAAACCATTGGATAAATCTTTTCGGATTAGATTTTGTTTTTGTCTATCATTAAAGAGCTTTTCATAATCTTCAACATATTCAAATGGCAATAAAGCCTTTATATTTATTTGTTCTAAATCTCCAAGTTCAAAAAATAACTTACGTCTTAATTGTGGGATCCATTTGGCGATCAGACTATGATCGCTTGTTTTATTATGGTCCCTATAAAGTTTAAGTTGTTTTAAAAAGTAACCAAATTGGAGATCAATTGAATTATCAAATATCTCCTTATGTTTTGCTTCTAATTGATCATTACCTGATATATCACCATTAATAATAAAATCATCTACAACTGAATGAGAGTATTCACCAGGATCAAGTGACTTAAAAACCTTCATTGCCTTCATTTCAGAAAAAGCTTCATGACTCACACCATGGCCATAAAAGTTTTGGTAATAAACTTTTTTCGTCTGCTCTGCTAATTCTTTATAATCTGCATCATATATATCTGAACAAGTATACCCACCAGTCAAAACATAGCTATTATGTATTAACATTTCTCTCATTGTTATATGAGTATTCAAGTAATCCAAAGTTCGATATTGGTTCACCATTGAATTTTGCACGGTATCTTCTGAAGACTTCCTATGATTATGATAGATAATACATCTTTTATTCATAGGACATTCCTTACAAATGTCCCAGTTCTCTTCTTTGTTCCATTCTTTTAAAACCTTCTCTACATATACAGAGGAGGTAACATCAAGCAGGTTAATAATACTAAGGTTATTATCATTATTCTCAAATGACTGGAACCTGCTTTTTACCATTTCTCTAAGATTCCCCAATTCATCATATTGGCTCAGAAATTTTGTTAGTTTTCCTTCATTAGCAGCAATAAGATAATATATTTTTTCTTTATGGGTTGAACCAATATATTTGTCCAACTCTTTTAATTCTTGATAAATAACTTCATCCTTTAGTTCTGATAAATCTTTTACAATTCGGACTACACCCTTTGAAAAGGTTAAATTTATAATCCCTGATTCAGGCCATTCCATTAAATTTTCCTTCCCAAGTGAATTATAAATCTGACGACAAAGTCTAGTTTTACCGTCTCCGGCATTTCCCGTTAAAATTACACTGCGAGGATTTTCCAAAAAGATTCGTTCTAAATAATCTTCTACTTTTGTATCTATTGTAAAAGCAAATTTTTCTGCTGAATTAGTATATTCATCATAAATTTTCGCATGATTAGGTGATAAAACATTAAATTGATCTAGATAATAAACAAAATCATTTTTTATCACAGTATCTCTCCTTAACATAAAGTCCATTAGTTATTTTACTATAATCTGGAGGTACTTGGTATTTTTTTTAATACATAACCCATTTAATTTATCGAAACCGACCGAATAATATAGTTTTTCTCTTAAAAAAACCTTATAAATTCAAATACACTATCAGGGTTATATCAAAACATTAATTTAGCTAGATATTTTTTTAAAAATAAATTGTTAATTTAATCTCGGCCATACAAAGTCATTTTTATAGTACTTTTTCTTTAATCTATCTAAATCAAATTCCCATTCCCCAATACTGTATGAATTTTTAATTAATCCATTTTTTTGTTTTTTTCGCAGTCTAACATTATAGGCAATAATATTAGCAACCCTTTTAAGTCCTAATTTAGGCACTGCATTTTGAAGAATATACCATCTTTTTTCGCGATTGAGTCCTGTTATTTTATACCCTAATTTCGCCAATTCACTTGTTGTATTTAGAAATTCATTTGAACTATTTTGCTCTACAACAGGATCAAGTTTAACATCCGTGGTTGGCCATTTAAATGAAGACGCACTAACATTTTTATTTTTTAAATTTGAATTCATGATGTTTACTTGTTTTCTATTTATTAGTTTTGATAATGGATATTCCTCAATAATTGCCCATCCGCCCATTCTAAGTTTCTTGATTTTCTGAACCTGTCCTCTATTAACGTAGGCCTTAGAATCACCATTTTTTATAAATACATTTGTTTTAAAAAATTCCTTTCTTGCGTTTCGATCAGGCTTATGATAAATAGCCAGTAGAATCTCTTTCTCTCTATAACCATCGTTGAGATTAATATTTTCGAGGAAATACACGCTATGGTATTGAGGTGTTTTACAGATCAAATTTGTATTAATTTCAAATTGGTTAATTTGAGTTTGACTTGAAAGTTTATCAATTAAAAAGCTAAAAATGATTTCCTTTTCTATCGGATCTAGAACAGTTATTTCTTTAATAAGATTTTGAACTCTAATTTTATTGCTTAAAAATGACTCTTTATTATTAAGAATGTTTCTAGTCAATTGATATAATTGAAATTCTGATTTGTGTTCATTTAGGTATTCTGAAATAAATTCAAAACGCTCTATAAAATCGATTTCATTTTCCACGAAAACTCCATACCATAATAATTTCGCGAAAATTTCACGATCAATTTCATCTAAATTAAAATACTCAAAATCTGTAATTGAATCAGAATATATGTCTACTAATTCATTCTTTTTTCCAAATAAAATATAGGATTTAAATAGCTCTAAAGATAATTTTAAAGAAAACCTTTCATAAATATTTCCTTCAAACGAACTATGTTTATATCTAAAAAACTCTTCAACTTGTGATTTTACATTAGAGTTATAAAAAGAATTGATAATTTTTAAAGATAAAAAATAGCATTCATCCGTAACAAATCCTTTTCCCGTCTCTAATATTTCATTTATTAGCTCTAACACTGAACTGATGGTAACCTCGTTTATCTTATTTAAGTTAGGATTATGAGCTAATAATCTAAGTGCTTGCTCTAGTTGAATAACACTACCATTTCTAAAAAAACGGTAAATTTCCGTTATATTATAATTAATTTGATCGCCTTTATCATTTATTAATTCAGTTAAAAACTTGTTATGCTCCTTTTGAATTTTTAATTCCTTATTTATTTTATCTAGTTCAATTTGTTTATTTTCAAGTATTAATTTACATTCAACTAAATCTGCATGATATTTATCAATTTCTTTATACAATTTATCTATCTCGGTAGAAAAATTCTTCAGAAAAAGCTCCTTCGTCATCATATTTTTGTCACTCCTGTAAATAAATAGAACTAATATATAAAGATTATATTACTTTTCTAAGAGACATAATAGGTAATTTTCCCTTTCCTTATAGTTAATATAGTTAATCATGATGAACGCGTTATTCTCGTAATTTACTGATCTGGACTATTTATACAACTGTGAGTATGTCCATTGCAGTTGTGAGTATATAATAGAAGGATTATTGCCTTCGCTGAAAGGATTTACCAATTTACTTAAAGAATTTAACAGATTCCAGTTTTAAAAGAAAAGATAACCTCCATGCGCTATACCTTTTTTAAATTAAACGAATAGCAGAAGGAATTTACATAGCCATTTCCAAAGAAGGAACCGGCTCACTCGGCAACGCCGGCTTTGCAGATTTAGGCTGAGAGACCGTGGTGTTTGATACGTTTTTACCTCCTGCTGCAGGTGAGGAATTGAAGCAGGCGGCTGAAGCATTGACAGACAACAAGGTGAAATATGTGATGAACTCGCACTGGCATGAAGATCATGTGTATGGCAACCAGGCTTTTGAGGATGCTGTGTTTATTGGAACGGAAAAGCTGTGCAGTGGTTTTTGGGAGAAGCATTCCATTGATGTGGAAAAGGATCTGGAAGGTTTCACCGGTTATCTTAACAGCCAAAAGGAGCTGTTAGCTGCTGAACTGTTATCCCAAACGAAAGCAGCACAATCGGTTTAATTTTTAAAGCATCGGCTTCTGCTGATGCCTTTTCATTCGCAACCAAAATTACAAGGCTTGCATTGAACAACGTAAGGGAATACTTATAACCGACACTGAACGCGATGGAGGTTTTGAAATGAGCGTAAAAAAGATTCAATTCTTGGATGAAGAGGCGTATGCCATTGAAAACGATGAGATAAAGGCCATTGTCCTCCCGTCTCAAGGGAGCAATTTGATTTCTATTGTGGATAAAAAAACAAACACTGAAATACTGAGAACGCCTAAAACCAGGGTAGAGTATGAAACGCGAAGGATGGTGTTCGGGACACCTGTACTGTTCCCGCCCAACCGCATAGAAGATGCAACATTTGAGTATAATAGCCGGAAATACGAATTGGAGATGAACCGGCCGAAAGAGAATGTTCATATCCATGGGTTTGTTCATGATAAGGAATGGAGCGTTCTTGAGATCGAAGAAACCATCCCTAGAATGAAAACACAGCTCCGATCGGCTGAACATCCAGACATCCTCAATCAATTCCCTCATGATTTTACAATCACGATGACGATTGAGATTGAGGGAAACGAAGTGATACAAACCACTGAAATCACAAATAACGGCGAATCCCCTATGCCCTGTGGAATCGGCTACCATACCACCTTTCAATTTCCCAGTGAAGCCAAATTATTTCTTGATGTTCAGGAAAAATGGCTGTTAAATGAACGGCATCTTCCTACAGGGGAGCTTGAAAATATCGCAAACAGGAAAGAGTTTTCAGGTGGAACTTCCTTGTCTGGCATGGCAATAGATGATGTTTTCTTAATGACCGAAAATAAAACGGCAGCCATCGAACGTCCCGAACAAGGCATCAAAATTTCCTACTCCCTTTCTGATGATTTTACCCAATGGGTTTTATTCACAGCCAGCGGTAATGAAAACCTGCTTGCTGTTGAACCATATTCCTGGGTGACCAATGCGCCGAATTTGAAGCTCCCAAGAACTTTAACGGGGTTTGACGACATTAAGCCGAAAGACACAAAAGAATATGTCTCAAGATTTAAAGTCGAGCGTGACTAAGGCACAACAAAGGGAGTCCTTCATTAAAGAAGGGCTCTCTTTGTTGTCCATTAGGGGTGCCTTTACTCTTTACTTAAAACAATTTATCTTCGTCCGAGTTTCTTGGTGTCCGTCTTGTCCGGTCTCTAAAGTCGCGGTCTGCCTCATTCCTTACATCTTCATCTGGGTATAACTCCCGGTCTGTATCATCCGTAAGATCCGAGTTTGCCCGGAGAGGCCGCTCAGTGTTATCCATTACATCAGCATCTCTTCGAAAGTCTCTGTCACGATGGTTATTGTCAGTAGTGTTCCCTGCAGTGTATCCATCTCTGGTATCTTCCACATCCGTAGCTATCCTAAATGTTCCATAATCGATCCCAGCATTCGTAGGATTTAAGGCATCTGATTCATCCGTTGCAAGATCACGGTCTGAATCAACCATCAACAAAATTTTGCCTGATTCTACGTCAGAAGCATAGGATGCAGCTTCCCGGTCGGGTATCCCATAATCCGATAGTCTTTCGCCCAGGCTATTCTTGCTGTTCGTGTACTCATCATCCATAAATGCAGCTTTCAGTTTATCCAAGAAAGATTCTTTATTAGGTTCTTCCACATTGTCGACCGTTGCACCGGTTATCGTTTCGACGGTATCCGTATAATGATCATGATTCGTTACTACGGAGATCTCATCTGTGTCATATCCTCTCAATTGCAATTGCTGTACAGCACTTACGACCGCTTCTTCAGATTCATATACACCTATGACATGCTTGCCCATAATGAATTCCTCCTTTATAAATGGTCTTTCTACTGTGGTTAAGTACCCGGATCTACACTTTGCAAACAAAAATAAGGAAAATATACAGGTTTCATTTTTTGAAGCATGAAAAAGCCCGTTTATCCCAGTTTCGATAAACAGGCTTTTATTCGAACCTTGCAGATACTATACTTTTACTCTCTCAATCCATAGATCTTTATAATCCGCCCAACCCAATGTGTTGAGCGTTACACCCTGCAATGATTGATGGTGGAGAATGCTCTGTTTTGAATGGTAGAGGAATAGGAGAGCATGGCGCTGTTTCAGCAAATCTTCCAATTCGTAAAATCGCTGCATTCTTTCATCCATTGTAGTGGCTTTAAATACTTGCTGGATCATCTGGTCCTTTTCTGCACGAAGGTCGTCATCCATCAAAGAGCTGATAAAGGAATTGCCCACTTCATACATATCGAGCAGAGCTAATTCCACAGGATCGGCAAGGACCTCACCTGACAGGATAAGATCGGCCTCCCGCATCACTACTTCTTTTTTCAATTCCTCGATGGGTACAACCACAATCTCTATCTCCACTCCCACACTGGCAAGCTGCTCTTTTACCCACTCTGCGTTTAATTCGTTGGTTCTCATTTCATAGGTATATAGCTTTAAAGGTTCACCTTTGTATTCGGTATCAATAAGGAGGCGTTTCGCTTCAGACTCTGAATGTGTTCTCTGCGATTCTATTGAACGTGCTGGGAGAAAACCTGCTGCCGGCAGCATCCTCTTCCCACCCAGTTTTTCAATCAAGTCTTGGGAATCAACAGCTTGCTCGATCGCTTTACGGAAAAGAAACGAAGACTGCGGCCCTCCTTTTTTCAGGTTGAACATCAGGTAGGTCGCTCCTTTTTCAATATGATCGAGTGCCTTGTAGTGCGCTTCTACTTCATTAGCGACTATAGGATGCGGCACATATTTCATCTCACCTGGAGGAACGAACAACATCCTCTCCCCGTCATAATCTGGCCATACCCAAATTTCAATCCGGTCTAAAAACGGCCGTTCCTTAAAGTAGTGCGTATGTGCAGTAAGCTGAAGCTGTGACTCGTCATTGCTCTCCACCTTAAATGGACCACTCCCAACCGGCTCTCGTTTATAGTTAGACAACAATTCAAAATCACAAGGCACGATGGAAAGCCGTTCCGTACTAAAATAATAATCAAAAAGGCCATTCGGCTCGGACAGTTCAATTCTTAGTTCACAATCGTGAACAACCGTGATAGATTGAATCTTCTCCATCATCCATCGATGTGGGGAACCGTTAATAGGATCGTGAATTCGCTCGATGGTGTATTTAACGTCTTCAGCTGTTAGCAGCTTCCCGTGATGAAACAGAATTCCTTTCCGCAGGAAGAACGTCCAGACCATCAGCGACTCATCACTGCGCCAATGATGACAAAGGTGTGGTTCGAGTTTACCTGAAGTACCGCTATAGACAAGAAGGGTATCAAATATCTGCTGAATCATATGTGCTTCTGTCCGCCGGTTCACATACGCCGGATCAATGTCTTTGATCTCCCTATAGAACGGGAACCGCAGCACGTCAATCGCGATGTTCTCCTTCTGTTCCAGATGATAGCCTAACTGCTGCTGTACCCACACATTGAATTCCTGCTGATACGCTGCATCCAGTTCATAGTTATGTAAAAGTTGCTGAGCCTGGCTTAAGTCACCCTTCACTACCTTCTCTTTTGCCAGCTCCATCAGAAAGGAATTCTGCTCTATTAAAAAAGCGAGAGACGAACGATTCCCCCGCCCCCTGCCTGGCGACCAGCTCACCCACTCCTGATCCACCATCTTGTTCAGGAGAAAGTTTGCATTTCGCTTGGAGCAAAAAAGTACCGAACTGATCTCCTCCAGTGTGACCGAAAGCGGCAGATGGATCCCCGTATCTCTGTAATGTTGTCTTAAAGTGAGGTAATGCTCCTGCAGCTGCATCCGGTCACTCTCCTTTTTGATAAAAGATGAAAGGTTTTGATTTTAATTTACACTTTTTTTCATATTTACGGAAGATACACTGGTAATAGAAGGGAGCGTTTCTGATGGAGATGGAAAAGGTCGTTCAGATGCCGGCTGCAGAAAAGCCGGTGTTATGGAAAAATAAGAATTTTATGCTGTTGTTTATTACAGGACTCATCTTTTCGGTCGGAGGGAAGATCTATGAGCTTGCTCTTCCCCTCATTTTATATGATTTCACCCATTCATCGGTGGCTATGTCGAACATGAGGGCCATCGAATTTTTGCCAAATCTGCTGCTGGCCATGTTCATCGGAGTGCTCGTCGACCGGGTGAACAAGAAACATTGGTCTCTTTGGACGATCGGCATCCAGAGTGTCGTTTTATTCGGATTGTTCTTGGCCCTGCAGATGGGATATCATTCTTTACCGCTCTTTTATGTATGTGGTTTCCTGCTTATGACATGCAGCTACGCGTTCTTTAATGCCCGCTACAGTATGGTCAAACAGGTGCTTCCGAACGAACTGCTCACACCGGCCAATGCCTCGTTTTCGTTCGTGACAACACTGATCGGTATTATGGGGCCAGCGATTACAGGGTTTATCTTGATGCTGTCGAGTCTTCATGATGGACTGCTGCTTACATCTGTTGCCTTTTTCGTCACTTTTATATTATTGTTGAAGCTTGATCATAAGGAAGTGGTTGTTCGAAAAAAGCAGCACTTTCTCGAGGATTTAAAAGAAGGGTGGATAGCTCTCCGCGAAAACCGGCCGCTTTGGCTCATTACTATTCTTGTTGTTTTTATCAATTCTACCTCTGGTATGGTCGACACGATGATTGTCTTTTTTGCCAAGGATGAATTGAGGCTGAGCACATCAGAGCTTGGATTAACCCTTTCCTTTGCAGGGGTGGGCGGCTTGGCGGGCAGCAGTATGGTCAGTATTTTGAGGAGAAAAGTGAAGCTCGGCAAACTGCTTGGTTTGACGACATTTGGCTCAGGTTTGGGGTACTTTATCTTATTTCTTGCTCATACCCCTCTTCTGCTTGCGACAGGTTTGTTTTTTGAAGGGTTGTTTGGAACGGTATCCTCGGTATGCATCTGGACGTTCAGGCAGGAGACGACACCACAGCACCTCATCGGCCGGATCGGCGGCCTTACCGGATCCATCTTTAAGCTCGGGATGCCGATTGCCATTGTTGCCGCCGGCTGGATCGCGAAGTTTTCGCATCCCGGTACCGTCTTTTGGATTGCTGCACTGGCAAATGTTCTTATCTTTTTAGCATATTGGAGATCGTCCTTATGGCGGGTATAATCATCTACAAAAAAAAAACAGTTGTAATCAATGAATGATTAACAACTGTTTTTACCTTTTATTTCGTATATTCCCTAACCAACACGGCGTTGTTGAAGTTTAGCTAATTCAGCCATTACCTCTTCTGATACACCAGCGTGATGCAGAAGCAAAGCCAAATGTTCAGCAGTAAGATGAGCGGAGCCCAGTTCCATCTCTTTAATGCGAATGCCGTTCTTTTCTTTTTCCACCTCTAGAATGGCACCATGGAATCCAGAGCTTAAACGAGCCGTCTTTACTCCATCTTTAGATTCTCTAATTACAATTCTGTACCAAGATGTAAATTCCCATTAAGACGCTCGATGTAATATTAACGGCCGTTTTCATTCTTATCTCTATATTTGTTTTAAATGTTGTAGAACGGACTCCTGAAGAGCAGATAAACTTTCATGATCCGCCAGTTGAACGTAAAAGCTTTTCAAGAAATTCTTGCTATTCGCTCTTAAAACATAATAATCCTTTTCAGCCAGTTGTTCTTTTTGCTCGATTAGGTGCTGTGGCATTTGTTCCACTCGTGTTTTAACCTCTTCAACGGTTAGGCCGTTCTCCAATAATGCCAGGATCGGTGTGATGATCCGCTCGTCTTCATTGTGGATGTAGACATAGTTAGAGATTAGTACTTTACCCCATAATGCATCCAGGATTTCAGGAAAAACTTCTTTGCTGCATTTTGAGTTCTTCACAACCTCATCCACTGCGTCCGCGATGTGTGCAATGCTATGTGCCCACCCTTTTCCATCGACCAATCCGCGATAGTCCTTCTCCTCTTTAAGGCATTTCAATAAGCCTTTAGCACCTTCATGGACCGTTTCAAAAGACAAAAAGCTTTCCTGGTTATCCTTATACAGGATAAGGGCGGTCACTAATGCAGAAAAGGACCTTTTAAAGACGGTATCTGTTCCCTCTTCACCCAATCCTTTAAATAAATAGGACTCACTTAAACATTGTGTTAGGAGACCGCTCAGCACTTCATGTTCCAGCTGGTTATCTATGATCAATTTGCAAAACATGTCATAGATGAGCTCATCCCTTAAATCTGAGTCAACTGAACCGAGATGCTCCATCATGGATTGTACGATATAACTCTTATCTTCCTCTTCCCATGATTTCTCACCATTTTTTAATTCGGCCAGCTTGTTCTTTAGCTCTTCCTCGTTCATGAAAGCGGTGTTCGCAACACTTTCCATTTAAAAACCTCCATAAATTACAAAAATTTCTATTTATATCGTACTACAAAACTCTCATATCACAACAACCAAAAATAAAAAAAGAACTGACGCAGCAGTTCTTTCGTGAAGGTTATTTCTTAAATTTAAGGACGTGGTAAAAGGTTCCCGTCCTCCATATAGACGACCCTGTCGCATAAATCCAGCATCCGCTGATCATGCGTCACCATTATCGCCGCTTTATCTCTTAGCTTCACCTCATCCGCCAGCATTTGAACAACGGTGCGGCCACGCTCGGAATCCAGGCTCGCCGTCGGTTCATCTGCCAAGATGATCTCTGGATCGTTCATCCATGCCCGGGCAATGGCCACACGCTGGCGTTCTCCGCCGGACAGCTGCTCTGGAAAATGATTTCTTCGATGAAGCAGACCGAGCCGTTCAAGAAGCTCATCCGCTTTTTTCCCTGCCTCTTTTGACGATTTATTTTCCAGTTCCGGAATCAACAAGAGCTGGTCTCTAACTTTTAAATAGGGGATAAGGTTGGCGGACTGAAACACGAAGCCAATCTTATGCAGCCGGATATCGTTCAATTGTTTGACCGGCAAAGTGCTTATGTCCTCATCCCCAATCACGATGCGTCCGCTCGTAGGCGCCAATAGGGCTCCGGCGATGGACAGGAACGTGCTTTTACCCGAACCGGAAGGCCCGACCACTGCGACAAATTCTCCCGCCTTTACTTCTAATGATATCTCTTTTAAGACATTGACCTGTTTATCTCCATCTCCAAATGTTTTACTGATGTTTTCCAATACCAGTTTGTTTTCCATCATGCTGCCCTCCCTATGGCTTCTACGGCATCAATTTTAATGACCTGATAAAGTGAGATAAGGGAGCCGATAACGGAGACGGTTAAAAAGAGAATCGAGCAGCCTGTGATCAGCGGAATACTCAGTACAAACGGCATACCGGCGGGTAATAGGTTAGCCACCGTAAACGTAAGAATGATGCTTATGATGAGACTTACCATCGTAAGAGATAGCACTTGATAAACCACGGTACGTGAAAGATATCCGGATTTTGCGCCAATCGCTTTTAGAACCCCAAACTGATTTACTTTTTGAAGCGTGATGACATAAAAGAACACGCTCAGCACAAAAGCTGCGATTACAAATAGGAAGATGATCATCATGAGCAGAGAGCCTTGTTCTTCCTTATACCCAGGGATGCTTTTTAAAACTTGCCCTTTCGAGATCACTTCTGTTCCTTGAACATGGTTCTCGATTTGTTTTGCCACGGTCTTGTTGCCGTTCAATGCCGCTGCATTATATATGTGCTGTGAATCTTGCTTGCCTGTATGCATAGCTTTCCAGGTTTTTAACGAGAGGTGAAGTACCGGAGAGTGGCTATATGACTGATCCTTCGTAAACCCGATAAGAGTTACTACTCTTCCGGAAGTTTCCTCTGTTATTCGATCACCGATTTGAAATCCATCCTCTTTTAATGACAAATCGCCTACAGCTTCGTTGATTTGGGCCTGCTGCAGCGGTTTTCCTTCAACTGCTGAAGGAGCGAGAAAGCTCGTTGGATCAACTGCAAAAACCGTACTATCTAATTTTTGGGAGGATCCCTCTTTCTTTACGGTGGTCATTTGTATAGTGAGTGGAGTCACCTGATTTCGATCAGCATAGCTTGCAATAACCCTCAGTTTCTTTTCCGAAAGCTGCGAACGGTTCAGACGCAGATCTGACTCCTTATCCAGAACGATATAATTTGCGTTCATCCTTTGAATGGATGAGGCGTTATCTGATGACAGCCCCTTTGCGAGTCCTGAGACAAAAAGGACAAGAAAGGAGATCAGCACCATAATCAGACCGATTAACAAATAACGTATTTTCGCATGCTTTATCTCTCTTAGTGCGAGAAACATGGTGATTCAGCTCCATTTCTATCTTGTTTTGGACTGAAGAAATCATTCTTTCTCAGTACAAAATCAATCATAGAAGTGGTTTATGAACAGGAGATGAACAGCGGGTTACATTCTTGGAATCCGGACATGAAAGGTCGTACCCTTGCCAGGTTCGCTTTCTGCTTTAATCTCACCGTTATGCAGATCGATGATCTTTTTAACGATCGATAACCCTAATCCGCTGCTTCCTTCTTTCCTCTCTCTCGACTTGTCCGCTTTATAAAAACGGTTGAAAATGCTGAGCAGGTCCTTCTCTGAAATACCGATCCCTGTATCAGAAATCGAGATGCGGCAATTTCGATCTTGCTTTTTGAGGCGAATGGAGATCGCTCCGCCTGGCTCGGTAAATTTAATGCTGTTGGTAATCAAGTTCGTCCATACTTGATGCAGAAGCTTTTTATCTCCATAGATAAAGGTCGAAGGCAGTTCCAGCTCAATCGCTAACTCCTTCTCGCGCCAGCTCCATTCCGTCATGACCAAGATCTCCTTGATCTGAGCAGCCACATCAAACGTGCTTTTCTCAATGATGGCTTCTTCTTTTTCAAGGGAAGCGAGCATGAGGAGCTGTTTGCTCAACTGTGACAGCCGGGTACTCTCTTTTTCAATAATGGATAAATATCGATTTCGTTGATCCAATGCCAGTTCATCGTTTTGGAGAGTCTGGGCAAAACCTTTGATCGACGCAAGCGGTGACTGGATCTCATGGGAAACGTTTGAAACAAACTCCTGCCTCATCTCTTCCAGCTGTTCAAGACTCTTCGCCATCTCGGAGAAATTGGTCGCTAAACTGCCGATTTCATCCTTCCGCTTTTCATTTAATTTGATGTTGTAGTTGCCGGTTGCAATCTTTTTGGTTGCCTTGGTTAGCTTGATGATCGGTTTTACCAGATAGCGTGTGCTGATTCCGACGAGGATAATACTGAGCAGGATCGTCAGCAATAAGATCACGGAAAAAAAGATCCTCATCTCGCCGAATTGGAGCTCAATGTTTGGCCGGATGAACAGAGCGTATTGTTTTCCGGAAGCTTCCAGCGGCATGCCGATCGTATTTTTCAGGACATTATCGAAAAAGCCTGTCACAAATGGCGTGGAAGGAAATTGTGCAATCCCGTGATAGACTGTTCCATTCAGCACACGTTTTACGATGGCTGGATCCATTTCCTTTTTCCTAAAGGTTCCTCCAAAAAACGATTCATGATGCTGCTGATCTACCAAGTAAATCTGGTACCCGGTATGACCGATGTGATCCAGATAATCATTGAGTTTCAACTGTGGATTTTTTTCGTAATAGTCTACAGTTTCTTCTGCAATCCTGGTCACTTTTTTATCATTATAGGGCTTTAAGCTTTTCTGATAATAAGCGTTGGAGATCACAAAAGCAAGGAGACTGCTGATCATCATAACCGCGATGGTGGTCACTACGATTCGTACGTAAAGGGTCTTCATTTCTTAGCAGCCTCCAATTTATAGCCTACACCCCGAACCGTTTTGATCGTAAAGTCGTCAGTTCTTGAAGCAAAACGTTCGCGCAGCCGTTTAATATGGACATCGACCGTTCGGTCATCCCCTGCAAAATCAGAACCCCAGATCAGGTGGATCAGTTCCTCTCTCGTAAAAATACGTCCCGGATAATTTGCCAGCTGTGACAGGAGTTCAAATTCTTTCATGGGCAGCATGAGCAGCATTCCACTGCAATACACTTCATAACTTTTCCGGTCTATGATCGTTTGGTTTAAGGTTATCTTTTCGGCATTGACCATTTGATAACGGCGCAGAAGGGCTTTCATACGGAAGATCAATTCTTTGGGTTCAAAGGGCTTTGTCATATAGTCGTCCGTACCCACCGTAAATCCTTTTTCTTTATCGAGAAGCTGGTCTTTGGCCGTCAGCAATATGACCGGGAAGTCGTAATATCTTCTTATCTCCTCACACAACTGGTACCCATCTTTATGGGGCATCATCACGTCCACAACAGCCAGGTGCATCTGTTTGGATTGAAGCAATAAAGAAGCTTCTTCCCCATCCTGTGCCAGATGGACGGCGTACCCTTCAAGCTGCAGGTGGTGCTGCAGCAGTTCGCGAATATGAGGATCATCATCCACAATTAGAATATGTATCATGGAAAGGAACTTCTCCTTCTTTCATCATTTAAAAACACCGACAATCATATCATACACAATTTGAGGCAAAATACGGTTAGCAGTTTACTAAAGCAGGGGGTGATTCCGGTTAATCAAAAATCAGATTCCATTTCAGTATTTAAAACAAGAAGTAATGGAAACCTATCGAACGGCCTTAAAAATGAATAGTGATATATATCGTTTATCAGAAGTCGTCTATAAAAAAGACATAAACACCTGGAAACAAATCGAGAAAAAAGGAAAGATACCATTAAATAAACATTCAATTACGGTAAAAGTAGACGTAAAGGTCATACACGGAAATAAGCAACGGTTAAAGCCTACATGGATTAAAATATAGTAAAACCCCTGACTTATTCACGATTAGGTGGAAGGACAGTTTCAAAAACAAAAAAAGCTGCCGCAGCAGCTTTTTTGGATGAGTTAACTTATTTTCCTAATGTTGAAATTTGCCACGTTACACCGAATTTATCTTTCAGCTGGCCATAAGATGGGCTCCAGAAGGTTTCTTGCAGCTCCATGATTACTTGGCCGCCTTCTTTTAATTTGTCAAAAACTTCTTTTGATGTTTCAACACTGTCAAGCGTGATTGCTACTGTTACTTGGTCTCCAGTTTCATAGGGCATCCCTGGGAATGTATCAGAAAGCATTAAGTCATGATCTCCCACTTTTAAATGAGCATTCATTACACGGTCTTTAGCTTCTGCTGGAACAGGATATTCCGGATTCTCCGGCTGGTCGCCAAAAGTTTGTACAGATAAAACCTTTGCATTCAATGCCTTTTCATAAAACTTAACAGCTTCTTGTCCATTTCCATTCGTTACTAAATAAGGATACAGCCCTACGATCATACTAGACACCTCGTTTTTTTATTTTGAATTCCCTCGAACAAACGTTCTTATTTATTTTACTATATGTGACATTAAGACGCAATATATTATTCACTCAACTGCTCATTATTTTTTAAGTGAGCAGTACAATTTGTGAATCGGATGAGCTGACCATTGCGAGTGTATTCAAGCAGATGGATGCCTGTATTGTCAGTGTGAAACCAAACGGTGTTGAACTGAGGCAGCTTTAGGAAACCTTCAATGATCTGGGTGATCATACCTCCATGAGAAACAACCGCCACTCTGTTAATATCCTTGCCAAGTTCCCTAATTGAAGATAAGACCTTTTCCCCTCTCAGCCTGAAGTCTGTTTTACTTTCATCTTCCTGTTTTTCTTTAAGATCATCAATGTAAGTTACTGAGCAGCCAGTCGTCTTGGATAAAAGATCTGCAGCCTGTCTGGCTCTGATCAGTGTACTGCTCAAAATCAGATCGGGCGGAAGTTCAGCGCAAACACGCTGTGCCATCCTTTCCACCTGTTCAACCCCTCTGCTTGTCAGCGGCAAATCAGTTGAGCCAGTGTAGTCTTCATCTAAAAAGTCATCTTCTGATTCACCATGCCGAATCAATAAGATCTGCATATGCACCTGCCTTTCCTGAAAAAAGAACCGATATTACATCGGTCCTCCATTATATGAACTATTATTTTTCGCATTCTCTGATTCTAGAAATTTAACCGGTTCATCCTCTTGGAGTATGGTCCTCGTTGCTTTGCTGGAGTTTACAAAAAATCCAATCATAACGGCAGCTGCAATCAACAGCAGCAATAACCAAGCCACCAGACATAACCTCCCCTTTTTTATACCATCTCTCTGCTCTACCCTATGAATAGAATTCGCAAATGATGAAGAAAAAGGCTGGAATGGTATAAAACCATCACTGCCCTATTAAACTTCTCTGTTAAAATGCACAATCCTCCTGATCCATGAGAAATTTTTCTCTGGTCTTCATGCTATTTTACCTCAATGGCCAGCGCGTAGCTTGCGTCTCCTTTTTCCTAATGAGCAGAGATGTCATAGATGTAGATCCCTTTTTGTTTAGGTGCTTTGAATGCATTTCCAAGTACCTTCACGGCTTTTGTTTCTTTGTTGTTCAGCCAGCGAGTCACATCCAGGGATTTTTTCAACGGCTTTTTCTTAAAGGAGATGTTTACCATTTCTCCGGATGACACTTCTACTGGCTTTTACTTATGAATGTCAATCATTTCAGGAGGAGAAATAGTATCCACACAACCTTTACTCCAGCAATACGTACCCAGAATGGTTGGAACGTCCTTTCCTTCCGCTGTTACTTTTGGCTCTGGAGGCTTGCCATCAAAATCCACAAACAAAAAGATAAGAAAACCGATGACACAGGCTATTCCAATATAGAACCCTAGCCTATACTTACTCACCCTCATCACCCCCTACTTACTATATAATTATAGCATTTATTGGAATAAATGATGACAAGTATTTATTTCACCACAGCTACAGGCCTTCTTTTATTTCGATTCATTTTTGACCGATACTGCAGCAGAATTATGGAAGCTATGACAAATGAGCTGATACCAAAGCCGATGACCATTTTTTTAAAACCAATGGTGTCCAGGAATAACCCGGTTAACAGCATGAGAATTTGAAAGATAATGTTGTCTGTCATGCCTTTGATGGAGAAGAACCGTCCATGATAGTCAGAAGGAATATCGGTTTGGAAGATGGTCGTTGTCACCGGAAAAAGCATGCCCGCTGACAGACCAAACAAACCGAACGAAACGACAGACATCACGGGATGATTGGCTAAAAATAGTGATGTATGAGCGGCCGCGATGAGAAATGTGATTGCAAACAAATACGGCAATCGCGGACGTTCACGAAAGAACCTTCTTGCTAAAAAGGTGCCAAGAAACACACACAGTCCCTCTGTTGTATAGAGAATTCCTTTGATTCCGGGATTGTGCTGAATCTGGCTGATCTCGATGACCATCAAGTTAAAGCCGGAAAGAAACAAATACGGCGGTATAAGAAGAAAGATACCGTAGACGACCTTAGATTGATTTTTCACGATAGGATAAAGTTCTTTACATGCCGACGAGCATCGCCCCTCCAAGTGCTGTCCCAGCAATTCTTGCACCGGTAAAAATGTTCATGTATACACCGTTTGCCTGCAGCAGATTTTCTTTTTTCACGATTAACGGAATAAGTGTCTGCATGGCCGGATTGGAAAACGTCCCTGCAATTCCGATGATAAACGTGTAGATTAGCATCCACCAGACATTATCGTTGGCAATGGCTAGGTACATGAAAACGATCGCGAAAGACCGCGCAAGACCCGCATAGATGAGTATTTTTTTCTTATCTCCCCGATCAATAATTCTCCCAGCCATTGGAGCCAGGAATACTCCGACCAAAAACCCCGATAATAGAAGCAATGCTTGTAAAAAGGATGACTCCACGTTCTTTTGCAAAAATTCCAGGTTGCCGATGATCCCGACCCATAGGCCGGTACTCGAAACCGCTACACCAAACATGAGTAATAAAAAGTTTCGGTTCTTCCACATTCTATTGTTTAACCCCTCTCCTGATCCACCCGCACAATATTTAACGTACCCACCATATTTTAACATGACATGCATTGTACAGGATGGCTTTCACGACATAAAAAATAGACTGCGGAGGCAGCCTTACAAACATTTTTTCCGTAATAAAAAGAATGCCATATAAAAACATGTAATCATGGTGTTGAACGCCAAAAAGGTATACGCATTGACAAACATTGTGTTGGTTCCTTGATTGAGCCAGTTAAATCTGTAGATCTCCGAGCTTTCAACCGTAGGCGGCCCACCCAAGTCCTTTACTAGATTGGTAACAAATCTGATTTCTAATACGGTTGATAACAAGAGGAATAGGAGAGAAACGGTCAGGATGATGACGCACGTTCTTCTGTTCAAGTCTAGTTTTTTTAACTGTTTGAGCAGGGCAACCCCAAACAGTATGAACATTATGATGGAGATGCCTAGCGGGATGATTCCCAGGTTTCCATTTCCGCTGACTGCCCCTGGTCTTTGCGTGAATAAATCTACTAGAAAAATAAAGATAAGACATAATAGAAAGAGAATGATAGGGTTGCTGGAAAACTTGGTCATACACTTTCCCCCTCACCGATTGTCATTTATTTACTTTTATTATACTTATTTCGAACCGGTAAAAAAAGAAAGGTATAGTTGATCTTGGAATTAATTAGGTTTACTCCGGGAAGCGAAATTCGTGCCGCCCGAATAAGAGTCTCAGCCGCCCGAACACGTAAAATCTGCTCTCCGAATCATCCCTTTTGCCACAAAAACGAACATTATTTATGATGTAAATAGAAAGGATGATGAAAGAATGGAAGCTAAACACGTAAAAACAGCAGAAGAACGAGAAGATGCCTTTAAGATTCGGAAAAAGGTGTTCGTCGAAGAACAAGGCGTTCCTCTTGAGGATGAATTTGATCAGCACGAGGATGCGGCTGAGCATATTCTTGTAATGGACGGAGATCACCCCGTCGGTACTGGCAGATGGCAGATTGTTGATGGCGTGGCAAAATTTGAACGGATCTGCGTCCTTCCCAGCCATCGCAAGTTCGGTGTTGGTAAAATCATCATCAGCACGCTTGAGGAAAGTGCGAGAGAAAAGGGGCTAACGGCTGCCAAACTGCACGGCCAGACCCAAGCAGAGCCCTTTTACGAAAAATTGGGTTATAAATCCGCATCCGGTGTATTTATCGAAGATGGCATCCCGCATATAGTAATGAAGAAAAACCTTGGATAATCTTTTCCAAGGTTTTAATTTGTTAAAGGGGCTGCTCCATGACTTTCAGAAAATCATCATTCTTTTCTTTAGGAATCATTGTTCTAACGCTTGGCATTTCCTTAACCATTCTTTCAAACTCCGGCACTTCTCCATATGACGCGCTTCTCGTTGGATCGTTTAGAACCATCGGCCTCACGGTAGGCTCGTGGGAGATTATTATTGCCCTGTTGATGATCTTCTTAAATGCAGCTGCTAGCCGGACCCGGCCTGAATACTTGGCTTTACTGACTGCCTCAATTACTGGTGCTGGCATCGATTTCTGGCTTTTCACTCTCGAAGGGTGGCTGAAACCCGTAACGTACTTCTCTCAATTTTCACTGCTCGCTTTGGGTATGGTGTTCATTGGTATCGGAACATCACTCTATTTACAAGCTGAATTTGCACCCATTCCTCTTGACCGGCTCATGCTCATCCTTCAAAAACAGGCCGGCTGGACGATCGCTGTCTCCCGGCTGGTCATCAGTGTTGTGATTCTCTCGCTCGCCTTTCTACTCCACGGACCCATCGGCATCGGAACGTTTTTAACCGCTTTCCTTAATGGAACCATACTCTCCTTTTTCATGCCCTATGCCATCAGACTGTATCAGACATAAATACCGCTTATTCTTGTTCAACTAACCAGATGCTTTAGTTCAAAAAAGAAAAGCTGCCAGTTGAAAATCTTCTCTTAATAATCCCATCACGCACAAATTGTAAGACTCAGACGATAGCTACGCTCTTTATTTAACTTATTCCCCTTAACATAGGTGAATGGATTGGAGTTCAAAAGTTAGTTAGAGAAAACCTTCTATCTCCATATTAAAAGAGTATCCATAATGCTTTTTTTAAATGCCTCATAATTAAAGTGAACAGCCACACTATGTATTTTATACTCTGGGTTTGTTGTAAAACGCAAGTCGGCAATGCTTTGACCAAATCCCTCCCCCCGATCTGGTATTACTTTTATAGGAATTTTTGTAAGGCTAACAAAATTAGGATTTAACAGATACCAAATGGTCATAAAATCATGCATCGGACTTCCTTTTATGCCTGGATTAGATTTAGAGTAAAAATTGTAGTAGTAGTCCAACATCGGTTTAATGATGAGTCCTGCGGGGTCCTTTGTGTTTTGGTGAAATCTGTGGATGGTTTGAACCATTTCGGGAGTAACAAGTGCATACTGAGTGACGTTTAATGGGATAAGCGTCAAATTTTTTGCATGTTGCAAGACGAGGTTCGCTGCATAAGGATCAGAGTAAAAATTGGCTTCAGCTACGGCCGTTACATTTCCAGGAACAAAGAAGGCTCCTCCCATGCAGATATATTCCTTAACGTTTCTCATCTTTTCTAAATTAAGAACAAATGCGGTTGCTAATGAAGAAAGTCTTCCAAGGTTGATGATTGATAGATCCTCAATATTTGCATCAATGATCTTGTAGATATCATTAAAAGGGAATACAGGATAAGGAATCTCGGGGGGAATGATTGGTCCTAATCCAACTTTGCCGTGTACTTCAGGAAAATACTGTACCGAAATACCCGTTAAAGGGACAGAAGCACCAAGAAATACAGGTACTTTTTCTTGTCCCATAATGAACTTTATATAATTAATATTCCTAATAACATCAACTCTGGATACATTACCATAGTCAGCTACGATACCCAATATTTGCACTTCTTCTTTGCGGAAGAAAGCATATATGAGAGCAAAAGCATCGTCTATTCCCAAATCCGTAAAAAGAAGAACCTTTTTGGGCATACACATTCCTCCATTTCTCTAAATGTATATGACACCAAAGATCACCCATATGCTCCGTGGATAAAAGTTTCCACAATAAATACCTTCAGGATTTCCTTCCTCTCTAAATAACTTTCCTTTTAGTTCAATTAGAAAAAAACCGTAAAAAGGCGTCGATTAATTTGGGAGCCCATTTTTATTAAGAACTCACATATGCATTAGCATTCACTTCGGATATTTCAAACAGGATTCCCTGGTTATCTAAACAATAAGCAAAGTAACCCATATTTGGAATAGCGGTTTTAGGTACAACCACTTGTCCGCCATTTTTCTGTAACCTTTTTTATGTATTCGTCGCCTGAAGATACTTCGATTGAATTCGTGATTCTGGTTGCCCCGTCAGGAAAAAAGCTTTTAAAGAAATGGTTTGTCCTTGCCCCTATGATCAATAAAAACACATAGTAGATTGCCGTCATAACAGCAAGTGCCATTTCAGTTTTTCCCCCTCCTAAATCTTAGTTATTTTATCTCTTCCAAAAAAGTTGCTTACTGCTGATATAGAGATTGAATGTTCCCTAAGTCCTGCAGCAGCAGGCCAATTTCCTCCTGGCTCAGTCTGATCGGCATTGCATCATAAAGGGTGATCACCTGGCCATCCAAATCACTTTGATGTTTTTGCAGATAACCGTAAAGTTTATTTAACTGGCTGACTGACAGTGTAGATTGTGTTGTAAGATGCTTCACTTGCTGAAGCGAAAACTCGTTCATTCCCTCATCAAATTCACCAGAGATAATGTTCCCGTTCATTTGCATGTATTCCACTCCCTTGCTTCATTTTTGTTAGTTTACCCTTTGTCATAAAATTTTCTCTTCTTTTTGTCACAGATGATGGCCTTTTCTCGTCTTGTTTGTAAAAGAGAAAGTGGTGATCTTATGAGAACATTTGAAACAGCGATCATTGGCGGAGGAATTGCAGGGTTAACGGCTGCTGTTTATTTAGCCAAAGACGGAATTTCAACCGTGGTCATTGAAAAAGGAAAACAACTGGGCGGCCGGGCGCAAACGGTCCAAAAAAATGGAGCCTATCTTAACCTTGGCGGGCATGCTCTCTATAAAGGTGGTGAGGCGGAAGCGATACTAAACGAGCTTGGGATTAAACCACCAGGAAGTGTGCCGGAAACGAAAGGGAGTGCCATCTGGAATCAATCTTTATATACGCTTCCGGGCAGCTTAAGCTCTCTGCTTTCCACCAGGCTTCTTTCTTGGCCAGGGAAAATGGAATTAGGAAAGCTTTTGGTCAAACTGAAAAAAATCAATGCTAAAACAATGGGAGATATGAGTTTGAGACAATGGGCAGAAGCTGAAATTAAAGATCCCATGGTCAGACACGTTTTTTACGCGTTATGCCGAACATCAACCTATTGCATTGGCCCGGATGAACAAAGAGCCGATGCGGTAATCCAGCAGGTATTGAGAGGCCTGAACGGTGTCGTTTATGTAGATGGCGGCTGGCAAACCATAATTGAAGCATTAAAAGAGATAGCGATAAAAGCAGGCGTAACAATCCTCACTCATCAATCCGCCTCTTCTGTCCTAAAGAACGATTCTTTTACCCTCTCATTGTCTAACGGTGAAACGATTAATGCGCATTCTGTACTATCTACTGCAAGCCCGGAGCAAACGTTCAGACTGATAGAAGGAGCTGAAAATACTTCTCTCTCAGCCTGGAGGGAAAGGGCAAAACCGGTGTTTGCTGCTTGTCTTGATGTCTCGCTGCACGCTCTTCCGAATCCGAACCAGCAGTTTGCGATTGGAGTGGATCAACACATTTTATTTTCCAATCATTCTAGAGCTGCCCGTTTAAGTGAAGACGGTTCAGTAGTCTGTCAGCTCATTAAATACTTGGGGACAGAACAGGTGAATAATGCAATAGAATGTAAACAGGAGCTGGAACATGTATTAGAGATGCTGCAGCCCGGCTGGAGAAAGGAACTGAAAGCCTATCAATTCCTTCCGCACATTGCCGTGATGCAAGATTCCTGTGCGATGAACCATCACCTTTCCTATGGTCCATCCGTCCCGGAAATTCCTGGATTTTATATTGCAGGAGATGGCGCTGGCCATGGCGAAATGCTCGTAGATGCGGCATTTGCAAGTGCAAAAAGAGCCGCATCAGCCATTGTTCAGGAAGCTTTGAACCGTGGAATTCAAAAGGAGGCATAACGTGAGTCCGATCGATACAGAAATGCTTTATACCACACATCGCCCACTTCTTTTTTCCTTGGCGTACCGAATGCTGGGCAGTGTACAGGACGCCGAGGACATCATCCAGGATACATTTATCGCATTAAATGGAACAGAGGCCGAGCACATTCAGAATATTAAAGCCTATCTATGCAAAATGGTAACCAACCGCTGTATCGATCGGCTGAAGTCTTCTCGAAAGAAAAGAGAACAGTATGTTGGAGAGTGGCTGCCTGAGCCGCTGCTTACAGAGAACACCCAAAGTGAAGATCCGGCCCATCAAATGTTTATGAAAGAATCAGTATCCATGGCTTACTTGCTTCTGCTTCAGCAGTTGTCAGAAACAGAGCGAGCGGTGTTTCTCCTTAAGGAAGTCTTACAGTACAATTATGAGGTTATTGCTGAAATGGTTGGCAAAAGCAGCACGAATTGCCGGCAGATCTTTCATCGGGCGAAGAAAAGCATCGGAAGTCCTTCTGAAGAAAAGAAAATAACGAAAAAAGGAGCGTCACTCACCGAACAGTTCTTTCGTGCACTCACTTCCGGAGATACCGATACATTGCTCAGCCTGTTGTCAGTTGACGCTACCCTGGTCACAGACGGAGGCGGAAAAATAAAAGCAGCTATCTTCCCGATCCTTGGAGCAGACCGCATTTCACGCTTTTACCAAGGCATTTTGCCAAAGCTTCCGAAAGACGTCAGCTATACCTTTACTACGGTAAACAGCGAACCTGGAATGATTTTAGCGGTTGGCGGGCGTGTCTATGCTGTCATGTCCCTTCATATTGAGAATAATAGAATTCAAAACATCTACTCGGTCATGAATCCCGATAAACTTACTCATATCTCTGCCTAAAAAAAAGACTGCTTTCTCACAAGAGAGCAATCTTTTTATCTTTGCTTATGAATCCCCCGTTCGAGCCACAGCTATGACCTGACCCATTCTGCAGGAGCATTTTGATTTTTGATGAGGACCTATAATGAGGTCCTCTTTTGTTGTCAGGATTACAATTTATGTTCATACTAACAAGGTATACTAGAACAACTTCCGAATCTGGAGAACACGTGGAGGATTTACTTGAATAAGAAACTGAAGCTTGTCCTTATCATTTTGTTAATCTTGCTTGTTGTCTATGCCGGCGGCTTTTTCATCTGGACGCAGAAGACCTTTAAACCAACGGCTCAATTGAACCAATTAGTGGACGTTAAAAATGAGGTCCAGCATAAAGACGGCCTGTATATTTTCAAACCGAAAAACAAGGAACCAAGGGATGGTGTGATTTTTTACCCTGGAGCTAAAGTAGAGCCAACCGCCTATTCCTACTGGGCGAAAAAGGTAGCTGATGCCGGGTATCTCGTTGTCATACCGGAAATGCCGCTGAACCTGGCTCTACTCGGCAAAAACAAAGCCGAAGAGGCGATGAAAGCTAATCCTGATATTAAGAAGTGGTATATTGCCGGCCATTCACTGGGCGGATCAGCAGCTTCCGCTTATGCCTTGAAACACCCAAATAAGATTAAAGGGTTGATCTTCCTTGGTTCCTATACAACGGAAGGTTCAAATTTATCGAATGCCCACTTCCCTCTTCTTTCTATCTATGGAGAACGAGACGGCTTGAGCACAAAAGCAAAGATCAACGGCAACAAATCGTTTAATCCGGCTGATACCACCTACTTTGAAATCAAAGGCGGGAATAATGCCCAGTTTGGCATGTACGGTCCTCAAGCCGGTGACAAAAAAGCACGTATCTCCAACAAGAAACAGCAGGATCAGGTGAGCAAAGAAATCCTATCCTGGCTCAATAAAGAAAACCAGCACTAGTCACAGTGCTGGTTTTTTCATGTGGTTATTGTACAGAACAAGATCCGCCTGTTGATTCGGCCTTACGGTTTTAAGATAATAATCTTCCGCCGGCCAATATCGATTTTGGAATTTCATAATGTTTTGCTGCGTTCTTTCACTTTCCCGCAGAAATCTTGTCTCTTTCGGGCAATCCAGATATACGAGATAATCTAAGAACGGTCTCCATTCTTCCCTTTGAAGAAATACGCCTTCGATGATGATGAGACAGGTTTCTGGAAGTTGAACTTCCTGAAGGCTGAGGGTATCGGAATCGTTATTATAAAATGAGACCTCAAGCGAGCTGCCGTTTTTTAGTCGGCTAAACATGCTTCGAGTAAGCTCTTTTACATCCCACTGAAGATGATAATACTCGGCCCACTCCTCCCGGCCGGTGTGATAGCGCTTTTCCCTTTCCACGATATGATTGTCAATATGAATCAAAAAGTGTGGAATTTCATTTTGAATGAGATGGTGTTGTAAATCTTTTGCCAAGGTGCTTTTTCCTGAGCGGCTTAGGCCATCGATTCCAAGGATGAAGCGCTGGCCTGTTTTTAGCTTTGGGATTTTTTTGATGATAGAAGATATATTTATCTGCATGCTTTTTACACTCTTTCACTATTACCTTTGTTATAAAAATTTTCAGCTGTAAAAATCGGCCACTCCCAAAAAGCTGCTCCTTGAGATAGGATATAACGATTAAGAAAGATCTCAAAGTTTGAATTTAACGGAATAAGCTCTAAAAAATCAAGAAGCATTAAATAATTTGGTTCTCATCTTTAAGTTTTTCAAGGTCAATCATTTGATCCAGCAATAGTCTCTTGTACAAATGGCTCCATAAACTCTCCGTAATCGTCTTCGATTCAACTCTAGGTGCCAGGCACCTGAATTACACACTTGTGTAATTGGGGTGCCTGGCACCATGTGTCACGCTAGGGTCACCTGCCATGAGACACCGAACTTGTCCGAGGTCCAGCCAAACTTCCTGCTAAATGGATAGGAGCCTAGCGGCATTAAGACTTGTCCGTCCTCTGACAATTTCTGAAAGACTCTATCAATCTCTTCTTCTGTATCACAGGTTACATACATAGAGATGGAAGGTGTAAAGGTAAATTCATGCTTCACACTGCTGTCGATACAGAGAAACCGCTGCCCGTTTAAGCTGAACTCCGCCTTCATCACTGAACCTTCTGCTCCTCCCTCATTTGCACCGTATCGAGTAATCTTTGTAATCTCTGAATCATCAAAGAGTGAAACATAAAAGTTCATCGCTTCCTCTGCTTGGCCTTCGAACATTAAAAAAGGTGTTACTTTGGACATTTCCACTCAACTCCCTGCATATTTAAATTAACGAACACTTTAATCCACAACCTGCATGCTTATGTATAATAGTAATAGATGACTTTCTACTAAGTTAAGTGAGGTGTAACGAATGAAGATAGATTTACGCTATCCGGTTGGGTTATTTGCACTAGACCAAAACATCACTGCAAAAAAGATTGAAGAATGGATACATGACATTGAGTCAGCGCCGAATCAGCTGAAAGAAGCAGTTAACGATCTTACAGAAGAACAATTGGATACTCCTTATCGTCCTGGAGGCTGGACTGTACGGCAGGTTGTCCACCACTTGCCTGATAGCCACCTTAACAGCTATACACGCTTTAAACTGGCGCTCACAGAAGAGAATCCAGTCATCAGGCCTTACATGGAAAATCAATGGGCCGAGCTTCCAGATTCTAAACTTCCGATTGCGGTTTCTATTCAATTGCTGGAAGCTCTCCATGAACGCTGGATTGTACTGCTTAAATCGCTAACCACTGCTGAACTTGAAAAGACCTTCACTCATCCCGATTCCGGAGTAGTAACACTAGCGCAGAACATCGGGTTGTATTCCTGGCACAGCCGTCATCATATCGCTCATATCACGTCGCTCCGCCAGCGGTCAGGCTGGTAAATAAAACAGCCAATGATTTATTCGTTGGCTTTTTCTTCTATACTACAGAACTCTCTCCTCTTTCTATTGTTTGTCAGTGGTAATTTCCGAAGTTCGATCATATGTGTTTTCCTCACTCTTTTACAATGCCAAAAACAAACCCATCGTAGCCTTTGCTTCCTACCGTCTGCATCGCTGTCGCTTCGATCCTCGGCTCATTGGCCAAAAGATCCATCAATACTCGTGAACCCTGAACACTGGAATCCTGACTGTTGCCATCCACTACTTTTCCATCACGCACTACGTTGTCTCCAATGATTACTGTACCTGGCTTAGAAAGCATCAGCGCCCACTTTAAGTAGTTAGGGTTGTTTGGCTTATCAGCATCAATAAAAATAAATTCAAAAGAAGAGAATCCTTTTTCCTTCAGCGTTGGCAAAGATTCAAGGGCAGGACCTACAAGCACTTCAATTTTGTGGTCCAGTCCTGCTTTCCTGATGTTCTCCCTCGCTACATCTGCATGCTTTTGGCTGTATTCCAAGGTAATGAGACGTCCGTCTTCCGGCAGCGCACGTGCCATCCAAATACTGCTGTAGCCGCCAAGCGTACCAATTTCAAGGATGTGTTTTGCTCCTTTTAACTTGGTCAGCAGATAAAGAAACTTCCCTTGACTGGGTGAGACATCTATTGACGGTAAACCAGCCTTACTGTTGGCTTTCAGAACATAATCCAAATCCGGATCAGCTCCATGAAGCTTTGAGCTGAAATAAGCATCGACATTACTCCACGTTTCCTCCATTGCGCTCTCTCCTTTTATCCCATTCTATATCTACAAATCTTTACTTTCGCTGTCATCCTTGCTTTTCCTTCTGCAGGAGCGATATGTTACCAGCCATTGCTGCGGAATCACTTTTCCATTAAAAAGAAGACTGCTTCATGCAGCCTTCTTAATTGTAATTCTTGGATTCTATCACTTTGACCAGCCGGATCAGCCAATAGAGGGCAATCCAGGGAAGAATATAGGCCGTTAAAAAGGGAACAAAATTATAAAAAGCAAAATGAGCATCTATCCCCATTCTCTGAAGAGAAAAATCACAATGACAAAACCTAAAATAACAAGAATTATGGTCTTAGCATTTCTGCTCACTGCCATGCATCCACTTCCTATTGCTTAATTGATTCTATTTCAATGATCAAAGATTGCGTTTCTCGCAGCCATTTATCAACTGCTTTTTTGGGGAAATACACCGTGCTCCCCACTTTAATAAATGGAAGCTCACTCTCAAGGTCATCTCCGCTATCTAGTTGAGGACCCAGTTTCTTAACTTCTTCTGCAGTTAACCCTAGATATTCCGCTAACTCCGACTGTGTTAATAGTTGCTTTTGAGCAGTTTCCCCGGTAGTTGTATGGATTGCTTTGGGGCTAAGTGCGTCAGATATAAACCAGCTTCCCGCTGTGATTCCTATGGCTAAACAAATAATAGAAAATGCAACTGAATGATTTTTCATGCCCGCCCATAACCTCCAACTTTAAAAACTTTATGCATCCTTTCATTTTAACTATACAATTTTTTGGAAAATTTTTCTATAAAAGTTGAGGATTAAGATCTTAAAAAGTTATTGATTACTTCTGTATAACGTTTCGTCTCTTCCACGCTCGGCGCATGCCCGGATTTCTCAAACTCCACGAAGGCTGCTTTCTGGATCAGACTGGCCACTTCTTTTCCATCCTTTGGAGGAATAAGAGTGATCTAGACGGGCTACGGTGGGCGGTTTTGGTCGTTACTTGCGGGTTTGACTGGTTTACTTGCGGCTTTGGCTCGTTTACTTGCGGTTCGACAGAGTTTACTTGCGATTTCACACCCGTTACTTGCGATTCGACAAGGATTACTTGCATATCACGTCATTTTCATAAAAGAACATACAATAAAGCACCGCTGGAATCAATCCAGCAGTGCCTCGCTATTAGCAACAATCATATTTCTATAGCATCAAAATTTCCCGAATATCTTCTTCAGTAAGGGACGAAGCCGGCTTCTCCCCAACGCCAATAATCTCTTCAATGAGATCTTTCTTTTTCTCTTGCAGTTCATTCATTTTTTCTTCGATTGTACCTTGGGTAACCAGTTTGATGACCTGGACGGCATTGGTCTGCCCCATCCGATGGGCACGGTCAGCTGCCTGGTCCTCGACAGCAGGGTTCCACCATATATCATACAGAATGACCGTATCAGCACCCGTCAAGTTAAGGCCTGTCCCTCCCGCTTTCAAGGAAATGAGAAATAGATCACGTTCACCTGAATTGAATCGATTGCATAGCTCCACCCGTTCCATGGAGGGAGTTTGTCCATCCAAATAGAAAAAAGGAAGGCCTTGGTTCGCTAATTCCCTTCCTATGAGCTCCAGCATTTTCGTAAATTGAGAGAAGATCAGCACCCTTCTTCCAGATAGCTTGGATTCCTCTACAATCTGCATGAGCTGCTTAAATTTCCCTGATGTCCCTTTGTAACTGTCTACGAATAAAGCGGGATGGCAGCAAATCTGCCGTAAACGCGTCAAACCAGCAAGAATTTTGATGCGATTTTTCCGAAGTGTATCTTTGTCCAGATGCTTTAATGTGTCGTGCCGCAGCTTCGCCAAATAGGCTGTATACAGTTTCTTCTGTTCAGGAAGCAATTCAACTGATTCCATGGACTCCGTTTTTTCAGGAAGTTCCATCAGGACATCCTCTTTTAACCGTCGCATCAAGAATGGAGAGATTCTTCGTGTAATGGTTTTCTTTGGAAGATTACTAAATTCCTTTAATCCGCGCAATAGCTCAGGAAAGACAACATGAAAGATCGACCACAGTTCTTCCAGCGAATTCTCCACTGGTGTACCTGTAAGCGCGAATCGATGATCAGCCTTGATCTTCTTCACAGCTCGTGCCGTTTGCGTCACAGGATTTTTAAAAGCCTGTGCCTCATCAAAAAATACCGTGTGAAAGGCTTGTTTCTCATACCACCCGATGTCCTTGCGCAACAAGGGATAAGAGGTGATGATAACATCATGAGCCAATGCTTCCTTAATGAATGCTAATCTCTCTGCTTTACCGCCATCAACCACAACAGATTGTATGTCTGGAGCGAATTTTTTCATTTCACTCAGCCAGTTGTACGTCAAAGAAGACGGGCAGACAATTAGGACCGGAGACTTCTTTTCACGAATATCCTGAAGCACCGATACGATGAATGTGATGCTTTGCAGCGTTTTTCCCAATCCCATATCATCAGCAAGGATCCCGCCAAATCCATACCTGGCAAGTGTTTTCATCCATTGGTACCCTTGTTTTTGATAATCTCGCAAGATCGGTTCCAAGTCTCCAGGGACCTCGAATGCCAAGCCGCCCGGATTTCGCAGGTTTTCCAAAAATTGAAGGAAAGATTTCTCCAAATCAAACGTACGATCCTCAGCAGTATCAAGCATTTGCATTCCCTGAATGAAGGGTAGATCGAGGCCTTGTTCCAGATCATGATTTGGAACAGGCAAGGCATACAGAAAACGTTGAATTTCTTCAAATTCCCTAGTTTCTAATGAAAGCAGCGAGCCGTTTCTCAAACGGTAATATTTTCTTTTCTCCTCTAGTGCTAAAAGAACATCTCGTATTTGTCCTTCAGGAATGCCATCGATATCAAATTTGAATTCCAGCCAATTGGTCCGTTCTTTTTTGAGCTTTACTCTAATCTGCGGCCGTGCATTCTCTCTGAAAATACGATTTCTCACAGAAGTGGTTGCATAGATTTGGGCGATCTTTTGGAGTTTAGGAACAACATGATATAAAAACTCATATTCCAGCTCTTCATTATGCAAAAAATATCCGCCATCTGTCTTGGCAAACGAGCTTTCTTCCATTAGCCTGAGTATCATTTCCTCTTTCTCCACATCTCTGATAAGTTTGGAGTTTTCCTGAAGATCACGCCTGACCAATGGATCAATGACGATATTTTCATAATGAAACTCCAGCCCGGCAAGGAGTCGATTCTTCACGCGATCCAAGTATAGTTTGGCTGTTAACGGTATCTTGGCAAATTGCTCGGTGATCGCACGAGATACGTGAACTTCCCCGAGGCGTTTCAAACCTGGAATGACTTTTTCTAAAAAAATCCCCATCTGCTTCTGAGAAATCGGTATGACATTCGTTCTTGATGCATCCAGCATTCGTTTCAGTTCTGAAAGGCGTGAGCAGTCATCACTTTTTAACTGAAACAGTTTTCCAACTGAAAGGACAGAGCGATAGGAATGTAACACGACCATCTGACTTAGTCCTTCAATCTTCAAATGATAGTTCTCCCCTTGCGACTCTCCAAAGTCAAACTGTAGAGACAGCGGTTCTTTCGATGTCCGAAACCTTCTATACGTGTTGCCATACTCCAGCTTTACAATTGGTGCTTTCTCAAGCAAAGGCAACAGCATGTCCCAAGAAGAAGGAGTGATAAATAAGGTGTTGTTATGAGTAACCTCGTTCGGCCGGTCTAACAGTTCATCGATATATATCTGTTCATCATGCATGGCTTTTATAAGCTGTTGAAGTACCGCATCGTTTTCCATTTGAAAGCAATGGAGGCTCGGATCAAATGTGAATGAAAGGGAAAGCGGGCTGATACTCCCTTCTTTCACACGTTGAAGAAAGTCCCGGATGTGCTGCACTTTAACCGGACCGATTTTCACCTCTAGGCCTAAAACGGTTTGTCCTTTGCTTACTTCCACGGGTTTGCAGGTAAACTCGACATCAAGCACTTGCCTTTTTTCAAAATGAAGCTGATGCCTGCTTGATCGCTTGTGCTGATCATTAAAAAGTGTCAGAAAATCTTCTGTCAGTTCTTGATTTTCCAGAGATACAGAAAGATGTCGACCGGAAATCAGAGGAACTGTCCCTTGTTGCTGGTGATGGTAAATCGCAAGTAAAACGGCTGCAACGTGCTGACAATCCTTTTGAAAAGAAGCCAGTGTCGGACAACTGCATTCAGACCGAAAGCCTCCGTTCATTTCCCGTTCAATGGTGACATGAAAATCCTGTGTTCCTGTAACTGCTGCTTTACAAGCATCCATACTGTAACTTTCAAAGTACACTTTATCCGCTCGATAAAAAGAGTCTCCTTTTTTGAAGGAGACCGTACCGCACTTTTCTTTGATGATGCTATGGTTGAGTTTGATGTTCAAATGTTTTGGCCCCTTCCTCAGGATGTTTCGACTCTGCTAGTTATATGATAGTAAAAATCCCGAAAATATGCGAGGTTTTATCAATCAATGACTCCACCTATACGGCTTTACTATGAGATGATAAAATGGTTTTTTGTGTGTATCATCAGCCTGTCCTTTGATACAATAAAAAAGAGCTAATCAATCTAGCTCCTCTCCTGCAACACTGCTATTCACCCATAGCTCAATAAAGATAACCTAATAAATCAAGATTCCCTTCACTCCAATTGGTCATGCCGACTTGCTTAATCATTAATTCATCAATTTGTTCAGTACCTATACCATTTGTAAATTGGGTTTCATGATTAATTTGCATCCATTTGCATTTATTTCTAACTGATTGATATCCATTTCTTAAATATAAGTCCATGTTATCTGCAAATAAGAGTATAAAATCAATATCGCGTCCCTGAGAAAACCTTTCAATTTCTAAAAGCAGCCTCGAACCAATACCCTGTGAGCGGGCGTTTTGCGAAACACACAAATCAATTACACCGAGTATTTTTAGTGGCTTTCCGTTTAAATTCATCACTCTGTAATCCAGTCCTACATGTCCTATGAGTTGACTTTCCTCGTTAAAAGCTAGAAATCTAAAATGCGGTAACTGCTTAAAGTAAATTCTATTCGTTGGATAGACATCTGGAAAACTGCCATTTAATAATTCTTGTATACGCACCGAAAGATCATTAGTAATATCATATTCAAATACTTTATCTATTTTCAAGTTACCTCTCCCATACCAATATTTTCGTAATAACAATTCTACAAATTGCGCCCTCATACCTTCTTCTCCTAAGCAGCCGGTTAATGATAGGTACTTCTCATCGTATATGGGGGAATCCGTCAACTCTTACGGCATATGGGCTAAAAACGACAGAAAGTATTATGCAGCCCTTGTCATCCCAAGGGATTTTAGTCAAAAATAGATCTCTATGCAGATTCCTTCCCCTTCTTCATCCACGAATCAAATCTTAAATCAATCAGGGGAGGAACAGTTCTGCTTCCCCTAAAGTGAACGAAAAATCAAACAGTAATTCTGAAAGGAGACGATGATATGAATCCTCAAGTCTTGATTGTCGGGGCAGGTCCAACAGGGCTTGTCCTGGCCCTTCAGCTCTCAAAAATGGGGATTCCATTCCGCATTATTGAAAAACATTCCGGACCTGGTGAAGCATCTCGAGCATTGGTCGTCCATGCAAGGATTTTAGAGTTTTACCGTCAATTAGGCATTGCGGACGAAGTGGTAAGCCTCGGCATCCCGATGAAATCTGTTCATCTTCGTGAAGGAACGAAAGAAAAAGCAGAATTCAAGTTCAGCGATCTTGGCAAGGACATCAGCCCTTTTCCTTTTGCCTTAAGTTTTCCTCAGGATGTCCACGAACAATTTCTAGTGGAACAGCTTAAAAAGGCTGGTGTCACCATTGAGTGGAACACCGAGCTGGGTTCTTTTACGGATGACAGCGAAGGAGTCCGCACCGTTTTGAAGAAAGACGGTATGGAGGAAACCGCTGAATTCCACTATTTATGCGGATGTGACGGCGCCCACAGTACCGTACGAAAAGGGTTGGGCTTCGACTTTGCCGGAGGAACGTACGAACAGCTTTTTTATGTGGCTGATGTGGAGTCATCAAATAAAGAAACACATGACCGCTCACTAAAAGTACATCTCAGTGAAAGGGGGTTCTGTTTGTATATGCCGGTCAGAAGTACGGCAATGATCCGACTGATCGGCATCATCCCCCGTGAGCTTGAGCAGTCCACGTCGATTACATTCGATGAGATCCAGCCTTACGCTGAAAATCAGATTGGTTTAAAAGTTAATAAAGTCAATTGGTTCTCAACCTATCATGTTCATCATCGGGTCAGTGAGCATTTTAGAAAGGGCCGCTGCTTTATAGCTGGAGATGCCGGCCATATTCATAGTCCTGCAGGCGGACAGGGGATGAACACCGGTATTGGGGATGCGGTTAATCTATCGTGGAAGCTTGCATGGGTTCTGAAAGGCAAGGCAGAACCTGAGATCCTTGAGACGTATGAAACAGAACGGATCGCCTTTGCCCGCACACTCGTTTCAACAACCGACCGTGCCTTTCAAATGATAGTAGGACGCAATACTCGTAACCGGCTGTTCCGTACGGTGTTGATTCCCTATGTCGCTCCATTGCTGCTTGGTTTCACTGCCGCACGCAGGGCTGCCTTTAATACCGTATCACAAACACGGATCGAATACCGTGACAGCGCACTGAGCATGGGAAAAGCAGGAAAAATCCACGGAGGCGACCGCTTGCCCTGGATTCAGACAAAGAGCGGCAACAATTTCGATCCGTTGAAAACAATGGACTGGCAGATTCATGTATACGGTGAAATTCATGCGGATATTCGGGAATATGGTAAAAGCGCAGGCTTTGCGATTCATACCTTTGTGTGGCAGCCTGGAATGGAGGATGTTGGCCTTAAAAAGGATTCCTTATATGCTGTCCGGCCGGATGGATACGTCGCTCTTGCGGATGATACCCAAAACATAGAGAAACTGAAGCAGTTTTTTGAGAAGTTCAGGATTCGTCCCTTAATGTCGATATAAAAACAAAGAGTGTATCACATTTACTTATGTAATACACTCTAATTTTTGATAGGCAGAAGGCTAAAAATGGATGCCGCCCGATTGATCTTTAAACTTAAAAATTATGAAACATTTGGCCTAGCATCTGCTACTCTTTAAATAGATACAAACAAAAAAAGGAGTTCGGATCATGGATACGGATAGGATTGTGAAAGATTTATACACCCAAGGGATCATAGAATCAAAAGATGCCGTCTACGAACCTTTGAGCGGAGGAACGACCAGTACGATCGGATTACTGCGTGATGGAAGCGGAAAACAATGGGTGCTTAAGTTCAACGAACCGAATGTTATTAATGCAGAGGCGGAATTCTTGAATGAATACGAGAATATTCCTTTCCTGCCCCGTCTCGTATACAAAGACCCTGCGAACCGATTCATCGTCTATCCCTTTCTTGCAGGAACGACAGACAGTTCCGGGACGCACAAAACAAACATCCTGTCCTCCCTCGTCCAGCATGTGCTCAATTACTATCAACCTTTTTCTGAAGCAAATGGATGGGGATACAGGGACGACCTTAAGCATTCCAGAGAACAATTTTTGGAGGACGAAATATGTTCAGTCAAAGAAATTATTCATTCTGGGCTGCTTGAAAAAGAAGATTACAAGCTTATCGCTGAACTTGCTAAACTTAGGTCCCAAAGCAAGGAATCTGAACTCACTTATTTACTGCATGGAGACTGCGGGTATCATAATTTCCTGTTCTCAGAGCAGGAGCTCTCTGGTTTAATTGATCCTCAAACCTTTATCGGCCACCCGCTCCACGATCTTGTCTTTGCTTTTTGTTCTACCGCAAACGAACTTACACAAGAAACGATTATTCCTGCTGCAAAGCAATTAAAGATGTGGAATTACGATGAACAAGTCCTCAATGAGGAAGTGCTGCTCGGTCTTTTCACACGGCTGGCCAGAAGCTCTCAGCATCACCCTGCAGACTTGCCCGAATATTTGAAGGCATGGGAGAAATGGAAAGTACTCGTCTCACCTGCATAAAAAAGAGGACCTCGGTCCTCTTTTCCCCTTACTTCACATCCTTTTTTATCACCCTCCAAAACTCTTTAGCGATCACTTTATATCCTTTGATGTTGAGGTGGTTATCTTCCGGATTGGGCATGTATTTCTGGAAATGGGGATCGATGGCTCCACCTGTCGGGACATATGAATCGCTATTTGATACAGCTGCCTCCTTAATAGCAGAATTCAATGCGTTATTCAAAGGAACTAAGAACGCTTGGCTATCCTGATCATAATAAAAGAAAGGATTGTAATACCCCATCACATATACATGCACATTTGGATTTAGCTTATCGATTGCCTGAAGGATGGTCTCAAGGTTAGCACTGGCCGTCGCAATTCCTTCAGAAGCATGTGCTGGATCGGTCATCAGTTTGCGAAAAAGATCATTTGCCCCAATATTGATCGTAATATGGGTTGCTTCTTTAATCTCCTTCATCACGTCTGAATTGTTTAAAACATCCTCTTTCAGCTGTTCTGAAGTATAGCCTGGCACACCAAAATTATCATAATCTAATAGCTTCACGTGGGATCTTTTAAAATAGCTTTGAATAAAATCCGGATAGCTCTTGTTAATGTCACCATAAGGCGTCATACCTGCGGCTATTGAATCTCCTAAAGCGATATACTCAACTTTCTTTTGTTCTTCCTGATGGTCGGCATAGGCGGTCAATGGGGCAAAAGAGAACAGCGTACTCGCCGCCAGCAAAGCGGCAACAGATTTTTTCATCAAATCCTCTCCTCTTTAAGGGTTACCCATTCTTTATGAAGCGATTAAATGGAAGTAAGCCCGCAGGATCCGTTGTCATTCCTAAAATGAATCAGGCATTTAAACTTTAGAACAGGCACCTAGGACACATTCTCTCCTATCAGACTTTTTCCCTTTAAATATAAGCCTAAAGTCCTCCTCCAATTCCCATTCTTTTACATACCCTCTAGTCATATGTTGTAAAAAACATTTAATTAGGTGATACCATGGCCAAAAAGGTTTTGCTTTTTGCGGATGTTGGCATCGATGACACGATTGCCTTAATTTACGGGTATTTAAGTAAACAAGTGGATATCATTGGAGTGGTTGCGGACTACGGAAATGTTTCTAGGGTAATGGGATTGCGCAATATTACGTATTTGGTTAATTTATTTAATCTCTCCCAGCATACAAAGGTCATACTCGGTGCTGAAAAACCGATGACAGGAGAAGATCCCATCTTTTATCCGGAAGTGCACGGAGAGTACGGCTTGGGATACATCAAACCTCCCCAACAGCTCCCCCCTCAAGGGTTCACTGAGAACTTTTGTGAAGTTGTCTCACTCATCAACCAGCACCCGGGTGAACTGACGATTGTAAACACAGGCAGACTAACTTCCCTTGCAAGCATGTACATCTTATATAATGACTTGATTAATAAAGTAAAAGAAGTGTACATCATGGGCGGTGCATTCTGGGTGCCAGGCAATGTTACCGCTGTATCGGAAGCGAACTTTCACGGAGATCCTATTGCTGCAAAAATCGTACTTCGCTATGCCAATAATGTAACGATTATTCCCCTGAATGTAACAGACCGGGCCATCGTCACTCCCCAGATGGTCGATTACATTCAGTCTAAAGGAAAAGCTAAAATTATTAAGCCTCTGCTCGATTTTTATTATGAGTTTAATAAGAAGCGCAATCCGAGTATTAAAGGAAGCCCTGTTCATGATGCACTCACACTGATGGCTACATTGCATCAGAACATGTTCTCGTTTCGTCATCTTCCCGTATACATTGATACGAACAGCGGGGTGACAAAGGGACAGAGCATCGCTGATATCCGTCCATATGCCGATTTGAACAATGGTGAAAAGAAACATCGTATTGCGTTCGATTTTATTTATTACTGGTTCTATCATGACTTCATGTCTGTCATGACAGGAGAACTCATGTAATTCTGCTCACCCTGTACTTGTTCTATGAGCAGGTTTATATTTTTAGCTTTGATAAATTAAAATGTTGATTTTAAAATTGAAAAACTTATTTTAATTTGTTGAACTAAACCACCTATATATTTGAACAATCATGGATAAGTCTTTTAATTTGTAGATTATATATCGTATTAAAATAAAAAAAAGTCATTCTAAATAGAATGACTACACAAAGTTAACCTACTTTTATATTCTTTGATTTGCTCTTATTTCCCGCTTTATCTACTGCATAAACTGTTAGTATGACACCTTTTCTTTGTTTTGAAATTTTTAAACTGTATGTCCCTTTCGAATTCACACTTGTATGACCAAACCTAACTTTACCTTTATATGCATAGATTTCCGAACCTTTTTCTCCTTTTCCTGATAAAGAACGGGAACTTGACTTTATTTTATTTACGGTTGGTGTTAAAGGTGCGGTTTTGTCGATCGTGAATAAAAGGGTTGTGCTATTTCCCGCATTATCTTTTACTATGAACTTATGATGGCCTTCTTTGGTTATTTTTGTTCCTTTAACATACGTTTTTCCATCAATAGTTGCTTTTCCTTCATGAAAGACTGGAATGACATTTACTTTATATAGACCATTATTTTTGATACCTGAGATCACTGGTGCAGTTTTATCAATCCTGAATACAATTGTTGTCGTATTTCCCACACTATCTTTGACAATGAACTTATGGTGGCCTTCTTTGGTTATTTTTGTTCCCTTGACATAAATTTTCCCGTCAATTATTGCGTCTCCTTCATTAAATAACGGGATGACATCTGCTTTATATAGACCATTGTTTTTGACACCTGAAATCACAGGTGCCGTTTTATCTTTTACTATTTTGGTAGGAAGAGAGAGTGACATCCCATTTTCTCTTAATTCGACTTGAATGATGGAGTTCGCTTTTTGTTTACCGATATATAATTTAAACATCGAACCTTTATTTAATGTGAATTTCCCGATACTTTTCTTCGAGATTTTCGTAGTTGCTCCATTCACACTCAAACTTTTTATCATCGAATTCGAATCTAAGAGAAAAACCTCTGCTTCTTTCCCAAATGAACTTTGTCCAGTAATATAATCATTGTTATCTGAAAGATCATCAACATACACTTCCTCAACAGAAGTATAACTATAATCATATTTATCGGTATTCGGTATTCTTGTTTCTACTTTTATAATGGAGTCAGGTTCTAATTTATTTACTGGTACTGCAAATCTTCCATTCTCATTAGTCAAACTTTCACCTAACTTGGTATTTTGTTCATCCAAAACGGTGATCAGACTATTTTCGGTTGCAAATCCAGTAACTTCTTTAGAAATTTGTGAAACCGGTTCAATGTCTGGCTTAGGTGAAGTGGATAATTTTATAGATCTATTATAAATGACATTTTCAAATTCTCCATCATATAAAGTTAATGGGAATATCGTTGTGTTTCCATCATACGATTGTTTAATAACGCCCGATGGTAAAAGATTCTTAGTATTAGTTAGCAGACCACTAAATTTTAAATTTGACGGAAGATAAAACCTAATTGAATCTGACCAACTCGTAACTTTAGAAGTAGAAATAGGATAAACATACATAAACTTATCATATATATCATAGCTTGTTGCCAACAGTTCATAGGTTTTTATTACATTCCCCTTCGAAACCCTTATCTGGACAAAATCTCCTAAATGAATTTCGGGACATTCAAGTAATCGATAACCTCCTCCAGCTTTATCCGTTTTTATAATCTTGTCATTGACCATAATCTCAATTTTTGAATCTTGACTTGCTGTATAGTAAACGGAAGGCATAGGTCTTTTAATTGGAGTTTCTCCGATTTCGCCTTGATCTTCAACCATTTTATTGCCAAAACCAATTGAAAAATAAGCGTCAAGTGATGCTTTTAACACAAATACTTCATCAGAATCAATTAGATCCCCAGTCGAATCATACGTATAAATTGTAAAAGTAGTATTTGCTTGATGATTTCCTACATACATTTTAAAAATTCCATCACTATTGGATACAGCACTGAAAACTCCGTACGTCTCACCATAGTTGTTTTTCCCAACATATTTAACCCTTGTGTTAGGAGTTGTTGTACCAGAAACAACTGTGTCAGCAGAGTAAAAATGATTAACCTTAGTCACATTGTCTTGAGCATGAACTTTCCACGTAGAAAAATTGAATGTGCTAGAAAATAGAAATACGAGCAAAAATGTAATGATAAAATTCCTTAGTTTTTTCATAAATCCCCCAAAATGTCTATTTGATTAATATTAATCACCTTATTTAAGTATAGTTTATTTTTATATAAAATTGGATTTTATTCCAAAAAATATTATACTAACCTGCTTTTTATTAAATAAGGGACTAAAGTATTCATAATCAATTGATTAACCTTAACTAACGAATTTTTTCATTTGTTGGTTGCTGTTAGCAAAGACTGGTACGCACATATACCTCTTAAATAATATTGGGTGTCGTGGCATTTTGAAACCATGACTTTGAGCAACAACTTTAAATAAGTCCGCCACTCAAAATATATCCACATTTTTTAACATGGGTTTGACCTTGACGCTGCGTCAAGGTGTACAGTTAAGGTGTCAGGAGGTGATCACTTGGAATATACAGTTCAAAAACTCGGAAGACTGGCCGGAATCAGTACGAGAACACTAAGGTATTATGATGAGATTGGCATCCTTAAGCCGGCAAGGATTAATTCTTCAGGTTACCGGATCTATGGCCAGCCGGAAGTCGACCATCTGCAGCAGATTTTGTTCTACCGGGAGCTCGGACTCAGTCTGGAAAAGATTAAGGAGATCACGACTGACCCTTCCTTTAACGGGACAGAGGCTCTTAAAGAACACCGTGAGAAGCTCCTTGACAAGAAAAAGCAATTGGAATTGCTTATTAATAATGTGGAAAAAACGATTGCTTCATCTGAAGGGAAAATGACGATGACAGATCAAGAAAAATTCGAAGGCTTTAAAAAGAAGCTCATTGATGATAACGAGAAACAATATGGAAAAGAGATTCGTGAAAAATACGGTGATGATACGATTAATCAATCCAATGAAAAGCTGAAAAACATGACGAAGGAAGATCATGAGGAAGTAAATCATTTGGCGGACGAACTAAAGACCTCGTTGGCTGAAGCCTTTAAAACTGGGGATCCTGCGGGAGACCTAGCCCAAAAAGCAGCAGATCTTCATAAGCAATGGCTGTGTTTTTACTGGAGTGAATACAGCAAAGTAGCCCATGCGGGTCTGGCGCAAATGTATGTAGACGATGAACGCTTCAAACAGCACTATGACAAAGACCAGCCAGGAACTGCTGAGTTCTTAAGAGATGCGATTCACATTTATACGGGAGTAAAAAAATAAGGAAACAGCCCATCTGCACGGTTCAGGTGGGCTGTTTTTTATATGCCTGAATGGCCTTGGAGGAGTTCCATATTCTTGATGTAAAGTATTTATATCCTTTAACAATTAAACAAAAACAAATGCAATAACTACTGCCGTTATAATTAAGCATTAAAATCGGATAATAAAGGGTAATACATAATCACCATTTGCTGAAAGGAAGGCCAAATATGACAGATCGAAATCGCAGGAAGCGCTTTGCATTGACTCCTCCTAAAATACTGGTATTAGGCTTTGCCGCTATCATTTTGGCCGGAGCTTTTCTCCTTTGCTTGCCTGAAGCAACTCGTAGCGGACAGGGAATGTCTTTTCTTAACGCCTTTTTCACCTCAACTTCAGCAACGTGTGTCACGGGACTGATCGTCGTGGATACCGGAGATACCTTTACCGTTTTCGGACAAATGGTTATACTCTCTCTCATTCAAATTGGCGGTCTTGGATTTATGACGTTCTCCACCTTTTTCGCATTAATAGTCGGCCGGAGAATTTCGTTTCGTGAACGTCTTCTTCTGCAGGAGGCGTTAAATAATTCCTCCACCCAAGGCATTGTAAAAATGGCGAAAACCATTGTTCTGTTTACGTTTGTTTCGGAACTGCTTGGCTCCATCTTGCTTTCATTCCGCTTTGCCATGGACATGCCAGTTAAGAAAGCCATTTATTTTGGCATCTTTCATTCCGTTTCAAATTTTAATAATGCAGGCTTTGATATTATGGGAGGATTTAAGAGTTTGACGGATTATAAAGAAGACCCCGTCATTACGCTGACAATCGGGATCCTTATAATTCTAGGAGGAATTGGATTTATAGTTGTCAGTGACCTTATCGAACATCGAAAAAAACTAAAAAATATTTCTTTACATACAAAGGTCGTGCTTTCCACGACCGCTATCCTGCTTGTGGCCGGCACCGTTCTTGTCTTCCTGTTGGAGATGCATAACAGCAAGACCCTTCAGCCTCTATCTCCTTCTGGTAAGCTCCTGGCTTCTTTTTATCAAGCAGTAACTCCAAGGACGGCCGGTTCCAATACTCTGAACATTCCGGACCTGGCTCATCCTACTCTGTTGCTAACGATTATTCTTATGTTTATCGGGGCTTCACCAGGATCAACCGGCGGCGGGATTAAGACAACGACATTTGTGACATTGTTTGGAGCGGCCTGGTCACAGATCAAAGGAAAAGAGGATGTGGTGTTCTTTAAACAGCGGATTATTCCGACCATGATCTATAAAGCATTGACCGTTATTTTAAGTGCATTGATTCTTGTTATTGTGGTGACGATGTTGCTCTCGATCACAGAACAGGAAAACAACTTTTTGAAAATCCTGTTTGAGGCGGTCTCTGCATTCGGAACGGTGGGATTGTCCATGGGACTTACACCCGATCTTTCTCCGTTCGGCAAAATTATTATTGCACTAACGATGTTTATCGGTAGGCTGGGACCTCTGACCGTGGCCATCGCTTTGGCTAAACAAAATGAAAAAGAACTCTATCGCTATCCAAAAGGAAAATATTTGATCGGCTAAAATGAAGGAGAGGAAACAGAGCATGAAGAAACAATATGCAGTAATCGGACTCGGAAGGTTTGGATCACATTTAGCAAGAGCACTCTATGAGGAAGACAACGAGGTTATTGGTATTGATATTAACGAAGAAAAGGTGGAAGATCTACAGAATGGCCTGAGTCAGGCATTTATCGCTGACAGTACAGATGAGGACAGTATGAAAGGCCTTGGTGTCCGAAACTTTGATGTTGTGATCGTGGCAATCGGGGATGACATGGAAGCCAGTATTTTAACTGTCGTTCTGTTAAAAGAATTAGGAGTTCCCTATATTGTCGCCAAAGCACTCAGTAAACGCCACGGGTTGGTACTGACCAAAATCGGCGCAGATCAGGTGGTTTTCCCTGAACGTGATATGGGGCTTCGTCTCGCTCAAAACCTGATGCATCCGAACATCATCGATCATCTTAAATTATCGGACGATTACAGTATAGAAGAAATTAAGATTCCTCCAGACTTGGTCGGACAAACCATACAAGCCCTCGACATCAGAGCCAGATACCAGCTGAACGTCATTGCAATCCGGCATACGGACGAAGAGGTTACGGTTGCTCCTGGTCCGGATTATTCTTTGAAAAACGGCGATCTTCTCGTCATTATTGGAAAAAACAAAGACTTAAAGGAGTTATCTAAAAAGCTGGAAGAATGACAGAAGCCGTCCGGGATTTAGGGACGGCTTTTGTCTGGTTATTCCGTATTGCTAAGAAAGCTTTCTCTTCTCCTCCATCAGCCGCTTAAACTCCTGGTCCAGCCTCGTGTATTCCTTATCACCAGGAGACAGGAGGCTAAGCTCTCCCAAAACAGCACTGATTCGGTTCTCAATAATCATCCTTTTTTCAAGAAGATCCGTTTTTTTATAATTTTGCGGCTGTACCGGTTTTTGTTTGGCTTCAGCAAACTCTTTAAAGCCCTTTTGCGTTTTTCTTATGTTTCCATCTTCAAAAACCAGCAGCTTTTCACACGTTTTTTCCAGGAAATAGCGGTCATGGGAAACGATAAGCAGTGTACCGCTGAACGACAGCAATGCTTCCTCAAGCTGCTCCCTGCTTGCCAGATCAAGGTGATTCGTCGGCTCATCCAGAATCAGAAGATCATGTTTCTGCATGATGAGCAAGGCGAGCTTCACCCTCATCCGTTCACCAAGACTCAATTGATGAATCTGCTTCTTCAGCATTCTTTCATCAAACCCCATATTGGCGAGCAGTGTCCGGGCCGTAGAGGCTTCTGACCGGACTTCAAAAACATCGTGTATCAAGTTTACTACCGTTTGTTCCGATGGGAGGTCTGTAACATCCTGTGTCAGATAGGCCATTTTTGCGCTTGAACTGATCCAAAGCTCACCCGAATCGACGGTCTCCCTACCTGTCAGCATTTTAAGGAGCGTCGTCTTGCCGCACCCGTTCGGACCTGTCAATCCCAGTCTTTCACCTCGTTTAATATAAAACGAGCTTTTCTGAAAGAGCGGTCGAGAACTAAAAGATTTGGAGATTTCCTTCGCATCCACCAGCCGCTTTCCCCGTTTCTCCGGATTGTCCCAGCCAAACTGTATTTTTGTTTCCTCCTTTGGCTTTTCCACACCTTCCAATTCAATCTTTTTCAGGCGTTTGATCCGGGAACTGATCTGTTTATCCATGCTCTTTGCTTTGCTTCTGTAAAATTCTTTTGTGCCGCGCATATCTGCCATCTTACCGACCTTTCCTGCTTCTCTATGTGCTCTCGACGACCAGTTGTCCAGCCTTTCAATCTCAGACTGTATTTTTTGCTCGTACTTTTTCTGTGTTTCATACTGATGCAGCTGTGCATGGTGCCTTCTCTCCTTCTCTTCCCGATAAAATGAATAATTCCCCGGAAAATCAACAGACTTGCCATCATCCAGTTCAATGATTCGATTCACGGTTTGATCAAGAAAATACCGGTCATGCGAGATGATCAGTGTGGTACCTGTAAATGATCTCAGCTCCTGAATCAGCCATTCGACTCCTTTAAAATCAAGGTGGTTGGTCGGCTCATCCAGTATAAGAAGGTCGGGCCTTGTTGACCAGATATGTGCGATAGCCAGCTTCGTCCTCTCCCCTCCGCTTAATCCTGAGAAACGGCTCTCATCCCAATTCTGTACTTTCTTTAAACCGAGACGGCTGGTCATCTGCAGAAAATCCTCTTCTTCACTCTGCATATGCGAAAAAGTATTAGTCGTATAGGAGGTGGACTGCTGAAGATAACCGATCTTCAGTGGATTTTTATGTTTAACGATAGAACCTTTATCGGGCTGAAGTGTTCCGAAAATCAGGTTAGCCAAAGTTGTCTTTCCCGCTCCATTAACGCCAACCAAACCTATCCTTTCATTACTGTCTATATTCAAAGAAACCTCTTTTAAAATCAGGCGCTCGCCAAATTCTTTACTTAATTCGTGACAGCTTAATAGAGTCATCAAAAATCACCGCTTTGCGTTTCGTTCAAGGGCAATAGGGACTCATGATAATCTGAAGACGAAAAAAAACCGCATTCCTGCGGTTTTTGGGTAAGCGAAAAAAGATACGAAAAAAACACCTCAAAGTGCATAGACCGTTAGACCAGCTTCAGCACACTGATACATTGAATTTAACCGTTGAGGGTCTCCTATAGACATACGTATCCCATCCCGCTCCAAAGCCGCAGAGCATCACTTGCCGTGCAATCAGATTTCATGATCGACAAGGGGATTAGTTCCACATAATGTCTAATTGGATACCTCCTTCACATTGTTGGTATTAGTATAACACGATTATGGTAAAATTGTGCAACCCATTCTGTCAGAGAGAAGTAAGCCTTAAAGAAACAGCATTCCCACCATTCCACTAAACACACCTAAAACGACGACCGATAAGGTGACAAACGACAGAACACGTTTGGGATAGGACCTGGAAACGATGAGTAAGGACGGCAAGCTTAGCGCCGGCAGTGTAATGAGCAAGGCAGCCGCAGGTCCTGCACCAAGACCAACGAGCATAAACGTCTGGATAATTGGAATTTCGGCAGCAGTCGGAATAACGAACAGCATGCCGGCAAGAGCAAATCCGATAACAGCAAACAAGCTGTTGGACGCTGTTTCACTTAGCTGCGGAAACAGCCAGACACGTGCTGCACCAAGTAAAAGCACCGAAAAAATGTAAGCTGGTCCAATATGGAGCAGCATGGTGCCCAGGCTCTTCATCCATCTGATGAAAAACGGTCCTTCCTCTTCCTCAAAGTTCTTGCTTTCCGGCACTTTCTCCATATCTACTGGCTCAGCGTTTTTGGCAAAACGATTGGCAAAGTAACTGACACCAAACACGAGTATTATTCCAAAGAATAATCGCAGTACCGTAAATTTCCATGATAATACAAATGTCATAAAAATCAGGGTTGCCGGGTTTATGGTCGGATTACCTAGCCAAAAAGCAAGGCTTGCTCCAATCGACACTTTCTTCTTGCGCATCCCCACGGCCATTGGCGCCGCACAGCAAGTACACATCATGCCTGGAATGGACGCCAATCCTCCTGCTGCTGTACTGCCAAACGATGTTTTTCCAAGCACTTTAAGCAGCCATCGTGACGGAAGCAGCACTTGAATCAACGAACCGAGTAAGACCCCCAGTAATGCAGCTTTCCATACAGACTGAAAATAAACTTTTGCATAGTCCCAAGCAGTTACCCATGGTGACGCCGAAGCTGCTTGATCACCAAGGATCGATGGACCGATAGAATGAGTAGCTGAAACTGAGATCACCTTTTGAAAATACGGCCACCATTTTACATACAGCAAACCAGCCGCAGCAACCGCCATGAATATAACAATGACCCAGATTGCCTCTTTGCTGGTGGATTTTCCATTTTGAACACTATGATTGATTTGAGACATATATCCCCCACCCCAGTTTTTTTCCGACCTTAAGATTGGATAGTAAATTATATCACAGTTTCTGCAAAAACATATTTTTAAGCCTTCCAAAATTCGGCTAAAATGAAATTAGAGAAGAAGTATTTTATAATAGGATATAGACGTGCAGTACAGAAGGGCGGAAAAAACCAGTGTTTCAGGATATTGCCATTGAAAAGCTTATGTCATCCTACAATAAAAAAGAGATTACACTCATTGATGTACGGTCACCCTCCGAATTTAAGGATTCTACGATTCCGGGAAGCTTGAACATCCCTCTTTTTAATGATGAAGAACGTGCTGAAGTTGGGACTCTATATAAACAGCAAAGTGTGGAAGCCGCTAAGGAACGAGGACTCGAGATTGTTTCTGCCAAGCTTCCTGCTTTTATTAAAGAATTCTCGAAGATCGCTGGACCCAAAGCTGTTTTTTGCTGGAGAGGCGGAATGAGGAGCAGAACCACTGCGACTGTACTCGACCTTATGGGAATTCGTGCTTACCGGCTGCAGGGCGGTTTCCGTGTGTACCGGCAGTGGATTATAAAAAACCTAGAGGAGATGGAGTTTGCTCCCAAAACCTGCGTTCTCCATGGAAATACCGGCATCGGTAAAACATTAATCCTTCAAGAGCTTGCCAAGCAAGGATTTCCCGTTCTTGATCTTGAGCAATTGGCCGGCCACCGCGGTTCCATTTTTGGAGAAATCGGTCTTCAGCCAAACAACCAGAAAATGTTTGAATCTCTCCTTTTTCATCATTTGTTTGCACTGAAAGATACACCTTTTGTTCTGATGGAGGCTGAGAGCAAACGAATCGGAAAAGTCGTGCTTCCGGGTTTTGTAACGGATAAAAAGCAGCAAGGTCTCCATATTTTCCTGGACATGCCGATTGAGGAACGGGTCAATCATATCCTTGAAGACTATCTTCCGTGGGAGCATCACGAGGAATGTCTTGCCGCGTTTCAAAAGATCAAACGGCGCATTCATACACCAATAGCTGCTCAGATTGAACATGATCTGAGTGAGGGAAACTATCATTCAGCTGTCCGCCTGCTGCTTGAGCACTATTATGATCCACGTTACGAGCATCATGATGTCGAATATCCAGAAGACCAGCGAATTACCTTAAAAGTTAATAATATTGCGGAAGCCATTGACCAAATTAAAGAAATTCTTCAAAAAAGAAAGCCGGCACATCAAGTTCTGTGAGTTTTCACAGCCTTTGCCGGCTTTTTATTATTGATAATCCTGATATATAATCGAAAAAGCGAATTTATTATCGATACGGCCCCAACTCCATCTTCCTCTTATTTCCTTTGAAAGAAGGAGAATCCACCCTATAAGTCTAATAAATTCAATAATCATATTATGGGACCTATAATACACATAAGAGAATAAAGATATTTCATGCAGAAGGAGTTACGTATATGACCACATACCAATCAAGAAATGACGTTCCTGAACAAGAGAAATGGAACCTGACCGATATTTATCCTTCACTGGCTGAATGGGAAAAGGATTATGAACAGGTGAAGGTAATGGCTGAAGAATTAAAGGCGTTTGATGGAAACATTGATTCAGGTAAGTCACTGCTTGAATATCTCACTAAACAAGAAGAGCTCTCCTGCACCTTCAATCTCGTTTATGTTTATGCCATGCTGAATGTGGACGTGGATACTCGAAACTCAGATTCTCAATCCTTATTGGATCGTGCAAAGCATGCCGGAGTGAAAATCAGCTCTGCCACTTCATTCTTTATGCCTTTCCTGTTAAGTTTGGACGAAGCACAGCTGAAGGAATATATCGCAGAGGATGAAGGGCTGAACTACTTTGAAGAAGATCTGTTTGATTCCTTTCGCTACAAGTCCCATGTCCTGAGTAAAGAACAGGAGAAGATTGTTTCCCGCCTGGGTGAAGCGCTCTCCTCTCCAAGCGGCACATTCAGCATGATTAATAATGCGGATATTAAGTTCGGCGAAGTCACTGATAAAGATGGTAAAAAGGTAGAAATGACCCGCGGCATGTATTCCAAATTGATTGAGGATGAAGACCGTGAAGTAAGAAAAGAAGCATACAAAGCTTATTATGAACCCTACGTGGCATTAAAAAATACGATTGCTTCCACCCTTTCATCAGCGGTTAAAAACAATGTCTCGCTTGCTGAAATCCGCAACTATCCTTCTGCTCTTGAAAAAGGTTTATTTGGTGATAACGTACCAAAAGAAGTCTATGAAAATCTCATAGCCACCACAAAAGAAAACATTAAGTCCATGCACCGATACACAGAGATCAGAAAAGAGAAACTGGGACTTGATGAGCTGCGCCAATACGATCTTAGCGCTCCCCTTGTAAAAGGAGTTAAGCTGGACATTCCCTATGAAGAAGCCTATGAAACGATGGTTAAAGCACTCGCGCCGCTTGGCGATGATTATGTTGAACGATTGAAAGAGTTTAAAAATGCACGTTATATCGACGTTAGGGAAACACGCGGAAAACGTTCTGGAGCTTATAATCTTGGGTTGTACGGCGTTCATCCTTTCGTGCTTCTGAACCATCAGGATGATCTAGACAGCCTCTTTACGCTGGCACACGAAATGGGACATGCGATGCACAGCCATTATTCCAATAAGCAGCAGCCAAAAATCACAGCCGGCTACAGCATTTTTGTCGCAGAGGTTGCTTCTACCGTTAACGAAGTACTTCTGATCAATTACCTGCTGAACAAGGAAACCAACAAAGATATTAAAAAACATTTGCTGAATCATTTTATCGATCAGTTCAAAGGAACATTGTTTACGCAAGTGATGTTTGCCGAGTTTGAGATGAAAACACACGCACTCGCAGAAGAAGGCCAGCCGCTGAATGCTGAGGTCTTCAACCAAATCTATGAAAATCTGTTTAGAGAGTACAACGGCGATACCGTGATATTTGATGAAGAAGTGAAATATGGCTGGTCCAGAATCCCTCATTTCTACCGTCCATTTTATGTTTACAAATATGCTACAGGGTTTGCGTCAGCTATCCACCTGGCTACAAAAATCTTAGACGGCGACCAACAGACTCTTGACTCCTACTTGGATTTCTTAAAAAGCGGAAGCTCTGATTATCCGCTCGATCTTTTGAAAAAGACAGGTGTCGACTTAACAACCCCAGAGCCGATCGTCAATGCGCTGAAACGGTTTGAGGAACTGGTAGAGGAATTTGCACAATTATAAGAAATTAAAAGGGGCTGTCCAGAAAGTCGAAAATTGACCTTCCGGCAGCCCCTCCTTCATTACTTCTCGTTCTCTTGTTTCTCCAAAAAATCGCGCATCTTCTGCAAATATTCCGGCGCGTCCATCAGATCTTCAACGACCAGTTCGATCATACAAAGTTTTTCTCCCTGTAATCGTTCAGCCTCAGTGATGGCATCGTCCAGTTCCTGGTTTGTCCTCACCTGTTTCGTAAACGCCTCTCTTCCGAACGCTTCCGCCAGCTTGGTATAATTCCAGGAAGGGATCTCGTTATACTTCTGTTTCTCAATCTCCACTTTAACGTTCAGGTACTTTTCAATGGTATATCCATTGTTATTTAAAATAAAGATAATGGGTTTACATCCCTTCTCGAGCATCGAACTGATTTCCTGTACGGTCAGCTGCAAAGAGCCATCACCGGTAAAAAGAAGAACACGCCGGTCCTTCGCCGCCATACATGCCCCGAACGCCGCAGGAGTAGCAAACCCGATGCTTTGCCAGCCACCCTGTGCAATATAAGTCGCTCCTTTCGGCAGCCTGATTTGTGACATTCCATAAGATAACGAACCTGTCTCAACAACGACCACATCATTTTCCCTGAGCATGTGCTGAAATCTTGGATAGTAAGATGCAGCCTTGATTGGTTCCTCTCCCCCGCCGCTCACCGTACCGTAAGGAAATGCGATGTCACCGATTGAACTCTCCTGTTTAAATCCAATTTTTGTTAACTCATGTAAAAGGTCCTCCGCTCTTACGTTCAAATAACTTGCTGCTCCGACCTTTACAGATTCAGGCTGGATCTCAACAATTTTTAAGGGATTCAGTTTAATCGTATGTTTTGACGTATTCACATCGGTCCATTGTACGCCAATCGCAAAAATGCAGTCGGCTTCTTCAACCGTTTTAGTTACATCTTCCTGTCCAAAAGCTCCACCGTATACACCGATGTACTGTGGATGGCTTTCATCAAACCCGCTCTTCCCTTGCATGAGTGAAGCGACAGGAACTTTGAGTTGTTCTGCTAGATGCTGCACTTGATCCTGCAGCCGGTAGCGAATGGCTTTCATATCAACAAGAATGACTGCTTTCTTTGCCTCTTCCACCATTCCAGTAATCTGTTTTAGCGCAGCCTGAAGTGCGATTTGACTGCTCTTCGTCTGTGTTACTTCCGTTTCATGAAAGATGACCGGCTGAGTCACCAAGTCGATCGCAACACTTAAATAAACCGGCTTTTTCTTTTGCTTTGCTGCTTGAATGGCAGCCGGGATTTCCCGAGCTGCGTTTTCCGGTGTCAGAACAGCCGTATATGCGGTGATGTTTTCGTACACTTTTCGAAAAACATCATAATCACCATCCATTAATGTGTGATGAGCCAGCTCTTTATCCTTCTGCATTTTTGATTTTGGCGAGCCAACGATCTGTATCACAGGCACGTCTTCACTGAATGCGCCGGCAATTGCGTTCGTCGCACTCATTTCGCCGACCCCAAATGTTGTAATGAGCGCCGATATACCGTTAATCCGTGCGTATGCATCTGCTGCATATCCTGCATTCAGCTCATTTCTATTCGTAATAAAAGAAAGGCCGTTATCGCTTTCAAGCGTATCAAGCAATGAAAAGTTATAATCACCCGGCACCCCGAAGACCTCTGATATTCCTTCTCTTTTTAAACAATCCAATAAATATTGTCCCACCGTTCTGCTTTCTGCCAAACTACTCACTCCTTCAATGGTTCATCTCCTACTCCTATTTATATACCCAAACCCTTCCATGCTAATCGCTGATCCAATATGTGAGGCATGAAAAAAACTCCTGAATTACTTCAGGAGTTTTTCTGTCTATCGTCTATCATTGTTCTCTCCTTCATTACAAAAGAAAGGTGATGGCAACATCATTTGTTTCAAGAAAGTATAGGACACAATAAAACAGAATGACTGCAAATACAAAAGTAAAAACCAACTGGGATAATTCTCGTTTCATTGCCCCACTCCTATTTTTACAGAAATAGTTTCTGGAATTTTTTCATAGACTCTGGACTGCTGATTACTGAAAAATGCTGTAACAGCTTCTGAAGTGCTTCCTCTCGATCAATCTCTATATTTTCTATCTTATTTTTTTCTATCCAATGCTCAATCGTCTCATAGGAAGTGCTGTTCCAGCCATTTTTTTCACCGATCGCATTTTGTTTCTCCTTTGTACCGGAGACGACAATATCAAGAGAGGCCTGAAGTTCGAGCAATCCGTTGTCGAAGGCTTTCTTTTTCTCTTTTGCTTTCATATCAGCCTTTGCCTTTAAAAGCCTCGTATCAATTCCTTCTTCCTGCAGGATGTGTAAGTGAAGATCGAAGGCATCTTTTGACAGCATGCCATTATAATAACGGTCCTTCACAGACATTGGATTCCCCAGAACCGTTCTTATATAAGGAAGGAGTTCGCGGGAGATGAGAACAGATTTTTTCTTAACAAATTTTCCGTACGCGGCTATTCCATCTGCAGCAAACCGCGTTCTCCAGCCCCAAGGATCAAATTCGGTCTCCGTATACCAATTTTCCTTCACCGTAATACTGCTAAGTGAGGGATAATCGGGAAACAAAGGAGCAAGCGGCACAAACCCTACTTCATTCACAATATCAATGGCTTCTTCGTACGTTTTAATTTTATAATCAAGCACTCACTCATTCCCCTTTGCTCTTTCCTTATTATGTATCCATCTTTCCCCTAAGCTTCCAAGTGCCTTTCATACGCCAGATAAGAGTACAATCGGTATATAATCGGGATAAGAACGAGAAGGGAAACAAACCTTAAGGACCCTTCCGTAAAAAAGACCAACCATAACCCAAATAAAATGGAGATCACCATAGAAATGTTGCCTGAGAGACCATTGAGCGGCCGGTTGTTAAGAAAGAAAGATATCGTTCCTTTTAGATCGTGCGCATAGCACTCCTCGTGATAAGGGATCACCTCAAAAAACATCGTTACCGTAACTAAATCTTCTTTAAGTGTAATTTCTTTTGTACATCTATCGCAGATAATGGTTTTAGACACCCTTTCCCCCCTTGGATCTTGAGGTTAATTTCGTCTTTTGTCTTCTGTAATGGCGTTTCGTCACACACCACCCAAAATCAAAAACATGCCTGAAAAGATCCACGTAATTCCATTATATACCATAATTAATCAAGACGTATTTTAATTTTGCATGGACTTTCCCCATTCAGCCAGTCATTTTAAAGATGGGATCAAGTCCTCTTCTGCTTTTGTTAGTGAGTATTCTACTCTTGGTGGTATTTCCATAAACTGCTTTCGTATGATAAGTCCTTGGTTCTCCATTAATCAGTTTTTTCTGACTTAGAAATAAAATACTGCATACTTGTTTTACTTTGATTATGTAATAAAATTATATCGTAGTTGATTATTTGTAGGATAAATAAAGGAGTGATAGTTTTGAAGTTAAAATATGAAGTTTTACCTGATGAAAAAATTGAATGCTGCAGAGAAATTTGCAATGAACTCATGGCCTTTCAAAAATCAAAATCCTACATAACACCTGAATTGTTTGACAACATGAATTTTGAAACAAGGCTGATTCCATCAATAAATAATGCCGTTCACAATTATACAGTGGTAGTTAAAGATGATGATCAAATTGTAGGTTATGTATATTCCAATATCTCTCCTAAAGAAGCCTATTCCAATGAATTTGCCACTTTTTTTGATCTTTCTTCTGTTAATAGAGATTATGTAGGCTGTTTATCTCAATTTTATATTAAAGAAGAGTACAGGCATTATGGGATTGGATCCAAACTTTTTCATATGTCCATGGATTGGATCAAGCAATTTGACGATGTGGAAGATTATTTTATTTATGTCTCAAATGGCAATACTAACGCACTGGAATTCTATAAACGTAAAGGATTTACTGTGAGTCATGATATATTGGATGGTTTTATAACCGTTTTACGAAGCAAAAGAGAGATTGGATGTAACCATTAAAAAGGGGCTGTCCTGAAAGTCGAAAATTGACCTTCAGGCAGCTCCTTTGACGTGAAAAATCTTCAATGAAAAGTTGATTGGAGTGCAAGGTGCGAGACTCCTCGAAAATGAACTTCACATTTTCTTCGTGCGATATAACGCTGCCGAAGCTTTCCTTGTCCTGCGGGANNCGCACGCCCCGCGGAAAGCGAGCAGCCTGGAGCGGAGATCAACAGCTATCAGACTTCTTGGACAGCCCCTTTCAGTAATGATATTTATCTTGTTCTTGATACATACGGATAAATCGACTACAACTTCTAATTCTGATACTTTCTTGAAGAATGAATCAATAGGAGGATAAAATGTACAGCATTAGTGAGGCAGCAAAGTTACTGGAGTCAGTTCTCACACATTGCGTTATTATGAGAAAGAACAAATTATTTTACCCGAACGCAATGATCATGGTGAACGGGAATATGGCGACTCCCACATTGCCTGGCTGCGGTTCTTCATTAAATTAAAACAGACGCAAATGCCGTTGGCTAAAATAAGGGAATACTCAAGGCTGTATCAAGAAGAAGGAGAACATACGCAGGAAGCACGTCTCCGTCTTCTCGAAGAGCATCGAAACTCGGTGAGGGAGCAAATCAGCACCCTTCAGGAAACTGAAAAGATGCTGGATCATAAAATCCGATCCTATAAAGAATTGATTCAATCAGAGCATTTAAAAACCAGCACCTAGTTCTGATTTCAGAACCTAGGTGCTGGTTTTCACGTTACTGGTCTGTTTCAACGGTATTCTTTTCCACGGAACTTGGCTTTGTTTCCGCTGGTTTTTTACTATCATCCTGTTCTTTCGGCGGCTCGGTTCCAGGATCCGTTGGTTTATCACCTGTACCCGGTTTGGTGGTTCCGTCTCCTGGCTTATCTTTAGGCGGGGTTGTTGGATCTGTCGGCTTATCCTGATTGCCTCCGCCTTGATCATTCCCACCCTGATCTGTTCCGCCATTTCCGCCTTGGCCATTGCCACCCTGATCGTTGCCGCCTTGATCATCTTTAGGCGGTGTGACAGGAGTATCCGGTTTTGTTTTACCGTCATCATTAGGTTTTTCTTTATCATCTTTATTCTTTTGGTCTTCTTCTTTTTTCTCTTTTTCTTTATCTTGCTTTTCTTTTTCAGCATCAGCTGATGAATCTTCTTTTTTGTCTTCCTTATGGCTTGGCTGTGCTATAGCAGGCATCGAAGTTCCTTGCACGTAAAGCTCAGAGCCTCGTGAAACGACAGACCCCGGTTTTTGGAAATCGGCAGTGAGCTTATTTGCTGAAACATGGGATACCAGTTCTTTAAAGATCAGCTTAGCGATCACTTGGTCTTCTTTCTTTACATAAGCATCCTGGCCCGGGTGATCATATCCTGTCCAGACAGCTGCTGTATAGCGTGTGGTATAACCGACAAACCATGAATCGGTCGAGCCGTTGCCATAGACATTGGCTGGAAGGTTCGTCGTTCCTGTCTTACCGGCTACATCCAATCCTGGAATCTGAGCCATGCGGCCAGTTCCGTTATTGACAACACTCTTTAGCATATCCGTTACCATGTAAGCTGTGTAATCGCTCATGGCAGTTTTTGGCTGATGGCTAAACTGCTTCACTTCTCCATTCGGATATTCAATCTTTCTTAATGTTGTTGGCTGATGATAGACGCCCTTGTTTCCAAAAGCAGAATACGCACCGGCCATCGTTAATGGAGAAACCCCTTTATTGAATCCGCCGATCGCATAGGACGGATAGATCGTATCCAGCTTAATTCCAAGGTTTCCTGCAAACTGTTTCGCGTTCGCTTCTCCTACTGCCTGGAACGTTTTTATGGCAGGAATGTTATACGATTGGACGAGTGCTTCTCTCATAGAAAGCGTACCATGATAGGTTTTATCCCAGTTCTGGAACTGCTTGCCGTTGATTTCGAGCGGCTCATCCTTGATCGGGGTACTCGTAGACCATTTCAAGTATTCAATCGCCGGGCCGTAGTCAAGAATCGGTTTAATCGTCGATCCCGGCTGTCTTTCTGTATCGGTCGCATAGTTAAATCCTCTGATGGCCTGTTTGTTGTCGTCCAGCCTGTTGCCGCCTATAGCACGAATCTGGCCGGTTTCAGTATCAAGGAGAACGACCCCCGCCTGAAATTTATTGTCTGGGTAACGGACATAATCCTCCGTTGATAAGATTTTTTCTGCTTGAGATTGGGCATCCTGGTCAAGCGTCGTGTAGATTTTCAATCCGCCTTCAAACAGTTCTTTTTCAGAAATGCCTTCTTTTCGTGCGTCTTTAATGACCTGCTGTAAAAACGCTTCGTATCTCGGCTGAGACTTCTTAGGTTTCACAAGCATTTTCTTAATTGGCTGATGCTGCGCTTTTACTTTTTCCTGCTCAGAAATATATCCGTTTTTGTGCAGTAGCGACAAGACCACATTCCTTCGCTGTTCCGCTAACTCTGGATGTACGAATGGATCATACCCGCTCGGACGCTGTGGCAGTCCGGCAAGCAATGCAGCCTCGCCGATGGTCAGCTGGTCCAGAGGCTTATTAAAATACGTTTTTGCTGCTGTTTTTACTCCATAGGCACTATTTCCGAAATAGATTTTATTTAAATAGAATTCAAGAATCTGATCCTTGGAATATTTCCGTTCAAGCTGGATCGCCAAATAGGCTTCTTGTACCTTCCTAGTTACTGTCTTTTCTGGTGATAAGAACGAGTTTTTTACAACCTGCTGTGTGATTGTACTGGCACCTTCTGAACCAAATCCGTGAGTTATATTGGAAAGAATGGCTCCTGCGACCCTTTTCGTATCAATTCCGTTATGTTTGTAGAATCGAACGTCTTCTGTCGCAATAAAAGCGTTCCGAACGAGCGGCGGAATATCTTTAATGTGAGCATAATCTCTCTTTTCCTTCCCGCTGATTGAAACGACTTTCTCATTGTTCATGTCATAGACGGTGGAAGTACGTGAATACTTCAGGTTTTCGGGGTTCAATTCAGGAGCGCCTTTTGCAACTGAAAATACGGTTGCCCCCCCGCCAATAACCACTAAAAGAAAGAGAACAAGAAAAGTTAGTGTACTGTATGTAAGGAATTTTCGAAAACGTTTAGGCCTTTTGTTCTGTTTTCTTCTTTCCAATCGTGAAGCTGAATTTTTCTTTTCCATCATTAACTCTCCTTAAATTGTTCCATGCTGTTCCCTATGCTGAAATAGTTTATTTTTCCTGAACACCAATTTTATACTATTTTAATAGAAAATAATACGAATACATCTCACAAATGTTACATTTTTATTACAAACAGGTCAGAAGTACTAGTACCCGTTTTTCCAGCTTTTTAATCTATATGAATTAAAAAAAGAACAAGAACATGATGTCTCGTTCGAATGCTGCTTTTAGTGATATGCAGGACCAATAGCCTTTGTTTCCATTGGATGCTCAGGGTAATAAAAGGATAAGTTTTGGTAGCTCCAGGCAAACTTGCTTTTAGAAAAGTACTTGCCCAAAGAGAGGTATCTCATTTTTTGATGATCAATATAAATATCTTTATTCCTCGGTTTGTCTGTATCGAAACCAAATTCCAGTAAATTTTTGTTAAAATACATTCCATCTTTATTGATGCTCTGATATAAAAGATTTACATCAGCCAGGGATACTTTATATTACCGAAATGCTTTGTTATTTTAAAAACATAAATTTTATGAGGTGCGTTCGTAATCTCCAGAACATAAGGGCTATTGGGGACAGTAACCGATTGAACCTTCTCCGTGTTTAATTCAATGGCTTCTTTCGTCCAGCCCTTCTGCAGTGCCTCTTTTTTGTTGTGGTACCCGTAATTAACCACATATAAATAGATTCCTGCTGCGATAAAAGATAACACAAACGCAGCTCCCCAGCCGTTTTTCATCAACAAACCCCATTTCCATTGAAGGCTATTTCAATTGCTTATTCTCTTGTTGTTTGAAGTCTATTTAAGATCAATTCCCAAACAACTCCCAATTACTTACAGTTTATCATAAAATGAATTGAAAGTTTTACTAAAATAAAAAAGCAGCCCTCATATCATGAGAACGCTGCAGTATTCTTAGTCAATCCCGTTTCTTCCTTTTTTAACTCCCAATTCAGCATTTCACCCTCTTGCCCTAAACGCTTCATGTTCATTTTTTCCAATACCCGAATGGAAGGATCATTGTTTATCAAGCATTCTGCAATGACACGGTTAACTTGGTCAGAAGTAAAGGCCCAATCGATTATCGCCTTTACCGATTCGGTGGCGTATCCTTTTTGCTGAGCAGACGGAATGATTCCATAACCGACCTCTACTGTTCGTTCGGCACTGGGCTTCCCTTTGAATCCAATATCTCCGACAATCATTCCCGTTTCCTTTTCTGTGACCAGCCACACACCCCATCCGTATAGCTCAGGGTCTTGTTCTAACTGTTCAACGTGGGACTTAATTTGGTTTCTGACTGGATATGCATCAGGCGATAGTGATTCTATGTATGTTCTGCTGCAGGGCATGATGGTTAACCGTTCTGTTTCCAATTTCATCTGTAACTTCCTTTCTCTATTCCATGTCTTCTAAAAAACTATTCTTCTCTCAGTCTGCTAATCCTCTTTTAACCTGCCGAATAATGAATGAACGGAGAATCATCTGAAAAACCCTCGGCGAAGTTATCTTAATATTCAGTTCGGTTCAATTAATCTGAGTTTGGTTCAATTCTCCTCGATTTTGGTTCAATTCGCCGACGAGACACCATAAAAAAGGCTGCCGAGTCTCCTCGACAGCCTCATTAAATACAGTTTTACGCTTGTTTACTCTCACCAACCGGTTTTCCCTCACTAGCTGGCACTTCTTCTTCCCACCATAAAGCTTCATTAGGATCCTGCAAGATCTCTTTGATCTCGCCTGGGTCTTCAACAGCTGGAAGAGATCCACGCAATGAACGGCCTGCTGTTTCTTTGACAAAGAAAGTTACAACAACAATACCGATCGTACAGACCGCCATTAAATAATAGGCCGGCAGCAGTTTATTATTGGTTTCTTTCACCAGCCAGGCAACAATGAGCGGAGTCGTTCCGCCAAAGATGGAAGTAGATACATTGTAAGTAATGGCTAGTGATCCATATCGAACGTTTGTAAAAAATAAAGAAGGAAGTGTTGCCGGGAGCGTTCCCTGAAAAGCGGTGAGCAGACATCCCAAAATCAGCACTCCGAAGAAGGCATTATTGCCATTTTCATTCCCCGCCAGCATAAAGGCCGGTATGCTTAAAATAATGGTTAGAATCAAAGCTCCTATCAAAATTTTATTTCTTCCAATCCGGTCACCCAAATACCCCATTCCCAAAACGAAAGGAATCATAATAACCATCACAATGAGAATGAGCAGCAGCCCTTTTGTTTCTCCATAACCGATCTGTTCAGAAAGGTAAGTCGGCATATAGGTTAGCACCATGTAGACAATTGTATTGTAAAAGAGAACAATGCCTACACAGATCAATAGGGACCTCCAATGATTGAGGAAAATTTCTTTAAGAGACGAATCCTTTTTCTTTTCCTCTTGTTCTTCCTCCATTGCCTGAAAAGCAGGTGTTTCCTCGAGGTGAGAACGGAAATATAAACCGATTAAACCTAGTGGAGCTGCAATAAAGAACGGAATTCTCCAGCCCCATTCCAGCATGGTTTCCGAACCTAGAATAAAGGTCAGCAGGGTCACAAGCCCTGAACCAGCAATATAGCCGGCCAAAGTTCCTACCTCTAAAACGCTTGACATAAAACTGCGCTTTTTATCCGGAGTTGATTCTGCAATAAACGTCATGGCCCCAGCGTATTCTCCGCCGGTTGAGAAGCCTTGCACCAATCTGGCAACCAGCAGAAGGATGGGCGACGCAATCCCGATGGACTTATAGCCGGGTATGAGCCCGAGGCTGAGTGTTGCAATCGCCATCATGATCAATGTAATGGCCAGTACCTTTTTTCGCCCTAAACGGTCACCCATTATTCCAAACACTACACCGCCGATCGGCCTCGCGATAAATGCTACTGCAAATGTCGCGAAAGCATAAATCACCTGGGCAGAAGAATCGACTTCAGGGAAAAAAACTTTGCCAATGGTTACCGCTAAATAAGAATAAATACCAAAATCAAACCATTCCATGGCATTACCAAGCGAGGTCCCCAGGATCGATTGTTTTGCGATTTTTGTATCAACAACCGTAATATCTTCTTTTTGTAATCTATTACTATTTTTTCTATCCACAGCGTGCCTCCTCATACTGCATAAAATTAAAAGTTGTTGTACTAAACCTTTTCCCTAAATCGATCCCAAACTAACCATTTTCATATCAAAAGGCTGCCGAGTCAGCCTCGGCAGCCTGCAACAATTTTATTGGATGTTTACTATATTTTCTGCTGAGATCCCAAAATGCTTATTTTTTCTTTCAATGCTGCTCTTTCATTTCTGTCCCGAACTTCTTCCTTCCACCACAAAGCTTCCTCTGAATTCATTAGTATTTCCTTTATCTCACCAGGATCTTCTACAGCGGGGTACGATCCCCTTAATGACCTTCCTGCTGTTTCTTTGACGAATAATGCTACTACAATAATCCCGATAACACAGACCGTGATCAAATAATAAGCCGGGAGCATACTGTTATTCGTTGCTTTAACGAGCCATGCTACGATTAAAGGTGTAGTTCCGCCAAAGATGGAGGTTGAAACATTGTACGTTATCGCCAAGGAACCATATCGTACCTCTGTGAAAAAAAACGACGGCAATGCAGCAGGTAATGTGCCTTGAAAGGCTGTAAACAAACAGCTCAGGGTCAGCAATCCCAGAAAAGCCAAAATGCTTGAACCCGTGCCCATCATGAGGAACGCCGGAATGCTGAGAACGATCGTACCGATTAACGCTCCTTTAATCAAGCGGTTTCTTCCGATCCGATCACCCCAGTATCCCATTGCCAAAACAAAGGGAATCATTGCAATCATGACAAATAGGATGAGGACCAGCCCCTTTGTTTCACCAAAACCAAGCTGTTCTGATAAATAAGAGGGCATATACGTAAGAATCATATAGTTTATGGTGTTATAGAAAAAAACGACGCCAATGCAAATCAAAAGGGAACGCCAGTGTTCCGTAAAAATATGTTTCAGGGAGGTTTGCTGTTTCCTCTCTTTTGCCGATTCCTTCATCGCCTGGAATGCCGGGGTTTCTTCCAGATGCGATCTGAAATAAAACCCGATCAGCCCTAAAGGTGCGGCAATTAAGAAAGGAATTCTCCAGCCCCATTCAAGCATAGTTTCAGATCCAAGCAGAAAGGTAAGCAGAGTAACTAATCCCGATCCGGCGATGAACCCGACAAGTGTTCCGACTTCAAGGCCGCTTGACATAAACCCTCGTTTCTTATCAGGTGTAGATTCAGCGATAAACGTCATCGCACCTGCATACTCTCCGCCGGTAGAAAATCCTTGTATCATTCTTGCAACAAGCAATAAAACTGGTGCTGCGGCTCCGATCGTTGCATAGCCCGGAATGAGTCCGATGCTTAATGTGGCAATGGCCATCATGATTAACGTTATGGCCAAAACTTTCTTTCGGCCTAAACGGTCACCCATCATTCCAAACACTATACCGCCGATCGGCCTCGCGATAAATGCCACCGCAAACGTGGCAAAAGCATAGATTAACTGGGCAGAAGGATCGATTTCAGGGAAAAATACTTTACCAATCGTAACCGCTAAGTAGGAATAGATGCCAAAATCAAACCACTCCATGGCATTGCCAAGAGATGTTCCAAATATTGATTTTTTCGCAATTTTATTGTCAACAACTGTGATATCCTCTTTGGTCAGCTTTTCTATTTGTCCTCTTTCCACATCGTACCTCCTCTTAATACCGTAAATCTTGCTTGTTTTCTCACTCATCTCTTTTCAGTTAGATAGTTTATAACAAACGACTTTTGGTTCTGTCATTTCTTGTATCGCAAATTTAATGCCTTCCCGTCCCAAGCCAGACTTCTTCACGCCACCAAACGGCATGGCATCGATTCGGTAGTCACTGCTGTCGTTGATCATGATGCCTCCTACATCCATCCTGGCAATCGCTTTTTGAGCTTTATCAATGTTTTTTGTAAAAATACCTGCCTGCAGCCCGTAGCTTACTTCATTGGATTTTTCAATGGCCTCATCCACATCCGCAACAGCGTATAGGAGTACAACCGGGCCAAAAATTTCTTCTTTTGCAATCGTGCTGTCATCCGGAATATTCTTTAGGACGGTCGGAGAATAAAACGCTTGATTACGCTTGCCTCCTGTCAGCAGTTGAGCACCTTTATCAACGGCTTCGTTCACAAGACTCTCTACACGCATCGCCTCCTTTTCAGTAATTAGCGGACCTATATCGGTAAGCTCTGACAGCTTATCGCCTACGATATACTGTTTTGTTCGCTTAACAAACGACTTTTCAAAATCGGACATAATACTCTGTTGCACATAGATTCTCTGCACACTCAGGCAGTTTTGGCCGGCTGCCCAATAGGCCCCGGAGACTGTGGATTCAACGGCATCATGCAAGTCCGCATCTTCCAGAACAATAACCGGAGAATTAGAGCCGAGTTCCATACTCACTTTTTTTAAGCCGGCTTTTCTTACAATCTCTTCTCCAGCCTCTACTCCTCCTGTAAAGGAAATCATCCGAATGGCTGGGTGAGTGACAAGAACATCTCCGATCTCGCTTCCATGTCCCGTAATGACGGACAATACTTTTGTAGGCAGCCCCCCATGGGCAAATGCCTCAGCAAGCAGCAGCGCACTTAGCGGAGTGACCGTTGCCGGCTTTACGATGATAGCGTTTCCTGAAGCAATTGCCGGCCCTACTTTATGGGCGACCAGGTTCAGGGGGTCATTAAATGGAGTGATCGCGCCAATGATTCCAATTGGAAAACGCTGATAGTAGCCAACCCGGTTGTTGTTCCCTTCCATTTGGTCAAAGGGAATGGTCTCCCCCTGAATCCTTCTTGCCTCTTCTGCACTGATACGGAGGGTCTGAATGCATCTTTCGGTTTCTTTTGCAGCTTCACGGATCGTCTTGCTGCCTTCCTTCGCAATGGTCAAAGCGTACTTTTCTTTATTGGCTTCAATGTAGTCTGCCGCTTTATGAATGACAGCCATCCGTTCATACACCGGCATGGCGGCGGCAATCTTTGCTCCTTCTTTTGCGTGCTCAATACAAGCCAGCATATCTTCTCTTGAAGCTGCAGGAACAGTGTCTATCATTCTGTTATCCTGCGGGTCCCGAACCTCAATGGTTCTATCACGGTGTACCCATTTTCCTGCTAAAAACATCTTTTGGCCAGCAACCTGAGTCGTCATCAACATCCCCGCCTTCCACTGTTTAAATGTTTACGAGTTTTCTTTCGCGATCAATGTTAATTAAATCGATTAACAAGGAAAAGCCTGTTTCAACCTTACCTGCACCTGCTCCGCTTAGCGTAACAGTTCCTAAGAGATCACAATCATAAGCAATGGCGTTTACAGCTCCGCTGATGGAAGCAAGCGGATCAGTCATATCGATCTTTTCAGGAGCGATAGAAGCATTAACTTTCCCGTTTTCTTTACGAGCTTTGGCCAGCAGTTTCCACCGTTTCCCTTCGGCTTTTGCCTCTTCAATATCCTTCAGGGTGAGATCTGTAATCCCCCGGCATGATACTTCTTCTACCAGCAAAGGTTCGTTCATCACATAGTTTGACAGAATGGTAATCTTATATCGCGCATCATAGCCCTCAACATCACTGGTTGGATCGGCTTCTGCATAACCCAGTTTTTGGGCTTCTTTCAACGCTTCCTCATACATTACTCCCTCTTCTTCCATCTTAGTTAAGATAAAATTGGTAGTACCGTTTAAGATGCCGCGAATTTCTGTAATCTCATTCCCCGCCAAAGCGGCAGCAGGCATCCTTAATGAAGGGGTTCCGCTCATGACTGTTCCCTCAAATCCCCAGTACACGCCTTCCCCTTTTGCCAATTCAGAAAGCTCTTTATACGCCAATGCAACCGGGCCCTTATTGGTCATGACCACATTTTTTTTCGCCAAGAATGCCGTCCGGCAATGATCGATGGCAGGCTGTCCTGTACGTACATCGGTATAGGAAACCTCAATAATGGTATCCGCATTAGTTTCACGAATGGTCCTTAGGCTGTCCCAGCCGGTCACGAGGCCAGGGGCCGGCGGGTAGTTTTCCAGATTTCCAGTATCCCGCAGCACTTGTAAAACCGTATTAATGTTCAGACCGTTTGGGTGATAGATTGAACCTTTGTTAAAATCAGAGATGGCCACAATTTCAGCTTCAAAATGCTCTTTAGCCTTTAAATCTTCGTGCTTGTCCCTTAGAATTTCAGCCAATCCCTGGCCGACTGTTCCAAACCCAATAAAAGCAAGTTTATGTGCCATATGTGTCTACCTCCACCTTTTCACGGCTTGGCAGGAATACCTCGCCTTTTAAATACTTTATAGCTGTCTGTGCTAGAATCGCTGTCCCGATTGGCAGGCAGTCTTCATTTATATCAAAAAATGGAGTGTGCAAATCTCTCTGGTCTTGTCCTTGCTCGGCACATCCCAAAAAGAACATGGCACCCGGCGTTTTCTGTGTTACATATCCAAAATCTTCTCCGCCCATTCCAAACGGGCCTCTTTTAATCGTGATTTCGGGATAAAGCTCTCTTGCCGCCTCCATAAACCACTTGTTGATGGTTTTATGATTCTTCAGCGCAGGCTCGCCCCGGTCTACTTTGAAAGAGTACTCTCCTCCTAGAGGCTGAACAATCGAAAACGCCTTTTCCAATTCTGAGGCGAGCATGCCGCGTATTTCAGGTGAATAGCTGCGAATCGTTCCCGATATGGATACCTCGGTAGGAATAATATTGCTTGCCGAACCCGCATGGATCTCACCTATGCTGATCACGGCTGACTCCATTGCCGATACTTTCCGTGCCACAATGCCATGCAGTGCCTGCATGACAGGCCCCAGCATCCAAATGGGGTCGGTTCCCTGTTCAGGATAAGCACCGTGTCCTCCTGTTCCATAAATTTTGCCCTGGAACACATCAACATTGGCCATGCTGTAGCCATCGTTCACTTGAATAGCACCAGCCGGAAGCCAAGGGCACATATGGAGGGCTATGGCTGCATCTGCTTCATCATAGGCTCCTGCCTGAACCATATACGGAGAACCTGACAGTCCGTGTTCATCAATGCTTTCTTCTGCCGGCTGAAAAACAAATTTTACCTTACCCTGTATATCTCCCCGTTCAAATGCGTCTGCCAGAAGGCTGGCAACCCCCAGCAGGATGGATGTATGGGCATCATGACCGCAAGCATGCATCACACCCTCGTTCCCGGATTTGTAACCAATTGCATTTTTCTCATGAATGGGTAAGGCATCCATGTCTGCGCGGATGGCGATGACCGGTCCTTCCCCTGAGGTAAGGGTCCCTACAACACCAGTGGGAACACCCACTCCGATTTCCGTTTTCATTCCGGGAATCCGCCTTAATGTTTCTGCCACCAGGCTTGACGTTTCAAATTCCTGAAAACTGAGTTCAGGGTTTTGATGGATCTGCCGCCTCCAGGCAATCAATTTTTCATTCAACCCTTTTACCGAAGCAGCAACAAACTGATGATTTGCCATTTGTCATTCATCTCCTCAAACACACTTGCTATCTTTTAGACTTTTAAAGCACTTTCCACATGTTGAAAAGCCTGCTCAAAGTCTGCAATAATATCTTCGATGTCCTCTATGCCGCAGGAGATGCGGATCAATCCTTCAGGAATTCCCATCGCCGCCCGTTCTTCCGGTGTACATTCCACGTGGCTTGTCGTACGTGCAGGGCCGACGGTTGTTTCCACTGCGCCAAGATTGGCCGCACGGTTAGCAAATTGCAATTTTGGAAGCAGGTCCCTGACCGTTTCGACGCCTCCTTTTACCGCAAAGCTGAGCATTCCGCCAAATCCCTTCATCTGCTTTTTCGCAATTTCATGGTTTGGATGTGTTTCAAGTCCAGGATAATAAACTCCTTCTACCAAGTCTTGGGTTTGGAGGAATTTAGCAAGCTCCATTGCATTTTCAGTTTGCTGGCGAACACGCAGCTGAAGGGTTTTCATCCCCCTTAAGATGAGGTAAGCAGCCATCGGATCCATCGTTGCTCCGTTGATTTCACGGAAATGATAGATTTTTTCCACCAATTCCCCCGAACCGCACACTACCCCTCCAAGCGCATCGGCATGTCCTCCCAAAAATTTGGTCGCACTATGGATGACAAGATCTGCTCCCAAAGCGAGCGGATTCTGGTTGATCGGTGTTCCGAACGTATTGTCAACTACCACTAACGCACCCGCTTCACGTCCTGCTTTGGCCATCCTCTCAATGTCTGTAATTTTAACCGTTGGATTGGTTGGTGTTTCCAAATACAGAATACTGCAGCCTTTTGCTACTTCTTTTTCAATCTGTTCATGGTTGCCGGTTTCACATAACGCAACCTCGATCTGCTGCCGGGGGAGGAATTCTGTGAATATTTTATTGGTTCCGCCATAGGTATCCTTGATGGAGACGATCCGGTCACCAGGCACTAAAAAAGTAGAAAGTGTATTGCTGATCGCTGCCATTCCTGTTGAAAAACTCGTAGCAGCTTCGGCTCCTTCGAGAATTTTTACTTTGTCTTCAAAAGCCTGGACCGTCGGATTTGTGTTTCGTCCGTATATATGCCCTTTTTTCTTCCCGATGGCGACGTCATACCAATCATCCATATCGTCGTAGCCATACGCTACACTTAGAACGACCGGCACCTGGGTGGCACCGTGCACCAAATACTCTTTTTCCCCTGCCCACACGGACTTCGTGCCTGCTTTTACGTTTTGATTTGTCATGAGATCACTCCTCGTTAATTTTTTAAGGCTGCTTCTTTGTTTTCTATTTCCAAACCAATTCCTCGTTTCAACATTTCTTGAAAAGCAAACAAAGCCATGGCGGTATCCTGTACTCCTGTTCCGGTTAAGTCACAGATCGTAATCTGTTCTTCATCCTGCCGGCCTACTGTTTTTTGCGAGGTCAGCTCCCCGAGCTCAACGATAGGCTGTTCACGGGATAAAAGTCCTCGATCATATGCATGATGAAGTTCGCCTAACCGCTCACATTGAGCGATGGTGTCGCAAACAAGCCGTCCGGCCTGTGCCAATACTTCAGCCTCGAGTTCCTGCTTGTGCTCGGCGTCCGATCCCATCGCTGTAATATGAATTCCTGGATGGAGCCATTCAGCTTTAATCACCGGTTCCTTTGCCGGCGTAGTTGTAATGACGAGATCACTGTTGCGTACAACCGCCTCTGCGCTTTCGACCGCTTTGACCTCAATCCCAAGCTCAGCTGACATTTCCTCAGCATAGGCCTTCGCCCGTTCAACTGACCGACCATAGACGAGCACCTCTTGAAAGTCCCTTACTAGCCGCAAGGCTTTTACCTGGTATCTCGCCTGGCTTCCTGAGCCGATCACGCCAACGGTTTGTATCTTTTCTCTTGATAGATATTTAGCAGCAATAGCACCGGCGGCAGCCGTACGAATATCGGTAAGATAACCGTTATCAAGCAAGATCGCCTGCGGCACACCTGTTTTTGCACTGATGAGCATCATCAGTCCGCTTCCGCTCGGCAGGCCGATCTGGTAATTGTTAAAAAATCCAGAAGACACTTTAATCGCAAACATGTCTTTCCCTTCGACATAGGCGGTTTTCACGTCCACTTCTCCGTTATGATCATGAACATCAACCCGCATGATGGGCGGCATGGTTACTTTATCTTCGGCTAGGTAAGAAAAGCCTTCTTCAACAACGGAAAGAGCGTCCAGGTTTAATGAGATATGCTGCTTCAATTCCTGCTCTGTGAAAATATACATTTTTCCCTTCACCCCTTTTAGTTCATGTTCGTTTCCAGCACTCCATCTTTGATAAACAGTTGTCTTGGCATTGAAGCAAAGGCTTCACAGCCGTCCGCAGTTACCCGGAAAGATTCGCTGGCTTCAAAGCCGTATTGATCAAGCCAGATTCCGGGGATGAGGTGGAAGGTCATATTCGGCTGCAGAATGGTTCGGTCTCCTTTCCGGATGCTTGCCGTGTGCTCACCCCAGTCCGGCGGATAATTTAGTCCCATCGCATAGCCAAGCCGCGATTCTTTAACAATGCCGCTTTTGTGGATCGTCTTTCTCCACATTTCTTCAATTTCCTCACAGGCAATTCCCGGCTTGATCATGTCCAGGCATGCATTCAGCCCTTCTACTACAACATCGGAAAGATTTTTGAGCTTGTCGGATGGCGGTCCGATATTTACTGTTCTTGCAAGCGGGGAATGATACCGTCTATAGCAGCCTGCCAGTTCCAAAATGACGGAGTCCCCTTTTTTATACCGGTCATCCGTCCAGGTCAAGTGAGGTGTAGACGTTTTTTCTCCTGAAGGCAGCAGGGGCACGATCGCCGGATAGTCACCGCCAAAGTCTTTCGTCCCTTTGATTTGGGTATGAAAAATCTCGGCGGCCACATCACATTCCCTGACGCCTTCATTAATGAGCCCGATTCCTTTCATCATGGCATTTTCCACAATTTCAGCGGCGCGTTTCATATACGTAATTTCGGCATCTGATTTTACGAGGCGAACCCAGTTTACTAATAATGTGGCATCTTTAAACGAAGCATTGGAGAGCCCCTTCTTTAACTGCTCATAACATTTAGCCGTAAAATAATAATTGTCCATCTCCACACCGATCGAACGCTTGTCCTGCCCGATCTGCTTTAGGATATCGGCCACAAAATCCATAGGATGCTTCGAGTCCGATTGGACATAATCGTCGGAATAAGGAATCAGGTTCTCATGGTAAAGCCATGACGTTGCTTTTGCCCCATTGGCATCCTGGCCGCGGCCGATCCAGATCGGCTGATCTTCGTCATTAATGACGATCAGCATTTGATGGACGTAAAACGACCATCCATCGTATCCTGACAAATAGTTCATATTGGCCGGGTCTGTAATCAGGAGGACTTCTATTCCTTTCTCTGCCATACTCTTTTTCGTTTTATAAATTCTTTCCTGATATTCAGCTGTCCCAAATGACATAGGACCTTCCCTCCTGTTTTTGTATAATTATTAGAATTTTATGAATAATGAATTTATAAACTTAGTATAGAACACCCTCCATCTATTCATCATCTGCAAATATGTATGAACTTTTGTAAAAAGTTTTAGTCAATTTTTCAGAATGCTAGCACACATAAAAAAAAGAGCTTGTCCATGTTCAGACAAGCTCTCAAATATTTTATTAATAAAAGATTGTTAATTTATCTTTGAAAGTATTTAGCTGTTAATAGGTTATCGTGCTTCAGTTAACCCTAACTTCCAGGTTTTGATACTGAGATCCAATAAAAATAAATCATCCGTGTCGATCAGGGAAAGGCCGGTCAGGGTCTCTATTTTACGCAGCCTGTACAATAGGGATTGCCGGTGAAGATTTAGCAGGCGCGCGGTCTGACTCACATTTCCGTGGCATTCATTGTAGGTGGTGAACGTTCCGATAAGATCCATAGTGCGCTGCTGGTCATATTGAATAAGCGGTTCGATCGCTGATACGATGATTTCTTTCATTTCTTTGTTTTGTGCAAGAGTCAACAGCACCCGGTCAACCTTTGTGTTTTCATACAGTACCCGGTGTCCTGCTCCCTTCTTATTTCTACCAATCTGCAGTGCGGTCTTTGCCTGGTCAAATCCTTTTTTAAACCCAGCAACCTCCTCCTGATGCCCGCCGATTCCCCATGAAATGATGACATCCGGCAGCAGATTCCGGAGACGCCTCTCAACCAGATCCAAAAAATGATGTGCAGGGTTCTCATTGCTTGTGATTTCTACAAAAAGGATAAGTTTTTCGCCTTGATAGGTCATCATCACTTCTTTTTTTAGAGATTGTGCCGCATAATAAATTTCTTCCTCAATGTAGCGGATCATGCTGTCAAGCCAGTGCTCATACGAATCATAGTGCTGCTTTCTTTTTTTAAACAATAGTGCCAGGTTTTCAGGATAGCCAGCAATACAAACATAAGGGAGTTTAATATTAAACCCGAGCAATTTTGCTCTGGATTCAGCTTGTTCCCGGGAAGAAAACTCTCCTTTTGCCAATTCCTGAACAAAATCACTGCGAAGACGCATCTCCGTTTCTTCAATGGCATTTTGGCGCGACAGCCAAAGAGCGATCGTGGTAGCAGAATGTTCGAGCACGTTCACACGGTATTGATTTAAAAACTCTTCGATCACCAAATCGTTTGGAGGCAGAACAAATAAATATCCCTGTATATCACCTGAAGCCTTTAGTATTGGCAGTTGAAGAATTGACTCACCCTCACGTTCAATAAGATGAAACTTTTGAAACATCGGATCCTGCGGCAGAACGGCAGGTGTTTTTTCTGTGGAGATGCAATCTTTCATGTCATAGTATTTCCATCTGGCGTCAGGCTCGCATGCTTCAGCCCTGTCCTGAATAATTCCCGCTCTGTCAGTAATAACGAGAGGACAGCCTATATGTTTTTGAATATAACCGGATATTTCGTTCAGGCTTGTTTCCTTCAGAATGAGTTTAAGGAGTTCCTGCTGAACTTTTTCAGATTTTTCCCGGTCTTTAAACTGCCTGTCATTGAGTTCTCTAAGAACATCTTCAATGATGGTAGCAAAACGGATTTCCCATGGAATTTCGATAATGATAAAGTTATGTTTTTCTGCAAGCTCCATCACTTCTTTTGGAACATCATATATGTAACGGCCTAAAGCAATAATAAGCGCTGAAGCTTCAGATTGTATGATGTCTTCAACAAATTTTTTGAATAACAAAACATCATGGCCGCACCCAATGGCCGTGCTCAGGACCACTTCATTTTTGCGGACAAAATTCTCTACTGGCATCTCTATAGCAGAAATCCATTGAACATACCGTTCGTTCAGGATATGGCCCCCAGTTCGTACTCTGGCATTTTTCATAATCTCGAAGTTTAATATATCCCCTACTGCTAACCTCATATGAACCCTCCTGACCGCAAGATGTTCCTTCCTGAATTATACATATTGTTAAATATAGCACATCACAATAATCGGGAAGATCTCTACTATATTTTAAACACAAAACCAAATTCCCCTGTACAATCTTACGGAAAAATGGGTAATTTCAAGAAGGTGAGTAGGTTTGAAGAATTCGTTGTACCACCGAAAGATCTACATTATGGCCTGTGATAATGACAGCAATTGCTCCTTCCTGGTGCTCTATTTTCTTTCCTAGTAATGCTGCAATTGCAGTACCTGCTGCTCCTTCCATGATCATTCGGTGATGATCCATCATATAGGCCATGCTGTAGGCAATCTCATCTTCAGAGATTAATAGAACCTGGTCCATATACCTTTTTACCATTTCAAAGGTATAGCGATTGTCCAGGCCAATTCCTCCGAGCAGGCTGTCAGCAAGCGTATCCTTCTCAGGTAATTTTACGGGTTTCCCTGCTCTAAGGCTTTCATACATCACTGCGGATTCTGCCATGGAGACCCCAGTCACCCTGATCCCCGGGTCGTTTGACTTAACCGCCATACCAATGCCGGATAGCAGCCCCCCACCCGAAAGCGGCACGATCACATCAGTTAAACATGGAATATCTTCAAGCAGTTCCAAACCAATGGTACCCTGTCCTGCGATTATGTGCGGATCATCGAATGGCTCGATCACGGTCAATCCCTGCTCTTTTTCTAATGTGAAACATCTTTCGCCAGCCTCATCCTGGCTTTCTCCACAAAATTCAATGACAGCACCCAGTCTCTTAAGAGAATCAACTTTTGCTTTTGGCACCCGGTTGGATATACAAACAGTGGCCTCAATGCCTAGTTTTTTCGCCACATAGGCTACTGCCATTCCATGATTTCCCGTAGAATACGTTGTAACTCCCCTCTTTTTTTCCTCTTCACTTAAACTTAAAATTTTGTTCGCTGCCCCCCGGACTTTAAATGCTCCTGTATCATGAACCGTCTCAAGTTTAAGATAAACTGGCCGTCCTGCTCTTTCAGATAGAATAAAAGATTCAACAGCAGGTGTTTTTTTTATCAGGGAACCGATCCTCTTTTTGGCTTCCCACACCTCCCGAATCGTCACTTCAGCTTTTATGTTTGTACTTATTATTTCTTTCATGCTGGTCCCCTCCCTGAGTATCATTCCTACTTCGGATTATATAGTATGAATATTCTGTAATCTACTGTTAATAGTGAATAGTGATTGAATTGAGTTTTCGTACAAATTGACATCAAAAAGGCCGCCGGGTTACGCCGGCAGCCTTTCGCTTTAGCTTTTTGTTATTTCCCTTCAAGAACAACAGCACTAAGTGCAGGGACCTTTATCTTTTTGCCCAGCAGTGTACCGAGTGATTTGTTTCCCGCTTTCTCACCATTGGCAAGCACCTTCCATGGTCCGACCGTTGGAAGAGAGATCGTTTGTACAGTTTCGTTGGCGTTGTACACGACAACTAGATCTTTTGCCTTGTCTTTGTTTGCGTGTCCTTTCAGATCATAAATGACTGTATTTTTCGGAGCTGGAAGGAACATTAAGTGACTTCGGATATCCTGTGCTGTTCTCATTCGGAATGCCGGATGGCTCTTGCGCAGCTTGATAAGGCCTTTCATATAATCTACTTCTTTGCTGAAGACTGCTCGGCGCTGCCAATCAAGCTGGTTCACAGAATCAGGAGATCTGTAGCTATTATGGTCGCCGCCTTTCGTTCTCATGAACTCCTGGCCGGCATGCAGGAACGAAATGCCTTGTGACGTCAGGATAATAGAGGACGCAAGCTTGTGCATTTTCTTACGGGTATCAACTGAACTCTCCGGATTGGTCAGCTGCAATTTATCCCATAAGGTGTGGTTATCGTGAGCTTCTACGTATGTTATCACTTGCTGCGGATCCTTATAGGTTGCCGTCGTGCTTGGATAATCGATGCCTGCTTTTACACCTTCTTTAATGGCATCCTCTGTACCCGGTTTACCGTTCACAAATCCTTTATCTGTATCATTGAACACGCTGCCTTTTAGACCATCACGTATGCCATCGTTGAAATGAGCGATTCCCGGCATTTTTCCGGCATTCTTTTGATTCGCTTTGGTTTCAGGATCAATCGGTGTGTTGAGATCCCAACCTTCGCCAAGCACTATAATAGAAGGATCAATTGTGTTCAATGCTTTTCTGACCAGGTTCATCGTTTCAACGTCATGGATACCCATCAAGTCGAAGCGGAAACCATCCAGATTGTATTCTTTGGCCCAATAGCTCACAGAGTCTACGATAAATTTGCGCATCATCTTACGCTTTGATGCCGTATCATTCCCTACACCTGTACCGTTCGACAACGTTCCGTCTTCGTTATAACGGAAATAATAGCCCGGTACAAGCTTCTGGAAGTTAGACTCCCCAGCTGCGAACATGTGGTTATATACCACGTCCATTATGACCCGAAGTTTGTTGTGATGCAGGGTGTTGACCATCTGTTTCATCTCTTTGATCCGGACTGCTGGCTTATAAGGATCAGTAGAATACGAGCCCTCTGGTGCATTATAATTCTTCGGATCATAGCCCCAGTTGAATTGCGGTTCATTCAATTTTGTCTCATCAACCGTATTATAATCATAGATTGGAAGCAGCTGAACGTGTGTAACACCGAGATCTTTAATATGGTTCAGTCCTGTTTTTACTCCCGCTGGCCCGGTTGTTTTTTCTTCAGCTACTCCCAAGAACTTTCCTTTATGCTTGATGCCGCTTTTTGGATGCATGGATAAATCTCTGACATGAAGCTCGTAAATGATGGCATCTTCAGGAGTGAAGGCCTTCATTCTTTTGTGAAAATGCTTCGGATTGGTATTATCCAAATTGATAACAGCACCCTTATCGCCATTTACCGTTACTGCACGTGCGTAGGGGTCCACGGCTTCATTCCACTGGTCGCCAATCTTTACTTTGTACGTATAAATCAGACCCTCTTGATTGCCGTTAAGAGTTGTTTTCCAAGTGCCTCGCTCGGACTTCTTCAATGGCAGCTCGGTCCCCTTCTCTTCTTTCCATGATTTGTAGACCACGATCTTGGCTTCACTAGCAGTTGGTGCCCAAAGCCTGAAACTCGTTTCTTTTTTAGAATAGGTGTTTCCTAAATCTTTACCGTTATAGAAGAACTGCTTATCAAATTCCGGTGTACGGACCACCTTGCCTGTCTGTACTGCGGCTTCTCCAAAATTCTCTTTAGAGATCTTGTAAACTTTTGTAAGATCCAGATTTTTCGAAGTGATGACTTTAACTTTGTTTGTAAAATCGCCTGCTTTGCTGTCATAAGGAACAACTTCTTCTATAGCTGCTCCGCCTGAAAGGGAAAGACCGTGATTTTTTATATCAAACGGGAAGTTGGTTTCAAACGTAATTTCATTGAACCCATCAAGGCTGGCTTTTACGATTTTCGGCGTACGGTCGACCAAGTCTTTGTCATAATAAATGCGCTCCTGCCCCTGTGCGATCCACACTTCTGCAGAACCGTCTTCGTGAAACTTTGTTACGTATCTATCATTAAATTCCTTATCAGCCCACTCATTTCCGGGCACGCTTTTTCTTACAATAAGCCCGATTTTATGAACGTCCTTCAAGTTATCCATCTTGATGTTGGCCACTTTGCCAAATTCATCTTCATCGGTAAATTGAACCGCTTTTCCTTCGCCGTTCTCCGGCCAGGTCCATAGGTTCCAGCACTCATATTGATTGTCGTATCTGAAATAGTGAACCTTCACATTAATATCTTCATAAGCAGGAAGGTCTCGATACTCTCCATCTGGCGGCTCTGTGTAAGTATTGTCATCACCGGACTTCACCCAAACTTCGCCTTCGCCGGCAGAGATATCAATAAAACGGTCTCCGCCATCCTTTTCCCAGCTGTCCGTTCTTACGATGAAGCCGACTTTCTTGTATGTACCGTCAAGCTCGATCTCGGCTACCTTTCCGAACTTGTCCTCTCCTGTAAACGGATAGGCTTTTCCTTCTCCGCCTTCAGGAAAGACCCACAAATTCCAGTCCTTCGTGCTGCCTTCTGCAGGCTTGTAGTGAATCGTGACTTTTGTTTTTCCAGACGCCGCTTCTGCAAACGATTGCACATAATGGAAAGAAAAAAGACCTCCAATGACTAAAGTAAAAATCGAGAGTAATGCAATAAATCGCTTGATCAATGCCAACTTCATTCCTTATCCTCCCTTTACATTACAAAATGTGGATTTCAAACATAACTTTACCATTATAAAGAAACAAATGAAAGCGGTTGCACAATAGATGGGTAAATAGTCTGATTGGCAAAAAAAAAAAAACGAATTAGAGGTTTCTAATCCGTTTCCGGTTTTACTTTTTCCAGTAACTCGCTGTAATACCTGACTTGCTCAGGAAACAAAGCCATCTCTTTCTTTCCTTTTTCACTGACCCCATACATTCCCCTGGCAATTTTCTCAAACCAGCCATAATAATTTTTGTTCAGAATCGAAAGGGTTTTCTCACCTGTCCCTAGTTCCCGAAGCGCTTTTGGGGACAACGGCCCAAGCTGATCAAGCAGAAAGGCGATCTGGATGCAATTTTCTTTGTAGGCGGTCATGAGCTTCTTTTTGTTGCTGCCTCCAACATTATAATCTCCATTTCTTCCCTTAATTTCTTCCAGAAGCTTGGTTCGTTTCTTCTTATAGCGCTGCTGGCTTTTTAACCGGTCAAACGCTCCAGGAGAAAGAATGGTTTCCACTACAGGTCCGCTTTTTGGAAATGAAACGAGCAGCAAGCCAAGCTCCAGCCTTCTGATCAAATGAAGGGTGTCCTGCCACTTTTTTGATCTTAATTTGTATTTAGGCCTCGGAATAGCGATGTATACGAAATCCGTCAGCCTCTGTCTGTTTGTTGCCTGGACGAGGAGGTCAACATTCAGATTCAGCTTCAATTCGACAATGATCAATTCATCTTCCTTGACCACCACAATGTCACAGTGGTTGACCTCCCCATACACTTCAAACCCTTTTTCCATAAAAAAATCCCTTACTGGTTCGTACAAGTCTGTTTCATATCGTTTGTCATTTTTGTTATTCATAAAAACCTCTGCCTGTTTTCGCAACCATTGTTGCTCTTGAGAGTGGTTGATTTCCGTTTCAGGATGCTCGCTTTCCGCGGGGCGTGCGCTGAACCCCTCGGCGCTAGCGCCTGCGGGTTTCACCTGTCACGCTCGTCCCGCTGGAGTCTCGCACCTTGCACTCCAATCAACAATCATTGAAGACTTTTCACAAAAATGTTCCCAAAGCACATTCTTTTAGAAAAGATACGTTTTAATTCATTTTTAATTTAATTTTCAGGTGAATTTAATTGCTCTTAAGTATGGTTGATGATGTAATTATCCATTTCAATAAAAAAGGAGGAAATAGATTTGGAAAACATTGAAAACACTCAAACCTCAATCGGACGCCAAATGCTGAATAAAGTTCCGGAGGTCACCATTTTCTTTTGGGTCATTAAAATTATGGCCACAACGGTTGGTGAAACAGCAGCCGATTTTCTTACCTTCAAGCTGCACTGGGGACTGACCAATACAACCTATGTCATGAGCGTTCTCTTGATCATCACCTTGGTCTTTCAGTTTAAAGCAAGAAAATATATACCGAGTATTTATTGGCTGGCGGTCGTGCTCATCAGTGTCGTTGGAACATTGATCACCGACAATCTCACCGATCATTTCGGAGTGCCTCTGGTGACATCGACGATTGTTTTTTCCATCGTATTAGCCATTACGTTCGCTGCTTGGTATGCCAGTGAAAAGACCCTTTCAATCCACTCCATATTTACAACGAAACGGGAAACCTTTTATTGGCTCGCTATTTTGTTTACCTTTGCACTTGGTACAGCAGCCGGAGACCTTGTCTCTGAAGATATGGGATTAGGCTACTGGAAATCCGGAATTATTTTCGCTGCTGTGATTGCTTTAGTAACCCTTGCTTTTTACAAGTTTAACATGAATGCCGTTCTTTCCTTCTGGATCGCCTATATTTTAACACGCCCACTTGGCGCTTCAATCGGCGATTTTCTTTCACAGTCCCGCCATGCAGGAGGACTTGGTCTCGGAACGACTGGAACAAGTGTGATCTTCCTGGTTATTATTTTGGCTCTCGTTTCTTATCTGACGAAGACACGAAGAGATGAGTCCCCGCTGGAAAGTTAACCTTTATGCTAGCATAAAAAGCGCTCCATTTTCAGGAGCGCTTTTTTGTATGCTTACATTTTTTTATTTATAATTCTTCAAAATCACCTTTCGTAAGCATTTCATAGTACTCTGTTTCTTCAATCCTTCCTTTTCCGTCACAGTATTCACATGCTATATCTGTATCAAATTCTCCCGTTCCCTCACATTCAGGACATGAGATATACTCATCCTCCTCTAATGAAGATGATCTAAATTGAAAGAGCGAAAGAAGTTTTTCTAAAATAGCCACAGTGTATCGCCTCTTTTAAAAGATTTGATGGTTCAATTCACCTGAACCTTGTGTCAACTGTAGCATGTAAAATCCTTTATTTTTGGTTTTTCATTTATTATTAATGTTCTCGTCAGCAAAATTTAATGTTATGCCTCTTAAGTCGTTTGGTAAAAAATCGGAATTCGTAATTCAACCTCTGTCCCTTTTCCTTCCCTGCTTTTTATATCAATATCGCCTCGATGAAGCTTCATAATGATTTTAGCAATGGATAACCCGAGGCCTGTTCCTCCCGTTTCCCTGGATCTTGCCTTATCCACACGGTAAAATCGTTCAAAAATGTGGGTGACATCCTCTTCTGGTATACCGATTCCATAATCTTTTACATGAATAAAGGCTTGCCCTTCTTTTTGGCGGACCGTGACTTCTATTTTGGCTTTGCTGTATTTTATCGCATTATCGAGAACGATGATGATTACCTGTTTCATCTTTAATTCATCAGCTTCAACAAACACTGGCGGATTTTCCTGATGAAAGAGGATTTCCCGTTTATAAATACTTTTCAGCTGTTTAGCAAGGCTTTCGCAAACTTGAGTAAGATTTACTTTTTTAACATGTAATGAGGTTTCGTTTTCAGATGAGGCCAGATCAAGCAGTGTCTCTGTCATTTTTTGCATCCTCACCGCTTCCTGATGAATGGCTTCTATCGCTTCTTTTGAGAGTTTTTCGTTTTTTAATCCTCTTCTTCTTAATAAGTTCGCATAGCTGCCAATAACCGTGATTGGTGTTTTCAACTCATGAGAGGCATCAGAAACAAATTGCTTCTGCCGTTCAATATTTTCTTGCAATCTGCTGATCATGTGATTAAATGTGTTGGCAAGGGTATAGAGTTCATCCTTCGATCGATTTTGGATAAATATCGTTTTAGGAACCCCGCTCTGTTCAATGTCCTCCATCGTTCTAATCATTCTGGAGATTGGCTTCATGATCACGTTGGAAAGCAACCTTCCTCCTGCCAAAGAGAGCAGAATCGTAATGGCTGAACATGCCGCTAAGATTGATAATAGCTTGTCTTTCTTCACTTCAAGCCCTGTTACCCTCTGTGCAATCTCCATCGTATAGGAAACATTGTGATTCGTTGAGATGGGAACGCGGACAAACTGGAACTGTTCTTCACCGATCTGCCGGAGCTCGGATTCCTCTTTGGGTGAAAATTTTGCTTTTACCTTTGCCAAGTCTTGATCATCTGTAATTTGCTTGGTGACCACTGAATTCTTATCTACTAAACGGATAAAAGAATGATCCGACAGATAGACTTCCAACAAGTCCTTAGTCAGAACTCCTGAACCCTGATTTTCTGTTTTTTTAATAATCTCGTGAGCCTTCTGAATGAGGAACCGTTCTTCAATATTGCCGATGGTTTTCATAAATGTAAAAAAAACAAGAACATTCATGATGAGAAGGATAAAGACCAGCCAGGCTGTTGTTAAGATGTTGATCTTTGTGGTGATTTTCACTTTACTTCTCCTTCATGGTGTAACCGACACCACGAACGGTCTGAATTAACGGATCGGATGAATCATCTTCGAGTTTTTTCCTCAGGTGCCGGATATAAACATCGATCACATTGGTTTCTCCTTCAAATTCATAGCCCCAAACATTCGTTAATATTCCTTCGCGTGTAACGATCTTATTTTTATGATGAAGAAGATAAACAAGCAAGTCATATTCTTTTGGAGTAAGTGATATGCTTTCTCCACTTCTTGTCACTTCCCTTGATTCTGTGTTCACACTTAAATCCTTAATCGAAAGCTTCGGCTGCTCGTTTCGGTCCGCTTGCCAGCTGATGATGGAAGAGTGATAGCGGATGGAGGACCGCACCCGCGCCAGCAGCTCTTCAATCTCGAACGGCTTCGTGACATAATCGTTCGCTCCCAGATCCAGGCCCATCACTTTATCCAGAGTTGTATTTCGGGCAGTTAATAAAATTACCGGTGTATGGCTGCCTGCTTTTCGCAGCCTTCTTAACACTTCTATTCCGCTCAGTTTCGGAAGCATGACATCCAAAAGGATCAAATTATAATTTTCTCCTAGTGCGTTCTCCAGTCCTGACAAGCCATCATGCTCGATGTGGACTTCATAATCCTCATATTCCAGTTCTATTTTAAGGACTTTAGCAATCTGCACTTCATCTTCCACGACTAGAATCCGTTGTTTCACTCCATCTCACCTCTTTAATGCTGTACTATTATTTTTCAACTTTATCATGAGACACGTTTCAAACTTCTTATTTTAATTGAATTTTAATGTGGCCTTCAGTGTTTTTTCAGTTTACAGAACTATACTTAATTTTTGATACAGAATCATATACACCTGAGATTCTATGTATGTAAGGAGAGAAATGTATGAATGATATTATCTTTCAATGGATCAACAGCTTGGCAAATCAATCGGTCTTTTTCGATAAAAGTATGATTTTGCTGACCAACAGTGTGCCCTATTTAGCCGTAGCCATGATCTTGCTGCTATGGTTTATTCCAGGAACGTCACACCATATAGAAAATAAACGTACCGCGATATATGCTGGATGTACAACTGCCTTCGCGCTATTGCTGAATCTCATCTTACACCTTGTTTACTATCATCCACGCCCGTTTGCCGTCCACCATGTACACAAACTGATTCCACACTCCATGGATTCTTCTTTTGTAAGTGATCATGCCATAGTAGTATTCTCTATCGCATGGATTTTATGGATGAGGGGCAGCCGTTGGCGTGTGCCTGTCCTCTGCTGGGCGGTGGTGATTGGAATTTCACGTATCTTTGTTGGTGTTCATTACCCGGCTGATATTGCAGGCAGTGCAGTAATTGCTTATGCATGTGGATATTTGGTCTTGCGGTTTTCAGCTAAGCTGGAATTTTTCGTACAGTTTATCTTGAACGTGTACCGCAGAGTAAATTTCTTTGAAACAGATGAACTTGAAAGAAAAGAAAAACTATAACCTATTGTGGAAGTGATCACACATGGAACAGCACATCAGTTATCTTCTTGCACATTTTGGTTATTTCGGGATTATTATGGCTTTGATTGGAGGAATTGTGGGGCTTCCTGTACCTGACGAGCTGTTCCTCACTTTTATTGGATATCATATCTTTAAAGGTGAGATGGCCTACATTCCAGCTTTACTCAGTGTATGGGCTGGATCGGCTGCAGGAATATCCATCAGCTATCTTTTAGGCGTTAAATTAGGTTTACCGTTTTTAAAGAAATTCGGCCCGAAACTTCATCTTACTGAGGATAAAATCGATACAGCAAAAAAACTTTATGATAAATACGGTCCCTTCCTTTTGTTTATCGGTTACTTTATACCGGGTGTAAGACATATGACCGCTTATCTTGCGGGCATAAATGGTTACTCGTTCCGAAAATTCTCCTTTTTCGCTTATACAGGCGCCCTGATCTGGACCATTACGTTCCTGACCTTTGGATACCTTCTCGGAAACCAATGGAAATCCATAGAGATGTATATGTCAAAATTCAGCGTAATCCTTGTGATGCTGATGGCATTCATCTTGCTTGCTGTTTTTGTGATTAAAAAAAGAAAAACGATTTAAGTTCGAAGCCTCAGCCCTTTAAATATCAGGGCTGGGGCTTTTGTCTTATAAATCCTTCTCACCATATCTTCACCTAAACATATTCTGTATTACCACCACCATGGGCATAAGCCCGTTTAAGGAATATGAAACGATGAAGGGAGAGAAAAAAATGGGCGTTGAACTTACAGCGCTTCATTGGATTTATGTCGTGTTCATCTTTTTGATTATCGGCTTTATGGTATTAAGACGGGATACGACCCTGGTCTGTATCATCGGGATCTTCTTAATTGCCATAACGGCTACAGGCTCGTTAAGTGCTTCCGTCAGCAGCATCTTCAACAGCTTTGCTTATGCAATCACTGAGCTGCTCTCTACTATCCTGGTCATCTCGATTATCGTGGCGATGAGCAAAACGCTGACGGCTACAGGGATTAATGATGTCATGATCTCCCCGTTTTCAAAGCTGATACGGACTCCCGCTCTCGCCTACTGGACGATTGGAATTCTCATGATGATCATCTCCTGGTTTTTCTGGCCTTCTCCTGCAGTAGCCTTGATGGGAGCCGTCCTGCTTCCTGTCGCAATACGAGCCGGGCTCCCCGCTCTCGGTGTGGCGATGGCGATGAACCTCTTCGGACATGGAATTGCATTGTCTGGTGATTATGTCATCCAGGCCGCTCCCAAACTGACAGCGGATGCTGCCGGACTCCCCGTCAGCCAAGTCATTCATGCCAGCATTCCTCTTGTGGCGGTTATGGGAGTTGTGACGACATTAGCTGCTTTCTACTTTTTAAAACGCGACTTAAAATCCGGAAAATTAACGGCAGCTACTGGACTTTCAACCGCAGCCGAGCCAAAAGAACTGCCTCAGAGCCAAATAAACCTTCTTTCTGATGGCCAAAAACGCTTGTTTGCTTTGCTGATTCCTCTGTTGTTTGCTCTTGATGTTGCCGCCATGTACATCCTTAAACTTCAAGGCGGCGACGCGACCGCACTGATCGGTGGAACTTCCGTGTTCATTCTTCTGCTCATCACCATGGCGAGCCACAAAAATGAAGGGCTTGAAAAAACAACAAGCTACCTGATTGAAGGCTTTCAGTTCGGTTTTAAAGTATTTGGCCCGGTCATTCCGATCGCTGCCTTCTTTTACTTGGGAGATGCAGGTTTTATAAAAATCATCGGTGATTTTCTGCCAAAACACTCTCACGGCATCGTCAACGACTTAGGCGTCTCTCTTGCTTCTGTTGTGCCATTAAGCAAAGAGGTTGGTGCCGTTACGCTTACCGTAGTGGGTGCTATCACCGGTCTTGACGGCTCTGGTTTTTCTGGTATATCGCTTGCTGGTTCAATAGCCGCTTTGTTTGCTCATTCCATTGGAGCAGGAGCAGCTGTGCTTACTGCTTTAGGGCAGATAGCAGCCATCTGGGTAGGAGGCGGCACCTTGATTCCGTGGGCGCTGATACCCGCTGCGGCTATTTGCGGAGTTGATCCTTTTGAACTGGCTAGGAGAAATCTTTTGCCGGTTGTCATCGGTCTCGTAGTAACTACCATCGTCGCTATGTTTATCATCTGATCCGTATGGAGAAACTCACACATGAAAATGTGTGAGTTTTTCTTTTTTTCTGACTAACACCCTTTGATTTCCCTTTTTGTCTTATATCCGTTATAATGCGCACCAAGGATGTTTTGAAAGGAGTGGAATGATGAAAAAAATCATTTCGGTACTAATGGTGTGTTTACTTGCCGTAGCATTAACGGCTTGTGGATCAAATGATAAAGAGAAAAAGGCTTCGGACAACAACGATAAAGCGAAAACGTCCCAAGCTCAGAAAAAGCAAGAAAAACAAATGAAAGAAATGCAGAAAAAACTTGAAGCTCAAAAAGTAGGAAATAAAAAAGTTGTTGCGACAGTAAACAATGAGAAAATCAAAGGCAAAGACTACAACCAGGCTCTTTCCTCCTCCCAAATGCAGATGCAGCAGATGGGACAAGACCCTTCTTCTAAAGAAGCGGCAAAACAGATAAAGAAACAAACGATTGAAAGCTTGATCGGACAGTCGCTGATCATGCAGGATGCCAAGAAAAAAGGCTATAAAGCATCCTCAGCTGAAGTAAATGCTCAGCTTGAAAAAACAAAAAAACAATATAAAGGCGAGAAAAATTTTACCGCCGCTCTCAAACAGGCTAACCTTTCTGAATCTCAGTTAAAAGCTCAGATCGCGGAGGGAATTACTTCTCAAAAGTATATTGATAAAGAATTACCTGCCAATACAGTAACTGATAAAGAAATTCAGGATTACTACAATCAGTATGCCAAGCAGGGAACAGGCAAAGGCCAAAAGCCTCCAAAACTGGAAGAAGTAAAACCGCAGATTAAGCAGCAGCTCGAACAGCAAAAGAAACAGGAAAAACTGATGAGCCACGTAAAATCTCTTAAGAAAAACGCAAAAATTGATATTAAAATCTAATACGGTTTGAGAAGGGGTGACTTGAATTGAGTCACTCCTTTTTTTGAGGAATGATTCGGTTGAAACCGGTCAAATCCTGTCGTGTTTAACCTGTTCGATAATAAAATTGGGATTTCGATAATAAATCCGTTCCTTTCAATAATAAATTTGCATTTTCGATCATATATTTCTAAATTCGATAATAAAATTTCCCAAAGCATAAACGGCCCTCAAAAGAACTTCTATAGTGAACAAAACAAGGTGTGTTGAAATAAGATAACGAACAAAACAGCATTAATATATTAAGCGAACTGCAATTTAGCTGTATTTACACCTTTGCACAGCATCTACTTTCTCCAAAAAGCCTCTCTAACTAAATTTTTTTATATTTAAAAACAACTTATCCGCCCACCCTACATATAGTTTAAAAGACAAGCTAATGGAGGTGGAATGTTTGAAAGTGCTGTATGTTCCAAGGAAATGGATACTTGCCTTTATTTTATGTATTGGTATCGGGCTCGGCACATGGTACGTTGTAAAGCCGGAAGCGGTCCAGACAGCTGGTTCTCCAGCGGCATCAAAAAGAATTGTGATCAACATGGTCACTGGGGAATTTAAGTCCAAGCTTGATAATGGCAAGGAAATCGAAGCTTACCGCTGGGACCCCGGAACCATCCATATCCCTCACAATAAGCCTGTAACTTTAAGCATCTATGGAGTGAATGGCAAAGAACATCCGTTTTATATTGAGGGAACGAATGTTAAAGGAAATGTCGTTAAAGGGAAAGAAACGGTTCTGCACCTGCGTTTTAAAAAAGAAGGCATTTACCGTCTGATCTGCAAGACACATGCCGATATCTCCCACAACGGTCCCATGATCGCCTATCTTGTTGTTGATTAGCAAACATAAAAAAGCATTCTGAAATCATATTCAGAATGCCTTTTTATTTAGGATAGCTTGTTGATTGTGGATGATAGTCACGGCAACACTAATAGGAGGTCAAAGAATTTTATTTATACAGAGATATTCCTTATTCTCCTCTTTAAAATTTGCTTCCCTCTCTGGCGAGCAGTAAGAATTAATGGGCGGCGCTTTTGGCCCTGCACTAATCAGCCGATTAATTGAATTTCATATAGTCGGGTGGAGTAAAAAGGAATTGCTATAATTCCCTGCTAAAAGTAAATGAAGTGTGGAAAATTTCAGGGATCATAATGACTGCTAAGTGGGGCTCAGGAAATCAAAATCTTCTTGCTGATCATTGATCCATATTATTAAAAAAATGAAATAATAAAAAGCCTTGCGAACATCATTAGTATGTTTATTTTACTATTTTCGAATAGAATACATAATAAAAGCATTTCAACAGCAATGTCTCCTAAGCATGGAATTGTTAAGAATGATTTTCACTGGCTCCAATATAAAGAGAAATTTTGATGTCTTTGATACAGAAATGCCGGCAATGCAAAGACTATGTCAACCTAATGATATTGCAAAAGGTAGTAGCATTCTCATGCAGCGATGATTCGGAATGAATTAGCGGACAGACCCTTTATGTAAATAGAGTAACAGATTCAGATTATGATTTTGCAGAAGCAGGTTAGCCATATTCTTGATAGACTAACTCATTTATAACGTAACTTTGAAATTTATATTTGTTTAAAACCATTCATTCATTTACAAAAATATGTTTTTAAATCCTTTTTCTTACACTATAATTTAAGGGTGAGTGTCTTGAGCTGAAGGGGGAATGGATGTTGGCGGTCGTAAGGGGATGAATTACAAGACGTTGCTCTCTTATCTGGTTGTAGCTCTATTTATCGGTTATATCGTTATTCAGTACATTGTGTACGGGCCTAAACAGTCGGGAATCGTATCAGGAAAACTTGAGGATCCTGGATTTCCCTACAGCCAGTGGCAGGTTTTTTTCTTTATTCATATAGCAACCGGCGCTATCGCTTTAGCAGCTGGACCATTTCAATTTTTAAAAGCGAGCCGAAAGAAGACTTCTATCCACAGAATCATAGGAAGAATTTATGTGTCTTCCATTTTTCTCAGTGTCCCTGCCGGTATTTACTTGGCGTTTTATGCCACCGGCGGAATAGGATCGACGATTGGTTTCTTATGCCTTGATGCCGCCTGGTTCATTACTGCCTTTGTTGGATTGAAAAGGATTAGGGAACGGAAGATCAACAGCCACCAGGAATGGATGATTCGCAGCTATGCAGTTACCCTCGTTTTTATCACGTTCCGGATATTTCTGCCCCTACTTACAGTCGTTGCAGGTGCTGGCTTCCCTCTTGCCTTTCCGCTTGCTGTTTTTCTTGCTATGTTGATGAATCTTTGGCTGGCGGAGAGGTATGTGAGAAGAAAAAGAGCAGCAACCGTGAACACAAGGCTTTCTGTATAAATAAAAAAAGGAGAAAAAATGATAACATTTTTTCTCCTTGCTTATTCTATAAAGACTCTTTGTATAACTGATTAAGTTTTTCATAATAATGATTGGCATTTTTATAAGAAAACTTGTTGGAATAGTAGATAGCCAGTTCCTCATATATTTCAATCAAATGTAAACGGTCCTGTTTGTTTTCAAGATATGGAACTGCCTTTTCTTCAATAAACTGTTGATATTCCTCAGTTTGTTCCTGTTGAAGGAGTTTAAATTCAAGTGTTTTTAATCGAATATATGTAGGATTAATGCCTTCGTTTGTTGCTTTATATCCTTTTTTTATCCACTGATTGGTTTCCTTTATTTTGTTTTTCTTATAAAAGTTATATGCTATTAAGCAAATGGTTCCCGCTGTATTTTTTCCCTTTTTCTTCTGAAAACTTTCTTTTAAAACGGATATTGCTTCATCATACTGTTCTGCTTGATAATAGGAATGCCCCATATTATGAAGAATATTAGGAATCATAATCTTTAATGCAGGGTTGAAAGTAGCCGCATTTAATGCAATCAGATAATGAGATTTGGCAGCTTCAAAATCCGTTAATCGGCTATAAGCAATACCGAGTGTAATATGACAATCAAGGCTCTTCGAATAATTGGCTTCTGCATTAAATGCTTCAAGTGCTGTTTTAGCGTAATAGAGTGCTTGAGAAAAATAACCTAGCCTACTGCTAATACTGGCTATTTGGTAAATCATGTCCGGATCAAGAATGTTTAGTTTATTAGCCAGCAGGTAAGCTTTTTTATAATAGTATAATGCAGTTTTATAATTATCCATTAAATATTCATAATGGGCTGTAAACTGAAAAATGTAAAACTCCATTTCTGTCGTGTACATTTTTTTAACTTTAGATAGCTGTTTAAGCAGTTCTTTCGCCTTATCGTATTCATCTATATAAATGTAATATCGTACTGAAAAAATTTTAAAAAGATTAACTAGTCCAAGATCATTCAATTGACTGATTTGAGTTTGAAATTCTTTAAACTTCCGATGAGCATCTTCTGAGTTTCTATACTTTATATCCTGATACCAATCAAAGATCTCTTTCTTTAACTGTTCGATGAACTCTTCACTCACGTAAGAAGTTTCGATGTCTAATCGTTCGCATAATAACTGTAGAATTTCAGGGCTTGCTGTAATGCTGTTGTTTTCAATTTTGCTTAAGTATGAAACCGAACAGATTCCTTCACAGGCAGCTTTTTGGGTTAAGCCTTTTTTAATTCTGTAAAAGTAAATTTTTTTGCCGTCAATCACGTGCTGCCTCCCCCTCATATCATTAAAGACAGAAAATATTTCTCTGCTAAAGATTTTACCATAAGTTTCCCTATCTAAATATATGTGAGAGAGTGTTTGGTAAAGAAGAAGGAGCAGTGTAAGGGACTGGCATAGGATAAGAGAAACAAATAATAGGATGAGGAAGTATTAAAAACAGGGCCAAATCGCTAGATTCTGTCCGTGGAATGAATAGAAAGCAGCTTATGATAACAGTTTAATAGTTCATTCAGTTCATTTCCTCGGCTGATGGTCTCCTCACTATGAAACCCTTTCTCCATTGCTGAAAGCACCATTTCTGTTCGCTTATTCTCAATCAACTCTAGCAATTCCCTGTTTAACGCTGGACTCATGCCATTCACTCCTGATTTATTAAAATCTTCTTAACCATCATCTTAAATCAAAAAATAATCCAATAGTAGCTAAAACAGCATTTAACAGGTTGAGAAATATTATGAAAAACGAACAGCTCTCTAGGCCATTTGGCTGAAAGTTTCTCAACATCCTACAAAAAGGAAAAAAAAACGGCTCCAATTAGGAGCCGCTGCAGTTATCATTTGTATACATAGAGGGCTTGGTTTTGAGAGCACCTTTTCACAGTTATTCTTGATCCAGTCGGTCACCTTCTGGCTTCCGCGGCCCCTCGGCCCCTGTAGTGTCCGAAGCAACCTTACAGCCAGTTTAGAAGGAGAAACTTAACTCTTCCTTAAAATTGATAAAAGAAAAAACCAGATTTCTAAAGAACAGAATCTGGTTTCGCTTATGTTTCATAGATGATTTGCCCGGTAAGATGCAGATCATAGCCTTTCAGCTGGCTTAACTGTGATTTAAAATCCGAAGAGGATAAAGTGTTCATTACATGATGAAGCAAGTTATTATTTTCATTTGTTTTTAAAATAACAAGATCATATTGTTCTTGAATCATCGGTATAAAATCAACTTCTGCCATCTTTGCCACGTTCTCAATGCCTATGCCTGCATCAGCTTGTCCGCTGGCCACCGCTGAGGCGACAGATAGATGATTGGTTACTTCTGTTTCATAGCCTTTAACGTTTTCATGTGAAATTTGATGAAGCCGCAATTGCTCATCAAGCAGCACCCGCGCCCCCGAACCTTTTTCCCGGTTGACGATCGTAACAACGGGCTTGGCCAAATCCCTCCAAGTTTTGATTTGAAGAGGATTTCCCTTCCTCACATAGATTCCTGCATTTCGGCAAACTAGGTTAATCAGCGCAAAACGCTGGCTGACCAGCATCCGTTTTACATAAGGCACATTGTATTGCCCGGTCTCTCCATCGTACAGATGGACACTGACAAGATCACACTCTCCATGATACATCGACATTAAACTATTCAAGCTTCCCATATACAGCCTTAAAGGAGGTGTTCTTAATTTAGGCTCCAAGTGCTTGCTGAGCAAGTCAAGCACGATATCCTGGCCGCTGATTACTGTTTGATGCGAATGAAGCGCAGGTACTGCATTCTCGGAATAAGATTTTACCGTTCTGCTCCCTGCTTTATACGCCACAAGATCTTCATGGTCAATCCTCATTTGCCTTCCGACCCTGAAAGCCGAAATCTCACCTTTTTTAATAAGATCATAAATGGTCAGCTTTGAAACTTTTAACAACGCGGATACTTCCTCGATCGTGTATGATACTGGTTTATCCATACAATCCCTCCACTCCCAAGTGTAACTTTTTTTATCGAAAAAGTATTCTTTTATTCTGATTAACCGCATTTATTATAACTAGTTATATCTAGTTATAATCAGTTATAATAAATATGTATTGAATATTGGTAATTGGAGGAATCTTCTCATGAAAAAAACAGTAAGCCTGCTTCTGCTTCTTTTTTTGTTCACGACAATTACAGCTTGTACGGGCCAATCGGACAAGGATCAGGCTTCAAAAGAAAAACAAACAATCGACTTAACGATTTCTGCTGCCGCCAGTCTAAAGGATGCTCTTACAGACCTTCAGCATACATACGAGAAAAAGCATCCCGACGTGAACCTGCACTTCAATTTTGGCGCTTCAGGTACCTTGCAGCAGCAAATCTCGCAAGGAGCACCTGTTGATCTGTTTTTCTCTGCAGCTCAGGACAAGTTTGAAGCCCTTGTAAAGGATGGAAGTATTGAAAAGAAAGATGGGACAGATTTAGTAGGAAACGATTTAGTCCTGATTGTTCCAAAAGGGTCTGACTCCGGGATAAAGTCGTTCAGTGATTTAACGAACAACTCTGTTAAAAAGGTCTCCATTGGGACGCCAGAAGCCGTGCCCGCCGGCCAATATGCCCTGGAATCTTTTAAAAACATGAAGGTATGGAGAGAAGTAAAACCAAAGCTGGTCTATGCAAAGGATGTGCGTCAAGTTCTTTCCTATGTTGAAACAGGAAATGTCGATGCCGGGGTCGTTTATAGAACAGATGCACTGGTTTCAAAAAAAGTAAAGATAGCTGCTTCCGCTGATCCTGAATCTCACTCTCCAATCGTTTACCCATTAGGAGTCATCAAAGACTCAAAACATAAAGCAGAGGCACAAAAATTCTATACATTTCTTAAGAGCGATTCGTCCGTAAAGACTCTTGAAAAATACGGATTTAAAAAGATCAATTAAGAAAAGGCAGATCCTCTCACCGGTGGGTCTGCCTTTTGCCTTTCCTTAATAATATATTTTAGGCCTGCGTATGCGTAAAAAACATTCATAAAGAATTAGCCTTCTCCATACATATAGTATGCATTACACATTCCTACCTTGGGACAGGAGCTGAGGGATTGAACGTTAAAGTGATCAACCGCAAACTCGCTGTACATGAGGTCAATATTGTGGGTGTCAGCATCTCCTCCATCTTATTGATCGGTGACGCTGAATCAATCTCAACTGGTTCGGCCTTCGATACCCCGCCTACCTCACTCGTTGTTGGTCCTTTATTGACTCCGGTTCAGGGTACGCTTCAAACGAAACCACCTGCCCCTGCTACTCCCGCGCAGGCTGGGGCATCCGTGCCGTTAACACCTGCCGCACCGGGCGCTCCATCTGCAGGCAGTGCAGCACCGGGTGGACCAGCTGCTCCTTCAGGCAGAGGAGGACCCGCATCGTAATGGAAGAGGTAAAGGGGCTGTCCAAGAAGTCTGTAAGCTGTTGATTTCCGTTCCAGGCTGCTCGCTTTCCGCGGGGCGTGCGGTGAGCCTCTTGGTGCAAGCACCGGCGGNNTTTTCGACTTTCTGGACAGCCTATTTCTTTAAAATGTTTATTTTTTATTGATTTCCTTTTTTGACCCACTCAGCAACCGTCACTGTCCGTTTTGCCTGGTGAATGACGGCATCTTTCACATCATCCTTCATGTTTCCATTTTGGTCTACCGTAACACTGGTTCCATATGGATTGCCGCCAGCTCCATATAAGACGGGATCCGTATAACCCGGAGTCGCCACAATAGCACCCCAATGGTACATCGTTGTATATAGAGAAAGGATTGTAGCTTCCTGTCCGCCATGCGGATTCTGGGCAGATGTCATGGCACTGGCCACTTTATTTACCAGTTTTCCATTAAACCAAAGGCCGCCCGTCGTATCGAGAAATTGCTTAACCTGAGCAGGCACGTTTCCAAAACGGGTAGGGATGCTGAATATAATGGCATCTGCCCACTCTAAATCATTTAGAGAGACTTCAGGAACATCCTTCGTCTCATCTACGTGGGCTTTCCATGAAGCATTTGATTCAATGGCCTCAGGTGGTGCAAGTTCAGGCACTTTTACCACTTTTACTTCTGCTCCTGCTTCTTTTCCGCCTTCCGCAGCCCAATTCGCCAGCTTGTAATTGGTTCCAGTAGAACTGTAATAGATAACCGCCAGTTTAACGTTTGACATGCAATCCATCTCCTTCGTTATAAAAGTACATATCTCTTTAATATCCTATTGTCCGCACTTTAAACCTGTCATTTAAAGTAAATAAGCAGATTTAGAAAATACCTTATAACGTTTCGGAAAGATCTTATTGATTGGCAGACGATCTGAGGATGACAACCTGATTGATGTCATAAAAGTCGGCGGACGGTTTAATGTAAGCAATGCTTGTCAGTCCGTAGGGATCCGGTTTCACTTTGACGATGGTTCCGATATCCAGGTTAGGCGGCAGAATCTCGCCCAATCCTGAAGTTACTACCTTTTCACCCTTTTTAATGTTTTTATTCAAAATGTCTCGTACCATTAAATATTTATTGCTCGGGTCGTAGCCGTTCAGGATACCGTTGATGTTCTTTTTTCCCTTGATGGAGGCAGAGATACGGTATCTTTTATCTTTGCTGCTGAGCAGCTTGACTTCTGAGGATGTTGGTTTTACATTGGTTATTTTTCCGATCAATCCGTCTTTCGTGATAACAGCCATATTGTTTTGAACCTTGTCTTGGCTTCCTTTATCAATAACAACGGTTTCATACCAGCTGGATGAATCAGAATTTCTGTACATAACGCTGGCTTGCAAGGGATCGTATTGTTCCACTTCTTTAGTTTTATCTACAACGGCTTGAAGGTTTTTATTTTCTTTTTCAAGTTCCACTTTTTGTACAGAAAGAGATTCCTGTTCCTGGAGCTTTGATTTTAAGATCTTATTTTCTTTTTCGATGGAAGCCATATCTTTAACATTATGAATGACATTAAGAATGGGTTGTTTTCCAGGAATATTAATATTTGTGAAGTAATACAGCAGCATAACGGCTAAAACAGCCGTACAAAATAATAAAAGCAGAAATTTAAAACTTAAAAATCTCATGAATGAAAATTCACCTTTCATGTTATTGTTTCAATCACAGTAAAAGGCAGCAAAATGCTTCTGATCTGCTGCCGCCTGCAAGACAATTTATAATTTATTTCTCCTACCATATATTAACATAGTTGAATATAAACAGATCACACAATACTATCATCTTATCGTTATTTGTCAAATGGACCATGAATATATAAATATTTACACACAATTATTAGATGCCCATCTGTTTCAGGCACTTCCCTAGAATCGTGTTTTCAATTTTATTCACCGCGCCATACTTTTCAGCGTAGATCTTTTGGACAATCTCCCGTACATGTTCATCATGGACATTTTCACCGTCCAAATTCTTAAATAGAAGATTAAGAGGCACTGTGGGGCCATCCGGATGAAGCGGAGGCTGCACATAGTCTATACCAAGACAGGGTTGGTATTGGTTTTTGGCAAAAAACTGCATTCGTTTTCTGCATTCCATTTCTTCCATTGTTGTAGCAGCTTCTTCTTCCTTTTCTGTTTCCAAGATAATGCCGCTCACCTTGCTCTTCCCCGCTAAAATGGCTGCTTCATTAAAGACGTCTTCCATTTTAGCAAGTGTTTTTGATCCCATGCCCCTGTTTCGGTGGTTGGGGTCTGCAGCGATATAAATAACAAAGCCTGTATTCACTTTTGCTAAATAGTGCCCGGCTGCAAATGACAAAAGCTGGTCCCCTTCCACGCCGATCAGCAAACAGAATTGATTGGGAGCAGCGGTCTGTGCATACTGAAAGCCGCTGTAAAATACATCATGAGGTTCTCTTACCTCCAAGGGAAATGACCGGTCGTACAGCGCCAGCACTTTATCCATCCTAGCTGAATTTTGACCTCTCATCTGTTCCCATTGAATCGTCATCCTGCATTTCCCCCTTTAAACTTCTACTATTATAACGCAAATTGGTGCCAGGCACCTCAATTACACAAGTGTGTAAATGGGGTGCCTGGCACCAGCAATGAGGACTTAATTTTTTCTATGATGGAAGGGGCATTTGCCCTCAATTGGTTTTACATCATCACCGATAAAGTATTGCTTCCACTCACGGTGCTCAGGGTCGCCATAATGGCTGATATTCGGATGTGTCGGCAGGTTATCCCACTTTTCCACCCGTTCCCGAACCTTATCCCGTGACATGATTCCGCCTTTCGATGTTCCTTCAAGACCCTCGAATATTCTTCGCGGCTGGAACCCAAGTACAAGACTGTTGCCAAGGTCTCTTGTTTTTCTCTGTTTGTAGGCTGGTGCATTTCCGAACACAAAGAACGGCTCTCCTGCAAAGGTAAAGTTCCATAAATAATGATCCGGATCTGTAGGCTTATCCTCAGGCCAATCTTTCTCATCCAGATCATGCATGTATTGAAGCAGGTTCCAGAAATATTCCCTGTAGTAAGGAATGGATTTCTCTTCTGTTTCCGGCTCTACAAAAACAAATAATCCGTAGCGAATGAGTTTCGGTGCATCAAACAGCTGGATAAATTCTTCGACGGCTCCAGGCAAGTTTGACCAATCTCCCTGTGAAACATAGGCATACCGCAGCTCGCCCTTCTTTTCCGCATTCATGCCGAAATAGCAAGGAAACGTTTTATCTGTCACTGTCTCATGAAAGTTTTTGTATTCTCGAATCACCCATTCCGGAACGATTTCCGGGTTTATCATATCTTCTTTTTCAAGAAGATATTTATTCGCTGTTTTCAAGCATATCCCTCCATGCATCCACTAGATTCAAATTACTGACTCAGCTATTGTAGTTATATGAAACAGTACCCTGAGACCTTTTCGTTTAAACTGCACGATCAAATGTAAAAAATGCCACCTTAAAGGCGGCATTCCATTTCTATATGACTTGCTTATTTTCTTAAGATAGGCAATGTGCAGCAGCGGAACGATCCGCCTGATTTGATGATCTCAGATAAGTCGACTTCAATGACTTCATATCCTCTTTTTCGAAGATTGCTGTTCACCTTAGGATTCACTGGCAGGCTGAACACTTTTTTATCCCCAATGGAGAGTACGTTCGTGCCTAACGAGAACTGTTCTTCCTTGCTGACTTCAATCAAATCATATCTTTTGGCTAAAAAGTCCAGTTCCTTTTTACGGAATGCCTGCGGAAATACGAGTGCTTCCGTGGATGAAAGAATGTTGAATACACAATCAAGATGCAGATACATTGGATTAAACGGCATGGAAACCACCTTGTGTTCTGGCAGCCTTTCCCGCAAAGACTGGATAGATGACTGTGCTGTCCGGCCGCTTACACCAATATAGATCGTATCCCCATCAACCAGCACGTCTCCGCCCTCCATCTTTCCGTCAGAAATCTTTTGAAGGCGGACATTTTTGTTTCCCAGCCATTCTTTTAATATGTCTTCCTCACCTTGCCTGATTTTACTTCCCATAGAAGAAACAAAAATAGTGGACCCCAGTGTAAAGCCAATATCACGTGTAAATACCTGCTCAGGAAATTCCTGATGAGGGGGAAGTTCAATCACCTCAACTCCATGAGATCGAAGGGTTCGGACAAAATTCTGATGCTGATTGGATGCTAATGTCCTGTTTATATTTTCATCTGCATAATGCCGCTGTGTTTCATTAATAACTTCAGAGATATGCATAAATTTTGGTTCACATACGACTACACGGGCGAGTGAATCATACTCGCTCCTGCACGCTACTTTTTCTGTTGGTTTGAGTGTGATGGCCATTCTGTACCCCCGATTCAATGATTTATTGTGATATTTCCCGTTTTCCTCTCGAGGTTAAACAGCATATTTAAAATAAGTGAGACTCAACGCAAAAAAAAAGCAGCCGTTGCGTTAAACGGCTGCTTCTGTTCACCTATTCTTTTATCGCGAACTCAAGTCTATAACTGATTCTATGATTTGATCCCAGTCTTCACTATGAATCTCATGCCCGGATCCTTCTAGCGTCACCAATTCTGCATGGGGGATGGCTTTCACGAGAGCAAGCCCGTGTTCGTATGGAAGAGCAGGATCATCTGTGCCATGAATAATAACAGCAGGAACGCTGATTTCACCCATTCTATCAAAATACTCCCCGCCGCCCTGCAGCATCGCATGATTAAATCGGCTCGTCAGCTGTTTCGCCCGGTTAACTTCTCTTTCCGCCAGCTTATACATTCTCTCCTGCTCATATGGCTTGGAACCGGCTAGTGTTTTCCAGCCATCCGCGAGAAAAGAAATAACAGACGCCCGATCCGACCAATCCAACGTTGCACTTTTCGCATGATAATCCAGTATTTTCTGATCCATCGGCGGCAGCTGCTCCTGCTCCGTTCCAAACACGCTTGAAGCAATGACTGAAAGAGAGAGCACACGTTCCGGATACCTCAAAGCAAGGATTTGGCCGATCATACCGCCCAACGACATCCCGACAATATGGGCTTTTTCAATAGAATAAGCATCCAATACACCAGCTGCATCATCAGCCAAGTCCGTTATCGAATAGTTTGACGTGCCTGGCTCATAAACGGTTGATCTTCCTAAATCCCGATGATCGTAGCGGATAACGAACCGCCCTGAATCTGCGAGGCGGAGACAGAAGTCCTCATCCCACCAGTCTAAAGAAGACATCGCTCCCATGATCAGCAGCATCGCAGGAGCTTTCGGATTTCCAAAGCATTCTGTACATATCTCTACTTTATTAATGTTCAGTATTTGTTCTCTCATGTTTAATACCTCCGTGTTTTTTATTATCCAACCGCCGTATTTTTGGCGCAGATCAATAAACTCTCTACGGAGTATTTAGCCTGCACCCTTAATTATCTTTGTTTGATCCACTTGATAATCATGACGAGGCCTCCTTTTCACTGCATTAAAAAAAGGGAATTCCCCCCAATTAAGTATAGCATGGTTTTTCCAAACTTTACTTGAACATTTTTCCCTATTTATGCTAAGATGCTACTATACCTTTTAATTCTAGGTAGGTGAAAATAAATGTTTAATCGTGAACTTTTAAAAGGCAGTACTTCCTTGATTGTTCTTCAACTGCTGGCTGAGCGGGATATGTATGGGTATGAGCTTGTAAAAGAGCTGGAAAAACGAAGTGACCAGCATCTGCAGGTGAAAGAAGGTACTCTCTATCCTGCCCTTCACAAGCTTGAAAAGCAGGAATACATTGAGTGCTACTGGCAAGAACAAGCAAAGGGCCCGGCACGAAAATACTACCGGATTACCGAAGAAGGCATACAGATGCTAAAAGAAAAGACATCCGAATGGGAGCAATTCGTTCAAGTAATAAACAAGGTGATGAGAGGTCCGGAGCATGATCCATCTTGAAGCTAAAGAACATTATTTACAGCAATTAAAAAAGGAATTAAAGAAACACCCCCAGCGAGAAAGCATTGTACAGGACTACGAAGCCCATCTCTATGAGCTAGTGGCAGAAAAAGAAGACGAAAAAAAGACGGCGGAAGAGTGGCATTTACTTTTTTCAGAGGTGATTGGACATCCGAAGGAAGTTGCCTCCATGTGGAAGGAAGAGCTCTCTGTTACACCCAATAAGACCTTCTACCTTTTTCTTTTGATGAACGCTGCTTTTTTTGTGGCAGGAAGTTTACTGACTTTCGCTCATCTTCTGAATGAATACACATGGATTCAAGCTGTCTGGCGCTCCCTAACCTCCATTCCTTTCATCATCATGATGCTTTACATGGGGTTTTGGGCATTTCTCGGTTACGAAATCGGAAAAAACTTTGGAGCAAGAGGACGGCCGCTGCTGAAAAAGACGTTCCTTATTTCCGTTCTTCCCAACCTGGTCTTGATGCTCCTCGTCCTGTTTCGCATCATACCCCATGAATGGTTTCATCCGCTCCTCTCCACTACATTTATTATGTTGTGTATCGCAGCCACCATTCTACTGTACCCGATTTGCTGGATCGCCTTCCGATGGGGGAAAAAACAGTCACTTTAATTTTTTTTGGTTAACTACATAGAATTACTCAGTATATAGAAAAACGATATAGGAGGAATATGATCATGATGGAGATTCAAACTTCAAAGAGTGATTTGGTTTTTTTAGTGATATGCGCCTTGCTCGGATTATTGGCTGAGCTTTCCTTTTTTCACGGGGAGATCGGGATTTCCTATTTCCTTTTTGTTACGGCATTTTATTGGGCATTCTTTTGGCGGTTTAGAGGATTTCCGTTCACCAACCGGCGGATTGGCTTTTTGCTGCTCTTCTGTATCTGGCTGCTTTCCGCCGGCTATTTTCTTTATTGCAACACGCTGTTTTATGCACTGAATATTTTGGTCATTCCCGTCTTGGTCATTTTGCACGTCATTTTGATTACTGGATCGCCCACTATGGACTGGTATCGCCTTTCCTTCATACCTTATACGTTTTCTAAGCTGTTCGCACTCTTTCCTTACAACATCGCTTTTTTTGCAAAAGAAAAAGAAAATGTGAAGACAAAGGTCGACAACAAAGCTTATCAAGTGATCACCAAAATTGGTATCGGCCTGCTCATCTCGGTTCCGCTGCTTCTGATCGTTGTTAATCTCCTTTCTTCGGCAGATTCAGAGTTCAGCCAAGTGATCGACAGATTCCCTTCTCTCTTTGTTCATGTCAACTTGCTGGAAGGAAGCTTTCGAACGATCGTAGTCCTGCTCTATACGTTTGGATTCTTTGGTTTTTTACAACTGTTAAAATCAAAGTGGGAGCCGCCAGCCCTTCTTGAAATGAACGGTAAGCCAAAGTTTTGGGATCCTGTTATCGTTTCGACGCTTCTCGTTATGATCAATGCGGTTTACGTTCTTTTTGTAACCATTCAGTTTCAATATTTTTTCAGCGGCAATTTACAGGACAGCTATACGTTTGCAGAATATGCACGCCGAGGCTTTTTCGAGCTGATGGCTGTTACCATGATCAACCTAACCTTTTTGATCGGGACGCTCTCGTTCAGTAAAGAGAGCGGCAAAGGCATTAGGCTCTTCATCAAAGTCATGCTCACTTTATTGGTAGCCGTTAGCGGAGTCATGCTAATTTCAGCTTTTATGAGATTGTCGTTGTACGAGAGTGCCTACGGATACACACTCGCGAGGGTATTGCCTCACTCGTTCATGATTTTCCTGGGTGTTATCTTCCTTTATACTTTGGTCAATGTATGGATTGAAAGGCTTTCGCTGATCCGCTTCTACCTGATCTCTTCCCTTGTCTATTACACGTTATTAAACATGGTGAACATTGATCAGTTTGTGGTAGACCAGAACTTGCAGCGATACAAAGACACAGGAAAAATAGATATTTATTATCTCGATTCGCTTTCTTATACGGGAGTGCACGGATTGCTGGACCTGTATGAAAGCCATCCAGATCTGCCAGGTTTGGAGAAAGCTTTATCGGACCGAAAAAAGTACACCTTTGCAGAAGATCACTCCTGGCAATCGTTTAACATCGTGAAACGCTCTGTGCAGGAACGGCTTCAGGAGTTCAGCAAGTAATACTAAGGGGCTGTCCTGAAAGTCGAAAATTGACCTTCAGGCAGCTCCTTTGACGTGAAAAATCTTCAATGAAAAGTTGATTGGAGTGCAAGGTGCGAGACCCTGCGGGACTAGCGTGACANNCTTCTTGGACAGCCCCTTTTCCTCGCTTCGTTCCCTTATTTATAAATACTCTTTGTAATAGACAACTGTAGCAATTAGAGAATTGAGCGTATAGGCAATCGCGGTATAAAACGGAATGCCAGGTGTGTAGGCTTTTTTTTCTCCTCAACCTTCATTCCTGTTTGTGCCTGTGCCTGAAGCCGAATCATATTGGACGTTAAACCGCCGGATGAAGTAAAAAACTTAAAAACAACAGCTGAAAGCAAACCTACAATGAACGCTAAATCAATAAAATGGACGTTTATGACAAATGAGAAGACTACATTAACCAAAACGATTACTGCTGATGTAACGATGAATACAATTACATTTTTCATTGTATCCCCCCTAATCGTTACCTAAAATCTACTCTCTTGCCTCTGCATATTTAGAATCTGAGATGGTTGTAGGCACTACCAGCACATCGTTGCCCTCTTTTTCACCTTTACAGCCTGTCAGCACAACATTTCGCCACTCCAGTGCTTTACATTGATAGGTTTTTAGCTCGCCAAGACCAGGGACGGTATTTTTATAGATAAAACGCTTCCCGTCAAAAGTTAGCTTATTCTTATACACTCTATTTTTCTTTATATAATAGATGTTTGTTTGAAACGGCTCTCCCTTCTCTCCCTTTCTAATAAGCCGAAGCATGTACTCCAAATTATCTGTTTTGCTGTCGAACATTTCTATTCCTTCTTTTAAATAAGAGACAACCTCGCCTTTTATATTCGCTTCCTTTAGGACGCTTGCTTTAACCATTTGGCTTTTTGTCAAGGCATTCCCTGAATTCGGATCAAGCTTGGCAGTATGGTCAGTCACAAGAGAAGCTGTAATGAAGAAAAACAAGGCGCAGACGATCACACTGACAATCGGCATAATAACCGTTTTACGGCGGAAAGCAGTACTCTCTGATTTCATATCCCTGTACCTTTGATGGACGATCTGCCGTTGTTTTTCGCCAAAGTTCCGGTTCTTAAAGGTGGTATTTTCCATGTGGTTTCTAAATCCTTTTAGTTCCTCCATGTCACTGCCCTCCTTTTAAAGAGTGTTTCAGCAAACTTTTTGCTTTCGTTAATCTTGATTTAATCGTGTTAATGTTGATGTTCAATGATTCACTGATTTCCTGAAGTGACAACTCATCATAATAAAAGAGAAAGATCACTTCACGGTATTTCACCGGCAACCGAAAAATGTGCTGATATAGGGTTTGTTTTTCATCTTTATAAAGAGCCAGATCTTCAACGGAAGAAGAGGTTCCTTTTATGTACTTTTGAATCTTTTCTGTGACCACAGAGTAACGGTAATGAGCGCTTTTGATATAGTCTTTGCAGTGGTTGACGGCAATCTTGTAGATCCACGTCTTTCGTTTGGCTTCACCTCTGAAGATGTCAGCTTTGCTATAAAATTTCACAAAAACATCCTGCGCCAGATCCTCTGCCAGATTCCATTCCTTCACATACGTATAACAAAGGTACAGAACATCCTTGCCGTAATCCTTCATGATCTGCTCCATCAATTCTTCTTTTGTCACGGGTGTTTCAAATACAGGCATGCTGTTAAACTGCAATTTGTGCATGATACCATCACCTCCAACCCCTCTCTACTACTATAGACGAAGTTTAATGGAAGGAAGTTTACATTTTAGAAAAAAAAGTAAAAATCCAAAGAAAAAAAGGACCCTGAATAAGGTCCTTGATCTCAGAACTATGATAAGCTGCTTTTCACTGCTTCTTTCTCATTGCTTTCTTCTGATTCCCAGCCTTTGCAAACATCTATCCATTCCTTAGCATTGGAATATTCGTATATCTCATCGACTGTTAGTTCAATTGCAGAATTCGAACTGCCACATGCCGGAAAGAGTGTTTGAAATCTTTTCATCGACTCATCCAGATAGACATCAATCTCATTCTTTAAACCAAACGGACAAACACCGCCTACCGCATGACCGGTTTGCTCCAGCACTTCTTCCGGGGAAAGCATCTTCGCTTTAAAACCGAACTGCTGGCGGAACTTCTTGTTATCAATCTTCGCATCTCCTGCTGCTACGATCAGCATAGCGGTTCCATCTTCTCCTTTGAATGATAACGTTTTGGCAATCCTTGCAGGAATGACACCAATCGTATCGGCTGCCTGTTGAACGGTTGCGCTGGATGCATCGAATTCCATCACATCTTTTTCACGGTTCCATTGCTTCAAATAAGCTTTAACGCTTTCAATCGACATTTCTATCATCCTTCCATGCTGATATTGATTAATTACCTTTTTCAAAATGTTTTAAAGAGATGGATGAACCTTGATAAATCAACGTTTTTCAGATTTTCATTTTCAGAATGTTCTCAGGTTTTTCAAACTCAATAGGCACGAAATGGCACAAGAGGAAAGCGGTATTTTAGAATTAATTCCATAATATGCATTCCAAAAATGGCACCTATTTTTCTGAACTTAAAAGATTATATATTTATGATCTTTTTTACATTTATCTCAAAGTGAATAACCACTGTCAAGGTAATGGAATTTTTTGATTTGCAGGTTGATGTATATAGCATAAACGGTTTAATGAATAAAAAGACTTGAGCTTCACTTTCACCTTTGGCTACATCCAGACCAACGACTGGAACATAGCTAAACTCAGCCACATTGTAAACATTCTTGGTAAGAAGTGTTGAACCGATTGAAGCCTGCAAAAATCTTACGCACCGATCAAAAGGGCTCCATCGTATTTACAACAAACGGCAGCACGTTAAGTTTTTAACTTCATAATCTAGCTTTTATAATAGTTCCTGCTCCATTACTTAATTAAAAAAGAAGTTGCCGTAACCACTAAGAAAAAGTCAATAATAATGGCACCTTAGAAATTTTTATATTTAGATATCATATTGACTTTTAAATTCGAAAATCTCATCAACAGCTTGGTGATACCCACCCGATTTTTGAAAGGATTCCCTAATATTTGCAACAGCTTTATGGAAAGATGGGTGGTTTAACACATGATTTAAGGCTTCACGTAGTTGATTTGCAGTCAAGCTTTGCATTTGTAATTGAATACCGGCTCCGATATTGGCAACTTGTTGAGCAATTATCGGCTGATCCGCGCTTTGCGGGATTACAATTAGCGGAACCCCGTAATAGAGACCTTCATTGGTACTGTTCATTCCACCATGTGTGATAAATAATTTAGTGTATTTCAGCACCTCAGTTTGTGGAACATAATTTTTTACAATGAAGTTTTTAGGAATCTCCCCAAATCAGATATTTGAGCTTTTTTCCCAATAGACATGACAACAGTATGATCAGTGTTCTCAAATGCCTTAAAACAAAGCTTATAGAAATCAATTGCTTGGTTAAAGACAGTACCCAGTGAAATATAAATTAGGCTTTTTACCTTGATTGCGGTAAGGTCGAAGTTGTCTTGCGTTGATCGTAAAGAGATGGATGGACCTACAAATTTGTAAGTTTGGTCAAATGTTTCTCCAAAGGGTTGAAACTCCCTAGTTGTATAATTGATTGTAAATGGTGCAGGGTTACAAAAAACTTCATAAGGAGAACGAATTTCAACATCATATTTTTCTTTAATTTTTGTTGTCAAGTTTTGAAAATCATTATTTATCGTATTAACAATTTCTGTTGGGATATTTTGTGAAAGATGTTCCAACATTTTATCAAATGATGCTTTGGTCTGTGAAAAAGAAGTACAAGAATTAATTGCCGGAAGTTTAAGTATTCGTGCAAGAAAACGTCCACAACCAAACATTGAATCGTGAATGATATAATCAAAATGTTCCCCTTCGATTTGCTCCAGAACACTAGGTATTATGATATCTGCCGTACGCAAAAGACCATTGATTCTCTCGAGTAAATAATTTCTTCCATCTGAGTTAAAAGCTTTTATAAATTTTTCACCGTCAAATGTTCGTACTGTGGCTCCCGTCTTCTCAATACGTTCTCGAAAAGCTTCTATCGTAAAGTACACTACCTCTTCTCCACGCGAAATAAGCTCTTGCACAACTCCAATAGTTGGATTAATATGTCCTTCTGATCCACCATTAATAAATAAAATACGTGCCATTATAACCACTCCTTGGGTAAAATGTTCTCTGGATTGTGTAAGAGAAAGGGCACCAAATTTCGTGACGGTTTTATCGTGAAGGTTTTATATGGAACGTAGAAAATCTTATTACCGGGGAAACTAGATTTTAGAAGTACCATTGTCACAATAAATAAAAAAGTGAGAATCATCGACTGAAAACTCGCAGTAGAAAAGGTGAGGTCCGAAGACCATCACCTCAACTTTGAGAATAAGTAACTTTTCTCTTATGCCTGTCGAATGCTTGATTGTTCGGTTTGAGTATTGACCCATTCCTGCTGGCGGAACTCTTTTTCCCACTTTGAAACCACAATACAAGCGAGAACATGTCCGGGTGTATTACAGGCAGTACGTGCCATATCCAGCACACGGTCAATGCCTGCGATAATGGCGACACCTTCTGCAGGAAGCCCTACTGCTGAGGCGGTGGCTAAAAGTACAACCAGCGAGCCGGATGGAACAGCCGCAATTCCTTTTGAGGTTGCAACAAGAACCCCCATTAAAATTAACTGTTGGCCAAAATCCATCGGGATTCCAAATGCTTGTGCTAAGAAAATAGAGCAAACTGAAAGGTACAATGTCGAACCATCACAATTCAATGATAGTCCAGAAGGAATAACAAAAGATACAACACGTTTCGAACAACCATATGCCTCCATTCTACTCATTAACTGCGGAAGAATAGTTTCCGTACTTGTTGTAGAAAATGCGATAAGGAACAAATCCCATATCATTCGAAACAATTTAAAGTAAGAAATCTTTAAGAACCAAGCGATCAAAGGAAACAGACCGAAAATAACAATAGCAAGCCCAAGATACACGACCCCAATTAACTTTGCCATAGGGACTAAAAGGGCGATACCAAACTGACCTACAGAGGCTGCCATGAGAGCGAGTACACCAATCGGTGCAGTTACCATGACCATTTGTGTCAGTTTAAACATAATTTTGGCGACTGACTCCATGAACTTTATTGCCGGCTCTGACGTTTTGCCAATGGCTCCAGCAGCAACACCAAATAATATAGCGAAGAATATAACAGCTAATAAATCACTTTTTGCCATCGCATCAACAATGTTGCTTGGGATGATGTTAACTAGCATCGTTTTAAAATCAACAACTTTGGAAACGCCCTCATTTAATGGTGCGATATCATTCTTTGCAAGATGAGACATATTAAGCCCGGCACCTGGCTTTAAAGTGTTAGCAAGTAAAAGACCAATACCTAGAATCAACGTGGTAATGAATTCAAACCAAATAATTGTTTTAAGTCCTAATGAACCCATTTTTTTCATGCTTCCGCCGCCTGATGACCCAATGACAATTGTAGTGAAAACAATAGGCACAACAATCATTTTAATAAGATGAATAAAAGCGTCGCCAACTGGTCTTAAAGCTTGGCCAAGTTCAGGAAAAAAATGTCCGATAAGCGCTCCTATAACCAATGCAATTAACACTTGAAAAGCAAAAAACTTTTTCATAGGCTGTCCTCCCTGAACGAAAAATTAATAGCATCGTCCCATTTTATATTATTTCTTAGATTATTTCTTTCTCTTTTGAACCTTTTCAATGAGAAAGTAAAAATCGCATCTAAAATTATTTCTACATTTTTCATGGATAACCTCCCATATAAATAATTTTGTGAATATTGTAATATCATAGTTCCTAAATTGGACGATAGTACCAATATTTGACACTCACACACACTATGGCTTTCAAAGGTAGGCTCCATCATACAAGACCATTTTTAATAAGCTAATAAAGATATAAAGAAGAAAAGCAAATTTTTTCAACTCTCCTTTCTATTAAACTTTAATAATATTCTATGAAATTAAATGAAACCTGATTGGATAAAAGACGATAAAACCTACCATTTTTGAGTTTGGCACGAGGCTTTAAACATGAAAATTCAGGACTATATTGTTCAACCCACCACATAATCTTTGTATTTCCAAGTTTTATTGCACAAATACAAAAAAGATGACTGCGAAAAGCAATCGCCTTTATTAACGAAATTTTACGTAATTAAGTGGTTATTAAACTAGGCCGTTGTATGATCGGTGTCTTCTCCCCTTAAATCAATGAGATTGGTCCCATGTGCTGTGGCCATTCCAGTGATTAAGGTAGTTGCCAGCAACAGCCCGCTCAAATCGGAATAGCCTAATATCCATTTGCGCTTCATCTTCTCGAAATCCATATGAGGCAGCATCTCAATTAGAAGTTCCCCGCCCCATGGAGGAATAATGATATCGATCCCTTCACTCTGCATCGTCTCGTTAAATTAATCGCCACGTGCTGCTGCATCTGCTGATTTGGCCTTGCTTTGTGTCCAAGGCGTCTTGCCGCTTTTTACTTGGAATCCTTCATCCTTCATTTGCTGAATGGCTTGTTTTAAATGGTCATGAAGCTCAGGCTGTAAACCAGACGAAGGGGCTGTTACCCCAATAGTGGTTCCTTTTTTTAGATATGGATAGATTGCAGTCCCCCCTTTTATAGAGCTTTGTTCATGACGATCCGGTTTTCGTTCACTCTGAAACCATTTTTCTCGTAAAACGCTTGTGCCAATCCTTCCTTAGCTGTTAATAAATATAGACTTTGAATCTCTCTTCTTTTCAGTTCTACTTCAAACCCATTCAGCATTTTAGTTCCATAGCCCTTCCCTTGAATCTTGTTGTTTACACAGAGTTCAGCAATATAGAACGTTAAACCGTTATCGGTCTTTTTGCTGTTGCCCGCTATAAAGCCAATGAGCTGGCCGCTCTCATAAAATACATAACCGAGAAACTTCGGTGTATTCAGCAAATCGGATAACCTTTCCTTTGCCGTTTCAACGGTCCAGTTCTCATTCCAAGGACTGCTGTTAAAAACGTTTTGATAAAGTTCAATACATGCATCCAGGTTTTCTTCTTTCATCAAAACACTTTGTATAGACACTACCATTCTTCCTTTCTTTTCACGGGTTATCTGCCAATTTCCCATACTTTATCTTATATTCATTCTAATAGAGCTGGTACAATTTAGAAACTAAAAAAAGCAGCTAAGAAGCTGCTCGGGCAATCGGTATAGATCCGTTTATTGTACAAGTTTCTTTGCCGTTCCTTTCTGGAAAAAACCATGCAATTAGGCAGAAAAAGTGTTTTCCCGACAGTGGAGGCTCTGAAAATGCCCGTTTTAGCTTTAAAGTCGTAGCGTCAGATTTTTTTTCAAGTCTGTAGGTTTTATGTTCATGTTCAAAAAATTGGTTTTATGTTCAAAGAGCAATCATTTATTTTCAAACGGTTTATACGCGACACTATTCGACGGATTTCTACCTGTTTTTTTTTAATAGAACTTATCAAAAGTTCTCCACTCTCTCCTTTGTGCCACTTTTTGCATAACGCTTAACCAAACGACTAGAAATCATAGTTTTATAAACAATTTGTGATGACACAACACCCAGCAATGCCCCTGCTATTACATCGATGGGATAATGTACACCAACCCAAACGCGTGAAAAGGCGACGCAAAAAGCGAGCAGAAGACAAATGAAGCCTTCTTTCCTTCTGAAGAGCCAAATGGTGGTACAGATTGAAAAGAAGATTATGGCATGGTCACTTGGAAATGAATTATCAATTCCATGCTCGACCAGCTGATGCACGTTCGACAGTTCCGCAAAAGGCTGATGATGAGAATAGAGCAGACCTGCCAGTTTGCCAAGAATCTCTGCTATCCCACAACTCACGATCGCAAAAACAATCATCAGCCGGTTGCGGTTGGAGCGAGTGAAACAGTAGCCGATAATAAGGATCCCAAGTGCATAGAGCATATACTCCGCTAAAAACACCATGACTGGGTTTGCAGCGGAAAAACTGCCGGCCAGATCATTGATACTCCTAAAGGTTTCATTATTAAATTGTGTAAGTGTCATTTTTTGCCCCTTTTTTAATGATTTATCCTTTTTCCTCTATTTCTATTTTATGAGGGAACAAGGCTCACTTACCATGTGCAAACCTTACACTTTCTTACAATGATGTAAGGTTGCCATTAAAAAAGCGGAACCCTGAAAAAAGGTTCCACCCCCCTCGTTATTTACTTCGTGATTGCTGCATATTTAGCTTTTGTCACGTTTTCTAAATCTCTCGGTGACAGGTCGATCTGCAGTCCAATCTTCCCTCCGCTTACGATGATGGTCTCCTGTGCTTTCGCCGCTTCTTCTATGATTGTAGGAAGCAGTTTTTTCATGCCTACAGGCGAGCAGCCCCCTCGAACATATCCTGTAACGGCCAGCAATTCTTTTACAGGAAGCATTTCAACTTTCTTTTCATCGACCGCTTTGGCCGCTTTCTTTAGGTCAAGCTCCGCTTCGACCGGAATTACAAAAACATAATATTCCTTGCCAGAGCCTTGGGCAACCAGTGTCTTGTATACAACCCCCGGTTCACGCCCTATTTTGTGAGCCACAGATACCCCATCAATCTTGCCGTCCTCTGTACTGTAACTCATATTTTCATAGTCTATTTTTTCCTTGTCCAGTATTCTCATCGCGTTCGTTTTGGTTTTTTTCATATCCTTCTCCTTATTTCCTGTTTCTTCTCATTATAAAGGACTGCTTAGATCTGCTACTTCTTTTCTCTTCGCCTGCAGCAAGGAAAAAGACAAGACAGCAGAAACCATAATTAGAGCAGCTCCAAGAATGTAAACGGCACGGATGTTGATTGCATCTGCTACAAAGCCCATTAAAAATATAGATAGGCTCGTAATGATGGACAATAGAATTCCCCTGCTGGCGTACACTTTGGGCAGATGTTCACTCTCAATGTTGGTTTGGAAAGCTGTTTGCTGTGCAACATCCCTGAGCTGATAGGAAGGTCCCATGGCCACACACAAAAGAAGTGCAAAGAACGGAACACTGTTTAAACCATATAAAAAGGTAAAAAGGCTGAACAGGAATGATCCTGCTGCCATGCTTAAGATCAGATGTTTCTGAATTCTTTTGGCCAGCCATAGGGTGCAAATTCCGCCTAGAATCGTTCCGGCATAATAGCTAGCGTTAATGAACCCCCACCATTGCTCGCCCCTATGTAAAACTTCTTTTACATAAATCAATGTCAGCGCACCGATCCAAATCGAGCCTGCCACTCCTTCAATAGCATCCATCAACGTCACCATACGCAGGGATGGAATTTTCCACAAGTAGATCCAGCCCTCTTTCATTAGGGCCCATTTCGTTGAAGGGAAAGGTTTTACCTCCTCTTTCTCATAAAAATACCGGCCGCAAATGATTAAGCAGATTACCGCCAGCCCGGAGTCCTTTGCATCAGCCGTTCATTCCTTTTTTTGTAATTTATATTTATTATAATATTATAAATATTTTCATTGAACAATGAGTATTTCCACATAAAAAAGCCTGGCACATAATATGCCAGACTGATTTTAATGCTGTTTTTTAGTTTTTGTATTCCATATAGACAGCATGTGTCACAAGGAAATCTTCCACGCCATGTTTTCCGTCCGCGCCGCCAAGGCCAGATTTTCTGCGGCCAGCGTGATAACCCTGGATGGCTTCAAAGTTTTCCCGGTTTACAAAGGTTTCACCAAATTTCAATTCATTGGCAGCCCTCATCGCTTCGTGCACGTTTTCCGTATAGATGGAAGAAGAAAGACCGTAATCGGAATCATTGGCCCATTCGATCGCCTCGTCAAGCGTTTTGTATGTGACCACCGGGAGAACAGGTCCAAATATTTCTTCTTGGATGATCTTCATATCCTGGGTGACATTCGTAATGACCGTCGGTTCGTAAAAGTATCCTTTTTCGATATTTGCCCGTTTGCCTCCTGTCAGCACTCTAGCACCGCTTTTCACAGCACCCTCTACCATCTCATGAACAGTTTCCAGACGGTTTTGGCTGACCAGAGGCCCCATTTCAGTATCTTTATCTGATGCCTTTCCTACATTTGTCTCTCTCATCGCATTCACCATTTTATCAATAAACGCATCGGCCACTTTTTCATGCACATAGACACGCTCAGCGTTCGTACAAGCCTGGCCAGCATTCGTAATTCTCGACGTTTTGATTTTCTCAACCGCCAGATCCAGATCGGCGTGTTCGGTGACAATAGCTGGTGCTTTTCCACCCAGCTCAAGATTCACTTTGGTAATGTTCTTCGCTGCCGCTTCCATCACTTTAGATCCGGCACCAACGCTTCCAGTCATGGTGACAATCCCTACTTTAGGATGAGTAGCCATCGCATTGCCGATCACTGAACCTTTGCCCGTTACAAAATTATAAACACCCGGAGGAATTTCATTCTTCATGCTGTCAATCAGCTTCGTGAATTCTGCTGCTGTGTTAGGCGTCTGCTGACTCGGCTTCAGGACGATGGAACAGCCTGTGATAAGAGCTGTTGCAACCTTTCTTGCCAAAATAAACACCGGAAAATTCCAAGGAACGATTCCTGCAACGACTCCGATCGGTTTACGGTATATAAAGATGTTTTCATTTGGCCGATCGCTCGGTACAATCTCGCCTTCGATACGGCGGGCCCATTCGGACATATAGTAAAAGTATTCAATCGCGGTATCGACCTCTCCTCCAGCTGCCTCAATGCTTTTTCCCTGTTCTTCTGACAGCAGTTTAACGAAAGTCTCGCGATTCTCCTGAATTTTGTCTCCCAGTTTTCGGACAGCCTTGCCGCGCTGGATACTCGGGACTTTTTCCCATTTTTTCTGTCCTTCAAAAGCTGCTTCGATCGCTCGGTTGATGTCTTCTTCTGTTCCATTATATATGGTCGAAATCACCTCTTCAGTCGAGGGATTTACTACATCAATCGTTTCATTGGAAGTGGAAGATCCATATTCTCCATTAATATAGAGCTGATGTGGTTTCACTAAAAAATCCTCCCTTACTTATTTTAAGTGCACACCGTACTCTTCCACGTTTCTTCCTGGTTAAAACATTTCCATATATCGAAAACATTCATACAAACTAGTATCCAATTCCCCCTTTTCTATAAAAACGCATGTCTCCTCCCCCTAAAGGCATACAGTAGAAAAGAGGACAAGGAAAGGGGTCAGACATGGAGTTCTTCATTTCATTCGCACATTTTATTTTTTTGGGACTGAGTCTGGCGGCACCAATTGGGCCGATGAATATAGAGGTAATGAAACGCGGGCTGACACAAGGATTCCTTGCTTCCTGGTGTGTGGGGCTTGGAGGACTTACCGGGGATGTTCTTCTCCTTCTCGGCATTTATTTTGGCCTGGGTGAAATCATGCAGGTAAACTGGATACAAATAATCATGTACATAGTTGGCATTATTCTATTAATCTATCTAGGATTTCAGAGTATAGGTTCAGCCTTAACCTTTTCCTTAAAGCTAACTACAGAGAACGATATGAACCGGCGAAGTGCCTACATAACAGGGTTAATGATCGCGCTTGCCAACCCCATTTCCCTCATTTTTTGGTTTGGTGTTTTCGGAACTTCCCTGAATATCTTAACCTCTTCCCACTCTGTTGTATTCTCTCTTGCCTGCAGTTTTGCCATTATTCTGGGTTTGTTCTTATGGAACCTCAATCTTGTATTTACCGTTCATTTCTCCAAACGGCTGATGAGCCCCAGTGTCATGCGGAGCTCTATGTTCCTGGCAGGCTTTTGTCTGCTTGGTTTTGCTTGCCACTTCACCGTCCAATTGTATAAATTAATAATATCATTGGTTTAAGAGGGGGATTCTGAATGGGAAATGTGTGGGATGCTGAAATGGTTGTATCACCTTTTATGGCAAAACAGCTCATTGAAGGTCAGTTCCCGGAACTTGCACCCGGAGAAGTCAATGAAATAGGCAAAGGGTTTGATAATACTGTTTATTCTGTAAATGGAAAATATATTTTCCGGTTTCCACGCCGAGCGATCGCGGTTCCCCTTTTAAAGACTGAAAACAAGTTGCTGCCGCCTTTAGCAGAAAAAATGCCGTTACCGATTGCTACACCATGTTATTTTGGCTCACCCGTTCCAGATTTGTATCCCTGGCCTTTTACCGGCTACTATCTTATTCCCGGAAAACCGCCAGGCTGTTTATCTCATGCAGAACGAATAACCTCAGCGGTGCCGCTAGGCCGTTTTCTTCGGGCACTTCATGCGTTTCCGGCAGAACAGGCAAAGTCCCTGCAAGTGCCTTATGATGAGCTGGACCGATTAGGTGTCGAGAATCGCCGTCCAAAGCTGCTTGGCTTTTTAAACGAAATTAGGGACCTTCAGCTTTATGAACGAGTGGATGATCTTGAGCAAATCGTTCAAAATACAGAACCCCACGAAACGGCTGGACATGAAGTTCTCGTACATGGAGATCTGCATATTCGCAACATAACAGTGGATGCTAATGGGAAAGTTTCGGGAATCATTGACTGGGGAGACGTACATATTGGTCATCCTGCAGTGGACCTGTCCATCGTCTACAGTTTTCTTCCTCCAGAAGGCCGGGAGATGTTCTTTCATGTATATGGCGAAATAGACCTTCAGACCCAAGAACTCGCAAGGTTTAAGGCTCTCTATACGACCGTTCTTCTTATGCTTTACGGACATGGCCATCAGGATGCAGAATTAATAAAAGCCGCTGGTCAAAGCTTGGACCTCCTTCGCTTGTGACCGGCGGCTTTTTTGTTATTTAACGTCTGGAACGATTTCCTCAAGTGGTTCGTGAATTGGAAAACTCAGCAGGATGGTTGTTCCTTTGCCTTCATCACTTTTCAACAATCCCGGAATCAAAAAAGGAAATCCAGCCAGCTTTCCTTTTTAATTCGCCTCTCCATTAAAAGAAGAGTCCTCTTGTTCCTTTTTATGCTTCATATGCTCCACATGGGCTGCGCCCCAATAGTGCATAGCATCCATAATCGGCCCTAAGCTTTTGCCGTATTCGGTAATGGAGTATTCTACTTTCGGTGGGATTTGGGGATAGACCACCCTTTGTACAATATCCTGCTCTTCTAATTCACGCAGGTGAAGCGTCAGCATGCGCTGGGTAATATCCGGCATTAACCTTCGTAATTCGTTAAACCTTAAAATATCACCGGAAAGCAGATGCTGAATGATGATCGGTTTCCACTTTCCCACAATCATATCGAGTGCCACAACCACCTGACATTGTTCTGGATTTTTCTTCATAAAGCGGCCCTCCGTTTTACAGTACCTTTTTTTATACTATACCACATGAATGTGCCTACTTCACAAATCTGCGCCTATGATTAATAATTGCTAATGCAGGGAAATTACAATAACTGCTCTATATCACAACCAGAAAAGGTGGAATACACTATGGCAAAAGTATTATATATTACAGCCCACCCGCATAATGAAACTCAATCTTTCAGTATGGCTGCAGGTAAGGCTTTTATCGACACTTATAAAGAAGTGAATGCAGACGACGAAGTGGTGCATATCGACCTTTATAAAGAAAACATTCCGCAAATTGACGCTGACGTATTCAGCGGCTGGGGAAAACTTCAAAGCGGAAAAGGGTTTGAAGAACTATCTGCTGAAGAGAAAACAAAAGTACAGCGTCTTGGTGAACTGAGCGAAAAGTTCGTTGAAGCCGATAAATACGTTTTCGTTACACCATTGTGGAACTTCTCTTTCCCGCCAGTTATGAAAGCTTATCTTGATTCAGTAGCTGTTGCAGGTAAATCATTCAAATATACAGAACAAGGACCAGTTGGTCTTTTAACGGACAAGAAAGCTCTTCATATTCAAGCTCGCGGCGGTGTTTACTCAGAAGGCCCAGCTGCTGATCTTGAAATGGGGCATCGTTATTTGAGTGTAATGATGAACTTCTTCGGGGTTCCTTCATTGGAAGGAGTATTTATTGAAGGGCATGCTGCTATGCCTGATAAGGCTCAAGAAATTAAAGAAAACGGTATTGCACGTGCGAAGGATGCCGCACATACATTTTAAGTTGATAGAAAAACAAGGCGGTTCTTTTAGAAACCCCCTTGTTTTTTTTTAGGTTTTGTTAAAGGCATACTGTTGATTTCCTTTTATAATGGGCAGCGCATACTGATGCTTAAAAGAGGTCCTCAAGCCTTTTTCCCAAAATAATAAGGGGTGTTAGCTGGCGATGATAAGAGCCGGCTAATTTGTGAAACAAATGAAGCGCCCGAAAAGCAGAAGGTTAAAAGCTTGCTTACACCCTTCTGCTTTTCAAAAGGCGATTCAATCACACCTCACTAGTTAATCAACAACATTGACTAGCAGAGCTTTTTATTAAAATAAAATCTGGTCAAACGCTTCTTTTAGGTAACTGTTCAGCAAAGGAATCGTAAACTCCTTGTCATACCGTTCGGAAGCCACCCGGCCGCCGTCCCATCCGAGTGTATCAAGTTCCCCCACTTCTCCCTCATCCTTTAGCTGTACCAGGATTGTGCCGTTCGGAGTCCGTTCAAAACTGAGCACTGTCTGTTTAATCATAATTTGTGCAAAAACACCTGGCACTGCTTCATTTATTCGAATATTGATCTCATCTGTTTTTTCTTCCACAATTCTTAATTTGAACTTCATATCACTAAAGAAAACATTGATGGAATGCTGAGTTTTATCAATATGAACTCTTGCTTTATGGTCCAAAATGTACATTTCCTTAACCTTTTGGATAAGTTTTTCAGAGTATGACATAATCCACCTGCCTTTATCTTTCTAAGGCATTACATTCGATAAAAAAGGAAGTTTTTCCTTCTCCATTTTTGTCTCTTTTTCAGTTGGCGCGTCATTTTTTATCCATGTTATACATTCCTCTTCTAAGGGGTAAAATACAAGCTGTGAATTATTACAAGCACATTGTTTTATCATATTATTTTGATTGTGTTACTATGGTTTTGTTTTTAACTTTTAAAATTACAGGAGGGAACTTGTCCATGCCACATCTTTTTTCTCCACTTACCATCAAGGATATAACACTTCGAAACAGAATTGGGGTTTCTCCCATGTGCCAATACAGTGCTGAGGATGGAATGCCGAATGACTGGCATTTTGTTCACTTAGGTTCACGCGCTGTTGGCGGAGCGGGTCTGGTTATAGTAGAAGCTACAGCGGTAGAAGCCCGAGGCAGAATTTCGCCAGAAGATCTTGGCATCTATACAGATCAGCACATTGAACCATTTAAACGTATCACCCGTTTCATAAAAGAACATGGAGCTGTACCTGGCATCCAGCTGGCACATGCCGGAAGAAAAGCCTCTACCTACAGTCCTTGGAAACAAAAAGAAGCATCTGCTGCTGGAGTGCCGAATGAGCAAGGCGGCTGGAATGTGATCGGTCCAAGCGCGATCCCTTTTAGTGAAGGATACAAAGAACCTAAAGAATTAAGTATAGAAGAAATTAAAGAGATTCAGGAAAACTTCAGGCTTGCAACCATCAGAGCACGGGAAGCTGGTTTCGAATGGATGGAATTCCATGGAGCTCATGGCTATTTGGCTCACAGCTTCTATTCTCCCGTCTCAAACAAACGGACTGATGAATACGGCGGCAGCTTCAAAAACCGTATTCGCTTTTTCATCGAGACTGTTCGTGTGATGAGAAAAGAATGGCCGGAAAACCTTCCTTTCACTGTCCGCATTTCCTCTTCAGACTGGGTAGATGACGGCTGGACGCTTGAGGACTCTATCGAGCTGGCCAAGCTGCTGAAAGATGAAGGAGTAGACCTGATTGATTGCAGTTCCGGCGGTAATCTGCCGAAAGCGCCGATTCCTGTCGGCGCCGGCTATCAGAATCTTTTTGCTGAAAAAATCCGCGAACAAGCCGGAATTCCGACTGCAGCTGTAGGTTTGATCACACAAGGCATGCAGGCCGATGAAATCATCCGCAACGAAAAAGCGGATCTTGTACTGCTTGCACGCGAGCTCCTTCGTGATCCATATTGGCCATTGCGTGCCGCCGAAACGGTTCATCAAAAAGAAGCACTTGATATCCCTGTACAATACGAGCGGGGCTGGTAAAAAAGAAAAGCGCAAGCGACCAGAGACGAAAAGAGCATTTGTTTTCGTCCTTCCAGTTCGTTTTCAGCCCTGGTCGCTGGAGCTAGACATTGCTTCTATGGCAAAGGGGGTGTCCAAGAAGTCTGGTAGCT